>NZ_CP046703.1:6625000-6937500 GCF_009873495.1 Nostoc sp. ATCC 53789 | reverse complement strand
TCCTTAGTACGAGAGGACCGGGAGGAACGCACCGCTGGTGTACCAGTTATCGTGCCAACGGTAAACGCTGGGTAGCCAAGTGCGGAGCGGATAACCGCTGAAAGCATCTAAGTGGGAAGCCCACCTCAAGATGAGTGCTCTCACCACGTAAGTGGGTAAGGTCACGGGAAGAACACCCGTTCTTAGGCGGTAGGTGGAAGTGCAGTAATGTATGTAGCCGAGCCGTGCTAACAGACCGAGGGCTTGACCTCACATCATTTGGTTTCGCGTTTCTGTGCAGTCTTCAGGGTCTTCTGACCCTACAATCTTTCCTGGTGTCTATTGCGCGGTGGAACCACACTGATCCCTTCCCGAACTCAGAGGTGAAACGCTGTTGCGGCAACGATAGTTTAGGGGTCGCCCTACGCAAAAATAGCTCGGTGCCAGGGATAATACTTAGAAAAGCCTTCTCAATTCATCTTGAGAAGGCTTTTCTTTTTTCACGAACTTATTAGGGCCTCATTCGTCCAATCGTGAGGCTGGAGAAAGATTTCCGTGAGTCGTGCTTCAGGCGTACCTGGTTCTGGCTCGTAGCAATATTCCCAGCGTGCTAGAGACATGAAAATAGATTTCGCTCGTCCCTGAGTTTGCAGACCGAAAACTGTTCCCCTGTCGTATACCAAATTAAACTCTGCATAACGACCTCGACGGTATAGTGTACTGTTGGTACATAGGGATTGCGGGGATGCAACACCATAGAAGTTTCCGTGGCAAAAAACTTATGTCCAGCCGCTTCTGGTCGTTGAGCCAAAATTGCAGGCGGTAGTCCATTTCCCCAAACTGCGGAAAAGTTCACGCCACCCGCCCTTCTCGAATCACGCGGGTACGTCCTTCTCCTCCTTCTGCTCGCTCCCAGTAGTCTTGATGAAAGCGTGCTTCCCCGTCAAGTTGCTCTAAGCCTTTGCAAATCTCATCCTGTAAGTTATGCATGAATTGCTGTACTCGCTCTCGTGAATCTTTGGGTATCGTGTTGGTAGGTGATGCCAGCAAGACTGTGTTATTTGTAGATTCTTGCAGAGAATTATCGGAATGACGACTCATGTTAAAACCTCTGAAATTTTTCCTGTAAATATCTATATAGTTATTTAGTTGTTAAAATTAGAGGAGTTTCAAAACTTAATAAAATTAGGACTTATACACGGGTTAGTCTGTAGGGCATTTCCTCTTTTACTGAAGGATTGTAAAGAGGTCTAGCAAAAGAACCATATTTATTATAACTTGATAACTATAGAACTATTTACTTGCTTACCGCATTACACATGGTTAATACCCTACCCAAGCCAGAAATTAAAACCCCCAGCAAAGAAACTGTACTTACCCCCCGGTTTTACACTACAGATTTTGAAACTGCCGCCAACCTGGATTTGTCTGCCCAGGAGACGGAGTTAAAGGCAATGCTGGCAGAAATGCGGACAGACTACAACCGTCATCATTTTGTTCGGGATGAGGTGTTTAACCAATCTTGGGAACACATTGAAGGTGAAGCAAGACAGGCATTTATTGAGTATTTGGAACGCTCTTGCATTTCTGAGTTTTCTGGCTTCTTGCTATTCAAAGAACTATCCCGCAAGCTGGAAAATCGCAGTCCACTGCTAGCGGAAATATTTCAACTGATGGCACGTGATGAAGCTCGCCATGCCGGATTTCTCAACAAAGCAATGGGCGATTTTAAACTCTCCCTGGATTTAGGCAATGTTACGAAAACCCGCACCTATACGTTTTTCCCAATTGAGTGGGTACTTTACACCGTTTACTTATCAGAAAAAATCGGGTACTGGCGTTACATCATTATCTACAGACATCTAGAAAAGCACCCAGAAAACGAGTTTTACCCGATCTTTCAATATTTTGAGAGTTGGTGTCAGGACGAAAACCGTCATGGGGATATATTCAAGGCGCTTTTACGTTCTCAACCGCAACTGTGGAACAACTGGAAAGCTAGGTTGTGGAGTCGCTTTTTCTTGTTATCGGTATTTGCTACCCACACTTTGACAGTTCATGAACGGGCTGGTTTTTACACGTCATTGGGACTTGATGCGACGGAATTTGACCGCGAAGTTGTTCGTAACACTAATGAGACTGCGGGCCGAGCTTTCCCTGTAATGTTGAATACCGAACATCCCAAGTTTTTCCCACGCCTGCAACGCTGTGCGGGTTACAACATGAAAATTGCAGAGATTGAGAGCAGTTCTGTACCCAAAGTTGTGAAGCTGATTCGCAAACTACCTTGGATTGCAGCAATTGTTTGGAATCTACTGTTGGTTTACCTGATTAAACCCGTTGATGCTGAAGCTTTACGGAAAACCGTGCGTTAATGGCACTTCCTGCTGTAAACTACGCATTTTATGATTCTACAAAATGCGTAGTTTACAGCAGTAGGCATCGCCCTTGAAATTCACCAATATATTTCTATTTTGCCTTTGACTTGATTGGCAAAAACCAGTGGTGAGTGTTTTTATTCATAAGGTTCGATCGCTATTGAGTAAACGCTGTTTACTTCCCCAGCTAAAAGAATCTGGTAAATCTGTAGCGGATAGGCTGAATTTTCTAGACTACCAAAGTTTTTATTGACTCTAGTGATCGCGTTTAGCAGATAAACTACTTCCATATTGGCTAAACAAGGTTGTAATAATATTTCTCAAATAAATATTTGTAGAATTGATGTAAACAACTCAACTTTATCATCTCTCAAATAACTCAATTATGAACTTTGCCATCAGGCATGATTGCTCCCTGAAGATCGGCATTGAGAAGAATTGCCCCTGTTAAGTCAGCACCTTGCAGATTTGCTTGTCGCAAAATAGTACTATCTAGATTTGCATAGCTCAAGTCAGCACCTTGTAGACTAGCCCCACTTAAATCCGCCGCTAAGTTACCCCACAGGATTGTTTTAGAGAGATTAGCGCGACATAATTTTGCTTTATTTAAGTTGGCGTGATGCAAGGAAACGGCTCTGAGATCAGCATAACTCAAATCTGCCCCAGTCAAAACTGCATATCCTAAATCTGTACGCTGGTCAGAACTGGGGCGTAAGTCTGCTTGAAATAACAGAGAACCAGATAAGTTTGCACCATGCAAATTAGCACCACATAAACTAGCTTTGATTAAATTTGTTTCTTGTAAGCGTGTATTGACTAGTTTTCCACCCGTTAAATCAGCTTCTCGGAGAACAGCACGATATAAGTCTGCTTCACTCAAATCTATACCCCAAAGGATAGATTCACTCAAGTCTGCTTCCCGTAAGCAAGCTTGGCTAAGATTAGTTTTACCAAGTCGCGTTTGACGTAAATCAGCATAGCTAAAATCTGCGCCTATGAGGTTGACATTTGTTAATTCTGCTTCTTGCAGATTCAGTCTTTGGAAGCTCCTTTCTCCAGCAGCATAAGATTTGAGAAGTTCATTTATATCCATCTTAGAAATTTTAAGTTCAGGAGAGGGTTTTTCATGCGATCGCTGTGTAATTCTTCATACGGGGTTTTGGGATATAAGTTAATGGATTTACTGGTGGAAATGTTAAAGCTGAAAAAATCAGACTTGATTCAGATTTTTTCCAACCGTGCGATCGCATTATAATCAGGAACCCCTTCTAGCGATCGCTTACTTTTATCTAGTAGCACATTTCCTTCTGGCCAATGGACTTGCAAGTTTCCTGACTGAATTGGCGCAATATAAACTTGACAGAACAACTCACTTAACTCATTTTTAAGAATTACCTTATCCCCATCTTTTAAATCCAACAGTGCCGCATCAGCAGCATTTATTAGCACTGCCTCTCGCACCGCCCCAGTAATTGCATCCTTACGTTCCTGTACCATACTATTAAATTGCTTGCCTCGGCGCGTTGCTACTAAGAAATAACCTTCTGGTAATTCCCTTTGGCGTGGCAATAATACGCCAAAGTGCGCCTTCCCGTCGGGCGTAGGGAAGTTCCAACCAAAGCACAAATGTGACCCGCCATACTGAAATTGATCGCCAGCCTGCTGTAAGTGTTGAATCCCGGCATATTGGGGGACAATTTGAGCAATTTCTTGACGGATAGCAGCTGTGTCAGCAAAAGCCAGCTTATCTGCCAAATCTGGTTGCACGCGCCTTGCTAATTCTAGAAAAACTTCCCACTCTGGACGCGCTTCTCCAATGCGCGGCCCTGGAATTTCTGGACTGAAAATTACCCGGCGTTCAGTATTAGTTTCTGTTACTCCCCCTGGTATTTCGTAGCGAGTCGTCGCAGGTAAAAGCACCACAGTATCAGCAGGTTCCACCAACATTTGGCTGGAGAGAACAATATCCGTATGTACCCGCAACGGTATTTTCTTCAGTGCCGCTTCCACATAATCTGGTTCTGGCAGCACTTCTAAAAAATTCCCTCCCACGGAAAATAACACATCTAATTCCCCCTGATATGCGGCATTAATCATTTCTGGAGCAATTAAACCTTTACTTGCTGGCACATCAAAGCCCCAATGCTGACTCAATTGGGCAGCATTTTCTGGGGTAATGGGTTTACCACCGGGAAACACTGTGGCGTAACAGCCCATCTCTGCACCACCCTGTACCCCAGAGTGGCCGCGAATTGGCATTAAACCGCAGCCTTCCCGACCGACAAAACCTTTGGTAAGAGCTAAGTTGATAATACTTCGCACATTATCTTCGCCGCATTCATGCTGGGTAATGCCCATACTCCAAACAAATACGGCTTTGTTGGCTTCTTTGACCATTTTGGCAAAGGCGTACATTTGCTCACGGGATGTACCAGAAAGCCGCTCTAATTCTTCCCAAGATTGGCTTTCTAAAGATGTTTTGAGTTCGGCAAAGCCAACTGTGTGTAAATCTATAAATGACTGGTCTACCCAGTTGTTAGCAATTATATATTTAATTGTGCCATTCAAAAATGCTATATCCCCGCCCATGTTGATTAAGAAGAAGTCTTCGGCAAATTTTGTACCGAAAACGGCACTTTCCACAATTGAGGGAACCCAGTAGCGCTCCATTCCTGGTTCGCGGTAAGTGTTAATGACTACAATTTTCGTGCCAGCTTTTTTGGCGTAATGGAGATACTTAACGGTGACTGGCTGATTATTGGCAACGTTGGAACCAATGAAGACTAATAAATCAGTACCAATCCAGTCTTTATAAGAACACGTGGTGGCCCCTGCACCCAAAGCAGCTTTCAGTCCCGCCGTACTGGGAGAATGGCAGATGCGGGCAGCATTATCAATATTATTGCTTCCCATTGCCCGTACAGCTTTTTGGGTAGCATAATAAGTTTCGTTGACAGTTCCGCGACTGGTAATATAAAAACTAAGGCGGTCTGGTGTAGTGGTGCGAATGCGATCGCTAATTACCCCTAAAGCTTCATCCCAGCTAATACGGCGAAAGCCTTTTTCCCCTCGTTGACGCATCATCGGGAAAGGAAGTCTTCCCAAGTCGCGTAATTGGACACTTTTTTGCTTTTGTAACTGCGAGACATCCTCCAATAGCACAGGGTCAAAAGCTGGCATAGTATTCATCCGCAACAGCCGCAACCGGACATTGCAGAGATGAATGCCATCTAAAGTCCAATCCTTCATCCCGGTTGTTCCAAGAGCGCAACCATCACAAACACCTTTGTCAAGAATATTCCACGCATAAGGTAGTTTGTCACGAGACAGCCAGATTGCCCGAAATACTTCCCAATAGTTGTTAGGGTACTGTTCGCCGATACCAAAGGGTTTCCAACTAGCCCAGTGCTGGGGTGTCCAATATTTCTTCGGTTTAGGCAACATAGCCAAAATATAGTGTATTTCTTTAAGGCTACCGTTTTGAGTAGCAAATGAGTAGCAAAGTGGCTAAAAGTCTGATCTTTATAGTTCATACAAAAGAAAACTGCTGTATAGGGGACAGTAGTTTTACTTTTTTATCTTCGTCGATAATCTTTAATGTGGAAAAAGTATTTGCCAAAAAGCTAGGGTTTTGCCTGATCAAGAAAACCTAGTTTTTAATTTTGGATAAAGTCGAGCTTAGGTCTATATTCCATCCAATTGATAACACCCTAGCAAGGCAAACTAACGCTGACAATAGTTCCTTTCCCAGGAATGCTATCGATTGTAAATTCACCACCATGTAACTTCACTATATGCTGAACAATAGCTAGACCTAAACCAGAGCCTTGTTGCTCCCATGACTTGCGATTAAACTGCACAAAAGCTCCAATTTTAGCAATCTCTTCAATTGTCATCCCTTTGCCATTATCAATTACATATAAATTAAATTTACTACCTTCTATCTTACTCATAACTTGAATTTCGTTGCCTGGAAAAGAAAATTTTAAAGAATTATCAAGTAGTTCTTCAATAATGATACTCAATTTTTCTTCTGGTAATTGTACTGTAACTTCGTGAATATCTAACTTTAAATCTTTTTCTCTGGAATTTTCTATAATTTTTTTAAGAGCAATTTCATCAATAATTCTCTTAGCAAAACATTTATCTGTTTTCTCTGTAATCTGACTAACTTTTTCATGATTTTTGGCTAGTAACTCTAGATTACTATATAACAAAAATCTTTTAACTAATGTATTCAGTCGATTAGCAGATGTGTAAATGAATTCCGCAATTTCGGCTTCTTCAGAGCTAGGCATGATGTCACAATTTTCAATTAACAACCGTGACATACCAAGAATGCCATTTAAAGGAGTATTCAGTTCGTGAGGTAATGAGTGAGCAATATTCATTCTCAGTTCGTCTAGTTTAGATTTAGTTTGGCGCTCAACCAAAGCTTGCTTTTCAAGACGAGAAGCGATCGCGCTGAGTAGTTCTTCAGGAGTAAATGGTTTGGTTAAATAATCATCAGCCCCATAATCCATGCCCTGACGAAAATCTGAACGCTCTGCTTTAGCAGTGACAAATATTAAAGGTATATTGATAGTTGCTTCGTTTTGACGCAGAGCAGACAGTACGCTAAAACCATCTAACTCTGGCATCATAATGTCGCAAATAATTAAATCAGGTAATTTGTTTTTGGCAATTTCTAATCCAACTTGACCGTTTGGAGCGATCAAAGTTTCAAAATCAGAAAGCTGTAAAATCTCCTGAATATTTTCCCGAACTTGAGGTTCGTCTTCTATGATTAAAATTGTGTTCATCTAACAAGCATAAATATAACAATATGGTCTTATTAAGTTTGGGCAATGATGTTTCATTTAGATAAAATCATCACACTATCGAAAGCTTAACTTTATTTAACAGTAAAAATCTGAGTTATAGTGAAATATGAATCTTGTGATAAATTTCATCTTATTTGCTAGACTTGAGAAAATTAAATTTTTGCATAATCTTGATATTTTATGGTGTTTTGTTATGTCTGTAAATGTAGTTGCTAGAACAGATTCTCCAACTTGACAATTTGGTAAACTATATTAGATTCTCAACGATGTCTCATAGTTATTATTCCCTAAAATTATTTACTAATAACACATCAAAGACTTTCAATTGAGGACATGGCTGATAATTAATGGTAGTTCTACCCTAAATGTCGTACCTACTCCGACCTGACTAGCGAGGGTAATTCTTCCTCGATGAAGGTCTATACACTTCTTAACTATTGCCAAACCTAATCCAGTTCCTGGCGTATTACCAACATTACTAGCTCGGTAGAATGGTTCAAATAATTTCTGCTGTTCCTCTGGGAAAATACCGATACCTTCATCTTGAATTAGAAAAACTGCGCTTTGCTCTTGGAGTAATAAATCAATTTGAATATTACTGCCTTGTAGTGAGTATTTGACAGAATTTGATAGCAAATTGCTCAGTATTTGCCGCAAAATTTTCTTGTCTATACAAGCCATAAAGCTATCATCTGTTGATGAATTACCCAAGTTATGGGGACAGAAAGTTAGGATATGGTTGGGAGAACTTAGTTGAATTTCCTCTACCAAAGAGTGACAAAAATTAATCAATTTAATACAAGTTGGTTCAAATGCTAATTTTCCAGCTTCAGCCTTATTAATTAGCAAAATATCATCTAAAAGTTGAGTTGTATGTTGAACATAAGTTTGAATACATTGGAGATGTTTCTGCTTTTTTTGTTCATCCAGTTTATGACTAAAAGTGTTTAATATTCCAGCAGAAGAAGCAATCACAGCTAAAGGAGTTCTGAACTCGTGGGAAGTCATAGAAATGAAACGAGATTTCAACTCATTTAGTTCTTTTTCCTTCTCTAAAGCTTTAAAAATATTTTCTTCAGCTTGTTTTCGCTCGCGTATATCTTTAACTACCCCGATCGCATAAATAGGTTTGCCAACCCCATCTCGAATGAGAGAAACCGTTAGATTTACCCAAATTACATCACCATTTTTATGTAAATAGCGCTTCTCGATGGAAAATGTTTCTACTTTTCCTGCTATTAGTTGTTGTAAACTATTGAGATGGGCTTGTATATCCTCTGGATGTGTAATATCTTTAAAATTTTTCTTCAGGACTTCTTCTTGGCTGTAGCCTAAAATTTCACACAAGTTCTGATTAACTTTCAGAAAATGACCATCTAAAGTCTCTAATTTAATTCCCACTGCTGCTTGATTAAAAATAGCTCTAAGTTCTGCCTCACTTTTTTGTAAATCTAAAGTGCGTTGCTTAACCCTGATCTCTAAATCTTGATTGAGTTGTTGTAGAGCTTCTTGTGCTCGTTGCCGTTGCAGTTCAGCAGAGGCTCTGGCTGCAAATACTTTGAGAATTCCCTCAAATTTATGCTGGTCAGGTATGGGCTTTTTATCTACTATACATAGTGAGCCAATCGGTTGACCAAAATCATCACTTAAAATAACTCCCATAAAACTTTCGGCTTGCATCGCCACCCATCTTTCAGCAGTGGGGAAAAGTTGCTGAATTCCTGAAGGACAGTAGTAAAATCCTTGGTTGAGCAGAATTTCACAAGGCGTTGATTTTGGATTATAGGAAATATTGGATTGTAACTGCCCATCAGACCAAAATCCTAAAGTGTGAACTTGCCCATCAATTAACTCAGTTACTAAGGTGTGAGGGACATCTAAAGTAGAAGAAATATGCTCAACTAATGCTGGGAAAAAATCACGCCCAGTGGTAGAAGCAGTACTTTCAATTAAACTTTGTAAGGCTATTTCAGCTTGTTTGCGTTTTGTAATATCAATTCCTACTGCAACCGCAGCTGTGTTGTACTGATATTTTTGAGCGACGAGCAAGTAATTGCATATTTTGCCGTTTATTTGGGCATCAATAACGCTAGAATCTGCCACATCTTGGCTAGCTAAAAATTTACGCATAAATTCTGTAAATTGCGGGCTATTTTCCATAAAGCCCAATTCTTGACCGACAAAAGCATTGGTAGTCAAGTTAAAACTTTCAGCTAAATGGCGATTAACCCCTAAATAATATCCATCGGAATTTACCCAAGAAACAAACCCAGGTACTGCATCTAAAACCGTTTGTAATTGCTCTTTTGCTTGTTGTAGATTTTTTTCTGCTCGTTTGTATTCTGTAATATCCTCGGAAATACACAATAAGTATTCGGGTTGTTGGTCTTTGTCATACAAAGGAATTTTAGTCGTGTGTAAAATTTTTCTGCCAAAACTGTAGCTGTCAATAGGTTCTTCAGGAATATCTTGAGGTACACCGATAGCAATAGTTTCTAAGTCTTTTTGGCAGAAAAAGTCTGCTTGTTCTTTCGGGAAGAATTCGTAATCTGTTTTGCCAATAGCCTGCTCTGCTGTAATACCAAAAATGTTTTCACAGGTATGATTCCAGAGCTTGAATCTGCCAAAAGTTTCTGGTTTGGCATCTTTAACAAAGACTGCCACAGGCAGATTATTAATCATCGACTGTAAAAAGTTGCGAGTCTGTTGGAGTTCCTCTTGTGCTTTTCGACTCTCAGTTATGTCAATACCTGTACAGACGATATACTCAAGTTGATTATCTTTATTAAGTAAAACCTTATTTGACCACGAAATTAAGCGGCGATCGCTATCTTTAGTAACTAAACAAGTTTCGTAACGTTGAGGAAATTCTCTCTTTGGTAAATTTTTAAAAATACCTTTGATACATTCTGTTATTTCAGGTAACAGCAGGATATCCCAAACAAATTTTCCCTTCACTTCATCAAATGTATAACCTGTAGCTTGCTCGCAAGTATGATTAAAACGAACAATTCTCCCCTGAAAATCTACTACAATAACCAGAGCATCCGCTAAATTCAAAATTGCAGAAATAAAATTCCGCTCTAATCGCAATTCTGCCTCAATTCTTTGTCGTTCTGCAAGTTTTACTTGTGCATAATTGTAAAGTCTGGCTTGTTGAATCGAAACTGCTAGCAGACTAGCAGGAGTAACTAATCCAATTAATTCTCCTTGCTCTCCGATAATAGGCAAATGGCAAATCTGATGTTTCCTTAGCAAATTTAACGCAGTAAAAATATCTTTAAAATCTGTTAACTTCAGTGTGATTAACTCTTTTGTCATTACTTCCGCAACACTGATTCCCCCTAAATTTTTGCCTTGTGCTGTTAACTTAATTAAATCTCGCTGCGTAATTATCCCTTGCAACTGGGAGTTTTCTATTACTAAAACACAACTAGTAGCTTGAGATGTGATGTTATCTATGTTTTTATTTGAGCTTGTCAAAGAATTGGTATCTTTGATTGGCAAGTCATCACAGTTAACTGGCGCTTCATTGATTAGTGCAATCACATCTGAAAGCAAAATCTCAGAGTTAACAATCAGTGGATGACGAATGATCGTCATTTGTAAATTATCAGAGATGACAGAGTTAATAAGCATTATATATAGATGCCTTAAACCAAAAATATCTTTTGTAAAGATATGATTAATATCTTTACTTATAATTTTTTTAAAAACATCAGTATTTTCTATGATAAGAGCATAAATTCTGCTTAAATTGACGCTCTCTACCGACTACTGACATTAGATTAAAACTCCTTTAATAACTGAAACAAGGAGCGAATATATTAAATAGACTAAACTAGCTAAAAAGGAATAACTTTTGGAAAATATTCAAGATATTGATGAATCATTTCTGTTCGTACTGGGTTTATTATTCATGGGTTAAATCCAAAAGTCATCAAGGAAAAATAGGAATTTTTTATTGATTAAATTCCGAGGATTTACTTGAATTACTATTTGGGATTCGAGAAGAAATACTGAGTAGCTACTCTGATGTATCTGTAGGAATCAGGAGATTGTATAGAAGGACGGCAATCTGGCTGATGATAAAAATTACTGTTTAGGCGTAGTGAAATCTAGGTGTTGCGCTAAAAAAAAGATTTTGGTGCTACTAATAATCTGTCAAATTCATTTTGATGGTTAGAGAGATGCGATAAATCGCCGTCTCTAATCTTAATTTATCCATCAATTATTTATAGATAGGCTACTAGTCTGGCTATAAGTAAATGAATTTTACAAGCAGCAAATTTACTGAACGTTTTCGGAAGATAACTAGGTATAATTGCGAATTCTATTCATGCTGAACACGGAGGCAAAAAATTTTCAGGGATTTGGAGAAGACATCGTATTGAAGGGCAACTATAGATATAACTCAATTGATATCAGGCTATTAACATGATGATAATCAAGATATAATTTTGTTGAAACGCGATCGCGTTTGTATTTTTAACTTATGAGTCATTGCTCTCCCCTTACAATTCTGCTAATTGATGATTGCCCTAGAGATCGGGAAGCATATTGTCGTTTTTTGAAGCAGGACAGGCTGTATACCTATCGTATTTGGGAGTTTGAGACAGCAGCGCAGTCCATGAAATGGTGTCAACAGGAGATGCCAGATATAATTTTGCTGGATTTTAAATTACCTGATGGGGATGGGCTGAAGTTTATTCAGCAATTTCGGGAATGCCATAGCAATACTCAAGCTGCTGTGATTCTGCTGGCAGCAGGACAAGGGGATGAAATCATCGCTGTCCGTGCTATGAAAAGTGGTGTCCAAGATTATTTGCTTAAAGATAAACTCACTGCTGAAGTTCTTCAAGGCGCAATTCATCATGCCGTTGAACGGATACAGCTAACTCGACAGCTTGAACAAAGCCGGGAACAACAACAACTGATTGCCGCGATCGCCATTCAACAGGAGAGGGCATATCAGCAAGCACAGGCAGACCTGGCAAAATGCCAACGGACAGAAGCAGCCCTCAGAAGTGTTTTGGCGATCTGTTCTGGTCGCCTCATTAATTCAGATAAAGACGGTAATCCCATCCACATAGCTGATATCTACGACGAATTTCTCTACGATACGCTACGTGAACGCTTACAAGCTGAACAGAAACTCACTCACAACATAGATTTGCGAGAAGCAATTTTTAACGAATCTGCTGATGCCATCTTTTTGGTTGATCCACAAACGCTGCTCACCCTGGATTGTAATCGGCGGGCAGTAGAACTGTTTGAGGCGGCTAACAAAACTGAATTGCTCGAGATTAATGGGCAGAAACTCCAGCGCCATCCATTCACCGCCAGCGAAACAGACGCGATCGTGGCAGATATGCAGTCAAAAGGTGTCTGGAGTCGAGAGATTGAATATGTTACTCTCAAAGGTCATATTTTTTGGGGAAACATAGCAGCTAAACCCATTACTGTAGCCGGACGTACTATGAATCTAGTCCGGGTAACTGATATCAGCGAACAGCAAGCTGCGCTACGCGAACGCAAACAAGCCGAGGCACAACTGCGGCAGACGAATGAGCAACTTGCTAACACCAACGTAGAACTTGCCCGTGTCACTCACCTTAAAGACGAATTTCTTGCAAACATGAGCCATGAACTGCGAACACCTCTTAATGCAATTTTGGGGATGTCAGAAGGGTTACAAGAAGGTGTGTTTGGCTCCATCAATGAAAGACAAGTAAAAGCGATCGCCACTATTGAGCGCAGTGGTAGACATTTACTAGAGCTAATCAACGACATTCTAGACCTGTCTAAAATCGAATCTGGCAAATTAGAACTGCAATGGAGTGATGTTTCTGTCAGAAGCCTCTGTGATGCCAGCCTTGTCTTTGTTAAACAGATGGCTTTGAAAAAAAATATTCGTCTTAATATTCATATTGCTGAGAATATTGATAGCATCCAAGTAGACGATCGCCGCCTGCGTCAAGTACTGATAAACCTGTTGAACAACGCTGTCAAGTTCACACCAGAAGGGGGATCTGTAACCCTAGAAGTCCGGCTAGAAGAAATAGGAGAGCATGGGAGTAAAGGAACAGGGGGAGTAAATTTTCCCTTGTCGCCCTCATTTGCCTCATCTTCCCCAAATCTTTGCTTCTATATTAATGACACCGGCATCGGTATTGCTCCTGAAGAAATCGGCAAGCTGTTTCAGCCCTTCATCCAGCTTGACAGCAGCCTCAACCGCCAGTACAGTGGCACTGGTCTGGGTTTGGCGCTAGTACAGCAGATTATTACCCTACATGGAGGAACAGTCTCAGTTAGCAGTGAAGTTGGCCAGGGAAGTTGCTTCACCATCCGTATTCCCTACCGTACTAATTTGCGAACAATACAAGCAACTAATTCATTGCCTAGTTATTGCTTACTTGCTGAGAATGCTCAAGTTTTGATTATCGAAGATTCTGTTGTGGCCGCTGACCAAATTACTCGCTACTTCAGCGAAATGGGAATGGAAACCATCACCTATTCCAAAGGTGAAGGAGCCGTAGAAGAGGTGCTGCGCGTTCAGCCTGGTTTAATTATCCTGGATCTGCAACTACCGAATCTATCGGGTTGGGAGATACTAAATCAACTCAAGACCAACCCAAAAACCAAAAATATTCCAGCGATTATTATTTCAGTCGTGGATGAGCGTAGCAAAGGATTGGCTCAGGGAGCGTTTGAATATCTAGTCAAACCAATTACCCGCGCTCAACTTCAGGTAACTATAGAGAAACTGCAACATTTTACTGGTTCTGAGTCGCCAAATTTAACTGTATTGCCAAAAGCCGCGAAAAAACCACCTTTGATTTTGCTAGCAGAAGATAATCAAACAAATATTGATACCATGTCCGATTATCTTGAAAGTCGAGGGTATCATCTCATTTTGGCAAACAATGGACAACAAGCTATTGACCTAGTTAAAGTTCAACGCCCCGACTTAATTGTGATGGACATTCAAATGCCAGAAATGGATGGGTTAGAAGCAATGCGCCGCATCCGTGACGATCGGCAATTTGTAGATATTCCGATTATTGCACTAACGGCGTTAGCTATGCCTAGCGATCGCGAAACTTGTTTAGCCGCTGGAGCCAACGAATATCTTACCAAACCCGTTAAACTCAAGCAGCTTGCACTCACCATTCAACAAGTTTTAGCAAGGTAGCAGAAATTTTTAATGAATACTCAACCTTCTATTTTAGTGATTGATGATGAACCCGATAATTTCGATGTTGTTGAAACCTTGTTGAATAATGAAAACTACGAGCTACACTATGCTTCTAGTGGTCAACAAGCTCTGAATCGCCTCAACAGTCTTCAGCCCGATCTGATTTTGCTGGATGTGATGATGCCTGGCCTAGATGGGATGGAAATATGTCAACGCATCAAAGCTGATCCACAATGGCAGATAGTGCCGATCATTATGGTGACAGCATTAACTGCTAAAGAAGATTTAGCTCGATGTCTAGCAACAGGTGCAGATGACTTCATTAGTAAACCCATCAACGGCGTGGAATTACGAGCCAGGGTTAATTCCATGTTGCGGATTAAGCAGCAGTACGACAGCCTGCAAGTTTTGCTTCAACTGCGAGAAGATATGGCAAACATGATTGTCCACGATCTCCGAAACTCTCTTACCAGTATTGTCCTCGCGGCTGAAATTCTCCGATTTTGCAACTTGTCACCCGAACAGCAAAGAGGCAAGGTTGATCAAATTTTATTTGCAGGACAACAGCTACAATCATTGATTAATAGTTTGCTGATCATGGCAAAGCTAGAATCGGGAAAAATGCTTCTCAACTACACAGAAGTAGACCTTTATTTACTCTGTATGTCAGCATTAGCAGATTTTGAAGCGATGGCTACCCAAAAGAACCTGCTTTTGATAGGTGAATTACCTGAACCTGGTGGCATTGTGAAAGTAGATGCAACAATCTTTCGTCGAGTTCTAGATAATTTGCTCTCTAATGCTATTAAGTTCTCCCCATCTAACTCTCAAGTGACCCTACGGGGAGAGTATTTGGCAGCAGGTGGTGCGAAAGTGCAAGTCGCAGATGCAGGCCCCGGAATCCCTGAAGACGTAAGAAAAATCATATTCGATAAATATGAAGTTGCAAGTCGGATACCAGATGTTTGGCAAATTGGTTTAGGATTGGCTTTCTGCAAAATGGCAGTCGAGGCACATTCCGGTACAATTACCATCGAAGATAATCATCCAAATGGTAGTATCTTTACTGTATTTACTCAAAAATAAATTATTAACTCCAAAATTGCTGCATCTAGTCAGATTTTCAATAGGTACTCCTTTTAACTATTCATCAAGTATTTTGTCAGATTAATGTGTTTTTTTATACTATAGTAATCCGGCTTGATTTCTGTTCACACAGCGTGACGTAGCTATATTTACTTGCGTGGGCAGGGAACAGGGAATAGGAAAGAAGAGATAGATAGATACTGAGTCTTGTTCAAAAATCAAAGCGGATTGCTATAGCAATAACTCAACTACGCTATTATAAAATTTAATAACTAATTAGCTATTAAAAAAATATTATACCGACTATTAAATCTCCCTATGCCAAAAACTAAGCCACACAAGTCCGATCCAGCTGTTCTCGTGGCAGTTGCTGACTACTTCAAGGTTTTATCAGAGGCAAGTCGGCTACAGATTTTAGCCTGTCTAAAATCAGGGCCAATGAATGTGATGGAAATTGCCGAGGTTACTAACTTAGGTCAGGCAAATCTATCTAAGCATCTGAAAGTGTTAACTCAAGCAGGGATTCTATCTCGTCAGCCCAAAGGCACGAGTGCCTATTACGAGATTGCCGAACCAATGATTTTTGAGCTTTGTGAGTTAGCGTGCGATCGCATTAGTGAACGCGTGCAACAGCAGGCTGAAAGCTTGAAAGCCCTTCGAAGTAAAACAGCAGTTTTTTGAAAAATACCTGATGCCTTAATTGGGTAAAATGTCTTCCTAGCTTCTGGTAGTTAGGGGTAAAACGAGCGTTGTACCCCTACAAATGATTCATATTCCCTTTAATCTTCGTCAAGGGCTGGGAAAGCTTCTTCAATTTGCCACAACTTATCTTTGTTTTCAACAAACCAAATACGAGTTTTGGGAGTTAATTTACTCCAAATGACTTCAACAGGGATGTGAGGAGATGCATATTGGTACTCTTGACCAAGTGACTTGAGATTGTCTGCCACATCGTGGGGAATTCCGAATTGTTCCCAGTCAACTGTTATATGTCTTCCCGAAACTCCGGCTGTAGGGTCGAAAATCAATTGTGCTGATCTGACTAAATCAGCAAAGTGTTTCGGTTTGAGTTTGGTGATCTCTTGAAGTTGGAGTGATTCGTTATGCTCTTGAGACATTATCGCCGCAGTGGTAAAGATTAGTGGTGTTTGAACTTACTAGCAGAGACTTTGATCCCAATATTTTTACTTTAGCGCAGAGCCGCTAACTTGATCTTGATTTAATCAGACACTAATTTTCAGACCATCTAAAAAACAACAATGCGATAGCTGTGCCAACGTCAAGGAAGAACATACTCATAGCTGTATAATTTGCAGCATTTTTTCATGTCGGGTGGCAATGCAGTGAAATTACCACTGCTTATGTCTCGTTTTTAGGCACGGTATTTAGGTTATAAAGATGGTTATTTTAAAGCTTTTGAAATTTTTCGCTAATCTGTGGGGCTAGATTCTTGACTGCAATAGCAAATAATAATTATCAAGCTGCACCACGCCAATAAGTATGGCTGCGCGAACACAAATTAA
Organism: Nostoc sp. ATCC 53789; assembly: GCF_009873495.1. Lineage (GTDB taxonomy): Bacteria > Cyanobacteriota > Cyanobacteriia > Cyanobacteriales > Nostocaceae > Nostoc > Nostoc muscorum_A. The sequence continues at coordinate 6,920,513 of NZ_CP046703.1, read as the reverse complement.
AGCAGATTCCTTTAAGATACAAAACTATTGCTATATCTATTGCAGTTTAGCTTAGGTCAATGCCAAAATGTAAATACATTTTTCCCAGTCAAACAATAGGATAAAACAATGAGCATGAACGTAAAATTACTAGAATTATCTGGAATTTTAGATGGTATTAGAGGTAATGAACTGCGTCGTGAAGTTAGCGATATTCTGCTAACTGGAGCCGATATATTGTTACTTGATATGAAAGAAGTAAAGTTTATCGATAGTTCTGGTTTAGGTGCTTTAGTCTCAGCAATGCAAATGGCGCGAAATGCTAATACTAAACTTTTTGTTTGTTCAATCAGCGATCAAGTCAGAATGTTATTTGAATTGACTAAAATGGATAGGATTTTTCAAACCTTTGCTGACCAAGATGAATTCAATCGCCAAGTATTGGCAACACAGTAAGCTCCTAGACTATGCTAAATTTGAATCTGCACACTTGACTATACTAACCAAAGTTAACTTTTACCAAAGAGAAGTCATCATCAAGATTATCTTGATAATTTAAGGTAATAATCTTCGCCAATAGTTGATTTAGAACACAGGGGTCTTTTAGACTATGTTTAGTTAGTAAGTCAATGAAAGCATCAATACCCCAAAATTTACCATCTGACTGATTAATTTCATAAACACCATCACTAAAAATGTATAAAATGCTGTTCTCTTCGATCTGAAAAATAGCCTCTTCAAACTGGACATCAGGTAAAAAGCCAATTGGGAGATCCAAAGAACTTAGCTGTTTAACTTGGATACTTGTTGTAGAGGTATTCGATAAGAGTAAAGCTGGTGGATGTCCGGCGTTGGCATAAATAATTTGACGTTTCAGGCGGTGATAAACTCCATACCAGATTGTGAAGTATTTATCACCGTGCTTTGTCATTTGAAAGGCGTGATTGAGCGCTTTTAGGACTTCACTTGGTTGACAAAAGTTGGTGTTTGGTAAAGATTGCGATCGCAAAACATTCAGCACGGATACAGATAGGAGGGCTGAACCCACGCCATGACCTGATACATCCAACAAATAAATTGCCAAATTATCCTCGTCGATCCAATAATGGTCAAAGCAATCACCTCCTAGCTGTGCTGAGGGAATAAACAGATTTTCTGTAGTTACTACTCCTACGAGCGGTGAGGGTAAGAGCGATCGCACATAATCAGCAGCCTCAGCTAATTCTGCCTCCAAAATTTGCTTTTGGGTTTGTAAATCTTGATTTAGTGTCTCCAAAACTTCTTTTTGACTTTGTAAATCCTGATTTAACTGGTGTAATCTTAGTCCTGCTCTTACCCGCGCTTTCAATTCATTCATCTCTATTGGTTTAGAGATAAACTCATCTGCTCCAGCGTCAAGTCCTCTAACTCGATCTTCCTCCTCTCCTCGAGCTGCTCCCCTAGCCGTTAATAGAATAAAAAAAGTGGTTGCTAACTCTGGATCTGTTCTAATTCGACGACACACTTCTAGCCCATCTACCTCGGACATCATCCAGTCACAGATAATCAGAGCAGGACGTAGTAATTGTGCTTGTCTAATTCCTTCCTCGCCATTTTTGGCGACACTGGTATCATAACCTTGATTTTGGAGTGTTTTTTTCAGTACTGTTCGCACTATAGGGTCATCATCAATAACCAAAATTTTAAACATAAATTAAAGTTTACTAAGTAGATTGAAGAAGAATTTAGAAGTCAGAATGGGCTACGTGTAGCGTAGCGTCCCGCAGGCTTGACGCTCTGCTATCCGCTCTTTCCGTCAGAATTCATTCTGAATTCTGCTTCGCTTAAAAAGAAGTAATTACTCTAATTCAACTTATATGCAATTTAGTTTTAAATGTATAGTGAAAATACTCAAATTAAATAAATTAAATACGAATAGGATCGTCTCGAAATATTTTATTGGTTAAGAAGTGAAAAATAAAATTTATCTAAAAGTCAACACAGACCTTACAGCATCATCTCAAGTATTATTTTGGTTCGATCAGATGAATCAGCCGCCTATTCTTAACAAAGAAGTTTGGTGGCAATGTCAAACACTTTTGATGGAAGGCTTCACTAACATAGTTGAACATGCACACAAAAACTTACCTATTGAAACTCCTATTGAAATAGAAGCTGTACGGGTAAATAAATATATAGAAATTCGCATTTGGTCTCAAGGTGAACCATTTGACTTAGAGCAGCAATTGCGGCAAATATCTGAATTTGATGAGAATGAGCAAGAGCGCGGGCGGGGTTTAAAAATTATGTCTGCCATTGCCGACAAATTGAGTTATGAGCCAACAGAAGACAATCGTTACTGTTTATTTATTAGTAAATATTATTAATCATCTTATCTGAGATTTGCTAGCTTAATTATTAGCTAGAAGCAAAAAAATCTAAAGTGCTTCATGCAGCGAGACTCAATATTTTACCAACTTTTACAAGCATCCCCACCAATGAATGCAGATAGTTATCAATTCGATTTGGTCGCCGTTAAAAAATTAAATATTCAAATTTACGTGGTATTTTTACCACCAAAAATAAGTAACTTAGCACAATCAAATCAACTATATAAATAATAACTAGCTAGAGTAAAACCCTTATAGCTATTGCCTATTGCCTTATCCCAACAAGAATTATTTACGGCCGCTTCCTTATCTCGTGATTAAAAACTCTTGGATACATTTAACAAACTCTTCTAACTCTGAGATTAAGTGAGTAGTACCTCGACGTTCTTGATTGTGAGCTAATTGTTCTAATTTTTGTGCTGCTAAATGCATGGTTATAGCTCCAATATTGGCACTAGCACCTTTAATTTGATGAGTTTGGAGCGCTAGTTGCTCATAGTCACTATCTGCGATCGCTATTTTAATGATCTCTAAACGAGGTTGCATATCTTCAACAAATATTTCCAGTAGTTCTAATTCAAATTCTGAGTTGTTTTCCGAGAGCTGATGCAAGCGTTCCCAATCAATTGGGAGGTCAACTGAACCTATATCTGTTGTAGAAACTTTCTGCTCTAAAACATATATTTCTTTTGCCTGGAATATCACACTTCCCCAACGCTGTAGCGCCGCCGCTAATTTCTCTTTGATTACTGGCTTGCTGAGATAATCGTCCATTCCTGCATTTATACACATCTGTTGATCTTCTTTCATCGCATTAGCTGTCATCGCAATTACTACAGGGCGACGACTATTGACAAAGCTGCTTTCTTGCCAACGATGAATTTCTTTTGTAGTTTCTAAACCATCGAGAACAGGCATTTGGCAATCCATCAAAATTAAATCGTAGGGGATTTTTTCTAATAGCTGCAAAACTTCTTTCCCATTACCAGCAACATCTGCGCTATAACCTAGGCTTTGGAGTTGCTTCAAAGCAACTTTCTGATTCACCAGATTATCTTCAGCTAAGAGAATTCTTAATTTGTGGAAGTCACGAGCCAGGAGGCGGGAGCTAGGAGAATGATCGTTGCTGTTGTTTTCGTAATCTTTTAGTTTTAACTCTTGACTTCTGACTTCTGTCTCCTCCTTTATCTGCGTTCCTAAGATAGTCATGATGGTATCGAGGAGTCGGGATGGCTTAACAGGTTTGACCAAATAAGCCGCAAATCCTATTTTTAGCGCTCGTTGGATTTCATAGCGTTGATTAGTAGAGGTAAGCATAATCAAAGGTAGCCCAGCGATCGCTGAATTTGCTTTAATTTGCTCTCCCAAGGTCATGCCATCTATTTCTGGCATCTGCATATCAATCACAGCAATGTCATAGAGATTTTTTTGCTTGGCAGCCTCCTCAATAGCTTTGAGGGCAATAGTAGCCGAAGCAGCCTGATCTACTAACATTCCCCAACGGGTAGCTTGATGATGGATAATTTTGCGATTAGTAGCATTGTCATCCACCACTAACAAGCGCCGATTAGTCAAAAGTTCGCGATCGCTTTCTGAGGAAATAGGGTGAAGTTGCTGGGCAAGAGTTACTTCAAACCAAAATTTAGATCCTTTGCCCAACCGACTTTCTACGCCAATTTCTCCTCCCATCAAGCTTACCAGTTGCTTGCAGATGGCTAATCCCAAACCTGTGCCGCCATACTTGCGGGTGGTGGAAGCATCTACTTGGGTAAATGGGGTAAAGAGTTTGCATTGGTCTTCAGAGGTAATGCCAAGACCGGTATCTGTGATGGCAAAATAAATGGTGGCTGTAGTAGAGGAAAGCCTTCGCAATTCTGCTCTGACTACTACCTCTCCATTGCTGGTGAACTTGATCGCATTGCTGATCAGGTTCATCAGAATTTGCCGCAGGCGGCCAGCATCGCCTTGGAGTTGGGTGGGAACGTTGGGATAGATTAACGCTGCAATTTCTAATCCTTTATTATGGGCTGAGGGAGCTAATAATTCCAACACTTCTTCTAGACAAGTAGATAAGTCAAAATCTAGAGTTTCTAGTGCCATTTCCCCAGCCTCAAGTTTGGACAAATCCAAAATTTCGTTGATGAGGCTTAAAAGAGCATCTCCACTAATGCGAATAGTTTCGATAAAATCCTGTTGCTCTGAGTTTAGGGGAGTTTCTAACATTAAGCCTGTCATCCCCAACACAGCATTCATCGGAGTCCGAATTTCATGACTCATGTTTGCTAAAAAGGCACTTTTGGTTTTAGAAGCTAATTCAGCTTGATGACGAGCAACTTCAAGTTCTCTTCGCTGTTGAGTTTCTGCATATAACATTTGGGCTTGGGCTAAGGCAATACCTACTTGATCGGCTATTTGTCGTAAAAGATGAGTTTCAAAGCTAGACCACTGACGGGAACTGCCACACTGATGGACAATTAGCAAACCGCAGAGTTCTTCTTTGACAAGAATGGGTATGACTAAATTGGATTTGACCCCAAATTGTTGCAGTAATTCTATGTGCCTTTTTTGAATTTCCACTATATCTAAGTCAGCAAGCTCTAGATTCCGTTTTTGACGATATTGCTGTAGATAGTACTGTTGTGTATATTCCGCTTGAAAATAAGAATCAGTGAGCTTTTTCTCTTTAATTGTCAGCCAGCCAGAAACTACTGCCTCAACTACAGTGCTTCCAGATCCATCTGTCAAAGGTTGATAAATCAAAACTCGATCGCTATGGAGAATTTTTTGTACCTCCGTAACACTGACTTGGAGAATTTCTTGGATTTTCAAAGACTGACGAATCTTAAGGGTGATTTCAGTAAATAGTTGCGATCGCAAATTTTGGCGTTGGAGTTCTTCTTCTGCCTGCTTGCGCTCAATAAACTGCCCTACTTGCTCACCAATAGAATTCATGACTTTTGCCAAATCTTGGTCAGGTTGCTGGATTTCATGGCTAAAGCAGGTAATGACACCAAGGATGTTTTTACCACTATGGATCGGAAAACCAAAAGCTCCGTGCAGTTCTGCTTGGACAGCGATTTGAGAGCGGATGAAATCTTTGTCTTTAACTACATCAACAATCCAAACAGGTTCAGCACTGTCCCAAACACGACCAGGCAGGCCAATTCCTGATGCAAAGGTGGTCTGCTGACTAAGGATCTCAAATTCTTGCATTCCTGAAGACATTTTATACCATGAATTCAGTAAACTTAGTAGATTCGCTCGCTGATTTACCATCCAAATTTCACTTAGATCCCATTCCAAACTCTCGCAGATTCCTTGCAGGATTTGGGGCATAGCTTCACTGATTGTAGTTGACTCTGCTAAGACGCGCGTTGTAGAGTACTGGGCTTTGAGGTGCTGTTCTGCTCGTTTGCGTAAACGAAGCTCGTCGTAGACATCGCTAATATCAATACCTGTAGCAACAATGTATTCAACGCAACCCTCATCATCTTTCAAAATAGCATTAGCCCATGAAATCAGCCGCAGACTGCCATCCTTTGCTACCCAATAATTTTCATATTCTTTGGGCGCTTCACCAGTTCGCAACTGTTCAAAAACTGCTTTAACTGGTTCTACCTGTTCAGGAATGAGAAATAGGTTCCAGAAATGCCTTCCTCTCACCTCATCGAATGAGTAACCAGTTGTTTGTTCACAAGCTTGATTGAAGCGAACGATCTGCCCTTGTGTATCCAGAACTATTACCAAGGCGCTAGCTGTATCAAGAACTGCTGAAATAAAGTTGCGTTCTTGGTTTAGCGTTTCCTCTGTTAATTTACGTTCTTTTACCTCACGATAAATGAAGTAGTAGACTATAGCCAGAGTGATAAAACTTAGGCAAATAGCGATCGCAAGTGTCAAAACTGTGTTGTTTGCACTGGCTTTTGCCGCTTGTGACTGCTGTTGAAGCAACCTTTTATCCTCATTTTCGATCTCATGGATGACCTTGCGAATATCATCCATAATATATTTCCCATGATTTGTCTGGATTACCTGCAACGCTGCCTCGAATCCCTGATTTTGACGCAGGTATATAGTCTGCTTGAGTATGGCAAATTTTGCAGCTATTAGAGATTCAAGGGCGGCAAACTGCTTTTGTTGGCTAGGTTGATCTGCGATTAAATCCTTCAGTTCTACAATTTTTTGATCGATGTTTACAACTACTGCTTGATAAGGTTCCAGATAACTTTCTTGTCCAGTCAGGATATAACCGCGTTGTCCAGTCTCAGCATCCTTCATCTCGGACAGTAATTCTTCTAGCTTATTGATTTTATCTTGGGTTTTTTGTACCTGATTACTAGCATCAATCAATATGCGTGTATTTTGATAAGAAATCACGCCAATCAAAACTAAAATTGCCGATGCTAACCCAAACCCTCCGGCTACTGTTTTAAAAAATTGTTTGCGTCTCTTGTGTGCCTGTTTGCGTGTATGAGTGACCAATACCAAACTTGCTAAGTTACGCCGCATTTCTAATTGCTTGATTACCTGGCGACCGATAATTCGCAATGCTTCAACTTGTTCTGGAGAGAGCTTTCTTGGTACACGGTCAATTACACAAAGTGTTCCTAGTGCATATCCTTCAGGGTTAGTTAACGGTACACCAGCATAAAATCGAATATCCGGGTCAGAAGTGACTAGCGGGTTTGTCGCAAACCTTTCGTCTTGTGTGGCATCAGGCACAACAAAAACTTCCGGTTGCATAATAGCATGGGCGCAGAATGCCAAATCTCGCGGTGTTTCTGGGGCTTCCATTCCAACTTTGGATTTGAACCACTGGCGATCGCTATCAATTAAACTGATTAAGGCAATAGGAGTGCCACAAATATATGAGGCTAAATGGGTGAGATCGTCAAAGGCAGCTTCCGAACGAGTATCGAGGATCTTATACTCCAAAAGAGATTCGATTCGCTGTATTTCGTTATCAGGTAATGGTGCTTTCATTCTTCAGCCTTATCAGTGACTACTAAAATTTGACCCGCAACTGTCCTGTCAAGGAATTACCACCGTAAGCACTTCCCCCAGTTTCTTGATTGCGAACATTACTAAAGCTATAGCCAAGGTCTGCCTCTATATTTGGTGAAACCTTTACCGTACAGCGCGTTTGATAGGTATTGGCGTTATCAAATTCTCCTTTAAGTCGCTGCTGTCCTAAGTTGGCAGCGAGGCGACAGCGTAAAAAATTAACAATATCTCCTTCCCAAGCCACCTCAGCGTTGTAAACTAGAAAATCTGGTGGGGAAAAATAGCCACTTGTGCGTTCTAAATCGCGATCGAAACTCAAATTGAATAAGTTAGCTGCCAGAGAAAACTGTCCGAACTTGCGTTCTAGCCGACTAAATGACTGCACCTCGGAATTACCATCGTTGTAACTACCCAAACGCAATGATGAAAACAAGCTGGTGTTACTGTCAATTTGCCAGTATAAATCAGGCCCAAATCGCCAAGCAGTAATTTGATTTTCTAAAGTTCGGGCATTCGATTTATAAGGGCCTTGTTCTAAATTACCTGATAGTACTACTACCGATAGCAATCGACCTGATGACGAAACTTGCGGTGGCGAAATGGAAGCCTCCACCTTAGCATTGAGATTGATAGCTGTAGGTAAACGATTGAAGACATCGACTCCGGCTGCTGTTTGCAGAGTCACTTGACCAATTTTTCCTTGCCATCCAACTTGCAAGGGAAAATTCGTAATTGATTCAACACCGCGTTGTTCAAATAAGTTAAAACCTGTTTTCACAAATATTTTATTGCCATTACTCAATCCAAACTGAACCGTTGGTTCAAAAAAGAAATTGGTTTGGCCAAAGTTATCTGTGTCATAGCGATAGTCCGTATGAATGCTTTCCAAAACTGCATCCGGCGTTCTTGGTTCGGTGGAAGTTTTTGGTGGACTAGAATTATGCGGGGGTTCGGGTAGCGCTGGCCGTAATTGCAAATCAGGATTGAAGTTTTCGGGGGCCGCCATCAAAATAGGTGTTGGCTCAGGATTTACTTTGCTGACTCCCTCAATCAATTCTGAAGGTGATTTCCAGGTCTGATGTGCTTGGGCTGCTTGTAACTTAGCTTCTGATAATGTCCAAATACCGACGCTACAGATTACTCCCAATTGAATCTGTAGGCATCTCCAAATCAACCCTGTGTACGAACTATGTGGAGAAATAAAGAAATAAAGTATAAAATTATCTGCCATAGGTCAATACTATAGTTGTAAATAAAAAACTTGCTGCCAAAGAGTTTTCTGGCTGCTAGCTCATCTATTCAGCTTGGAATTATGATGCCCAAAATATATGCTTGTTAAGACATGGCAAAGGAAAAAGGCATTAATTTTATATACCTGCCCCTTGACTGTCTAAATTAGTATTTTTTGCAAGAGCGTCTTGCAATTTTTAGTTAATAATTTTTAATTGGAAGCGTACTCTTAGATAGAAGCAAGCTAGCAAGAGGTCTCGTAGAGAAGCGACTTGACCGCTCAATGATCCATCTAGCAGCAACGAGATTGACATCCTCACCGCCGTGAACGCACGATGATTCTGGAGTAATGAGTAATAAGTAATAAGTAATGAGTAAATACCCATTTTTCATCCACTCATTACTCATTACTCCTTACTCATTACTTTAAAGCCGTGCTGGATGGTTACTGAGCGTAGCCGAAGTAAACACGGGGTTTTAAACCCATTTTTCTGATAAACCCAGATTGCCCTCAATACTTGTCGGTTAAGGAGAAAAGGGGAATGGCAAAGGGGAAAGAAAAACCTTTAATCCAAACCCAGTAACCTTTTCCCCAAACCAAATTTCAGTTTAAAATCCAAAACCCGAGCAGTATTGGGTTTGATAACTAGCCATGCCGCACCATTAAGAGTGTGTTCTAGGAAAAGTTTAAGGGTACAAGGGTAAGGGATGAATTTAAACCCTTACCCTTTTCCCTTTAACCGAGAAGTATTTCCTTGAGCCCTATTGGTAATTCAAGATAGCTGGCAGATTTTTGAGATTTGGCGAGATATTCTGGTGAATAGTTACTGTGATTTTAAGCCACTGCCAACTGTTGTTTTTGAGTCTGCTGTTGCCATTTCAGAGTTTTTAGTATTGTCAACCTCAAGAGATCGGAGTAATTCTCGAATTACGTCTGTTGCTGGTCTTCCTGTCAAAGCACAGTAGTGTTCAAGTTTCTTCATTTCCTCAGCGGTGAGATTTACTGTTAGCCGTTTAACAGCCCATTTTTTATTCATAATCCTCTTTTTTCTTTCAAGTTTTGCTTTTTGTCGAAATCACCAAGCCATTATGATTGTTCCCGTAGTGCATAGCCTACACCACGGACTGTATGAATCAAACGCTTTTCATTATTCTCTTCCAATTTGAGTCGCAGATAACGAATATATACTTCAATAATATTAGAATCACCCATGAAATCGTAACCCCAAACTTTCTCTAAAATTTGATCTCTAGTAAACACCTGACGGGGATGTGAGAGGAGATATTCTAATAAGTCAAACTCTTTTGCTGTTAACTCAATGCTTCGTTTTTCTCGAAAAACTTCACGGGTACGGCGATTTAAGCTTAAATCTTCAAATTGCAGCAAATCTTCGGTTGTTTCTTGCGTGCGACGCAGATGGGCGCGAATTCTAGCTAGTAATTCCTCAATGCTGAAGGGCTTAACTACATAATCATCGGCTCCTGCATCTAATCCGGCGACGCGATCGCTCACTTCATCTTTTGCTGTCAATAAAATTACTGGTACTGTACTACCTGTTGCTCGCAAACGCCGACAAATTTCTAAACCTGTTAAACCTGGTAACATCCAATCCAGAATCGCTAAATCTGGCGATGAGTCTCGCGCTAGGGTAAGACCAGCAATCCCATCATGAGCTACACTTACTCGGTATCCTTCGCTACTTAGCTCTAATTCGACAAATCGTGCTAGTTTGACTTCATCTTCCACCAAAAGGATATGTGCTGTCATAAGTTTGCTCCTGCTGCCTCCTCTGTCTTCTTTTCTGTTTCTCAGCACTGAGGGATATTTTGAATAATGGGACAAATTGTATCTTCATACTGGTCGCCGATATTCTTCCAGCCTGAAAGTAATCCCTTTATTTCAGATCGCAAAGTTAACAACTGATCGATTTGGCGATCAATTTGCAAAAGCTTGTCCTGGAGCTTTTCTTTGATTTCACCACAGGGAGCTTGTCCTTGGTCATAGACCTGAAGAATATTTCCAATCTCCTCTAAGCTCAGACCAAGATTTTGTGCCCTTTTAATGAACGCTAGACGAGTCAGCACATCCATTGAAAACTGACGGAAGCCTCCCTCTGTTCGTCTTGATGATTTGATTAAACCTAAACTCTCGTAATAGCGAATTGTCCTGATAGGAATTCCGCTTATATCTGTTACCTGACCAATTAAAAGCAGTTTTGTCTCCTGAGTTAACACGGCAGATTTTCCCAAATATTGTAATTATTATTACATATTTATACTAATTTATTAATTCAGATGAGAGTTTAGCCAAATCTTGGTATCAGTAGTTGAAATTTTTATTTAATTAGAGATATTACTAAGTTTTGATTTTTCCGATATCTATTATGAATAGATGTTGGCTGATACTATCTAATAATTAATTAGTATAATTTTAACATTTTTAATCTAATTTACTCAATATTTTACGCCTCAAATTTTATCTATTTGTTGAGTGACTATTTCTCATAGTACTGAAAGTAACTGTTTTTTTTTAGTTCGCATGTTACTTCTAGATCAACTGCTTCACCTCAAGTGAAACCATAAAAATGAATCTCAACTCGCAGACTTCTAGCTCAACCCGTAAACCTAAAACTTTCAATAATCCAGAACGTTTTATTGAAGGATGGTATTGGGTAATACCCTCTCGAAATCTGCGGGTGGGTGAAGTAAAACCTGTCACGATTTTGGGCAGAGAACTAGTGATTTACCGTGGTAAGGACAGAAGAGTAACTACCTTTGATGCCTACTGTCCCCACATGGGCGCTCATCTTGCTGAAGGCAAAGTTGAGGGTAATGCACTCCGTTGTTTCTTCCATCACTGGAAATTTGATGCTGAAGGGATGTGTATTGATATCCCATGTTTAGATACGCCGCCTTCCCTAAAGTTACAAAGTTGGCCCACTGCTGAAAAGTACGGCATGATTTGGGTTTGGACTGGAGAAATACCACAACAACCTCTACCTTTTATTCCCGAATTAGAACAAAAAGAGTGTGATATCGCTATCCATTCTCACTTTGTGATGAACTGTCACCCCAATGTTGTGATGATTAATGCGATTGATACTCAACATATCAATACAGTCCACAAACTGCCAATAGAAATTATTTTTGAAAGACAGGAACTGAACGAAAATGCAATTATCTTCAGTAACACTACAAACATTAAAGAGAATTCATCTTTCATTAAACTCATCCGTCTTTTCTACAAAAATGCCATAACTTACAGTATTTGCTATTGGTACGGTAGCATTGGCATTGTGACACTTGGCCCCGATTTCTTCCATGTCCACACAATGTTTGCAGTTCGCCTCCATGAAGGTGGAAAAGCTGAAGGTCAAATCCTGTTAATTACTAAGAAACGTAAAGGATTTTTTGGTTGGTTATCCAATCGAGTTGTGTTATGGCTAACTAAGATTGCAGGTAAATTTTTTCTCATGGGTGACATCAAGATTGTCCAAACAATTAAGTTTGATTTGAAAACTCCAATCAAAGCAGATCAGTCAATCATGCAGTTTATTAACCATGTTGAAAGGCAGCAATCTCTAATGTGGGGGACTTGGCAAGAAGCGCGATCGCGCGATGTAGAGAGCAAGCCCAAGCGTGAGAGATGGCAAGATACAACGAGTAATGACTAATATCATGTCTACATTGACCAAAATTCTGTTGAAGCTTACAAAGCTATAGCTTGACAGAATAATTATTTTATAGTCAATTAAATGGACATGATATGACAGCTAATAAAAGTTAAAAGTTCAACAAATTACTTTTAACTTTTAATTTATTTTTACTGGGTTCCTAAATTAATAAAAAGAAGTGGCAAAGCCACTTCCTAATTCCCAGGTAGAACCTAAGTTATGAGTATAACGATTACAAAAATTTGAAATAGTATAAACAAACACCAATTAGCTGAATATCTGTATTTTCCTTGTTTTTTGGGTGAGAAAATCGTAATTTCGATGCGCTAAATAACTGTATATTTACATAAGTCTCATGATTATAATGCAGACTCAAGTGTAAGTTTTTCTACTGGATAGGCAACGCGATCGCTATCAATCAGTATATTTACTATAGCCCTTGCATCTTTGAGCGTGACAGGTAAATCTGCATCTACGCTAATGACTAAGGCATAACCGTTGGTAAAGATTTGGTTCGTCATACATAGCAAGTAACCCGATGTTTAGCATACCACTACTCACCTGGGTTAAGTACAACGATAATTTCTGTAAGTGTTATTCCCAAAGGTTTCCAATGGCGATCGCTGGAGGAAAAAGTACTATCCCCAGAAACAGCTTGGTAGTCATTAGCAAACTTTTCGTAAGCATTGGGAGCAGCGTCTACTCGTAAAATCAGTTTGCCTTGATAACGGGATAATTTACTACTATCCAACAAGATAGTACCGCCGTAATCCCACGCCAATCCATAAAGTTTAAAATTACCTAATTTCTTGCGTAACTCGCTCAATGAGGTTCCAACACCGATACCTTCGCGGGTTTTCCAAGCTGAACCCAGGTTACGCACATCTAGAGGTTTAGTACGAGTATTATCACTCCAAACTATTAGCAGAGAACGCCCCTGATTTAGATTTACCTGAGTAGCGGCGAAACTCCCTATTCCTTCAGCACCGGAAATGGTTTTATCAACGAGATGGGATGCACCAAACAGCTTCACTAAATCTTGCTTGGTGGTTGTGCGTGTTATTGGCCCCACTCGTTCGCCAGGAACAATCAAGGTGTTTGTTAATAATTGCGATTTAGCAACAGTAATTGGATGATTGATTTTCTGGGGTAGTGCAAAAGCTGGATTTGCTGAATAGTTTAGTAATAAAGCTAAGGTAGCTGTAGCAATGCCTTTGATTGATGAATTCATAGGTTCTATTCTTGGGTAGTAAAATATGAGTCAAACGTACTCATAGTTTAACTACTACAATTTACCAACTACAAATTCCCGATTTTCCAAAAATTTTATTTCATCGCTCTAGTTGCATTTAAAATTGCCAGCAATGCTACTCCAACATCAGCAAAGACAGCTTCCCACATTGTCGCTATACCTAAAATACCCAATCCAATAAACACAGCTTTAATTGCTAAAGCAAAGCCAATATTTTGCCAAACAATTTGCCTTGTTTTTCTGGCGATTTGTATTGCTTCTGCTACCTTTGATGGCGCATCTGTCATGATAACAATATCAGCAGTTTCGATGGCTGCATCTGAACCTAAACCACCCATTGCCATCCCAACATCGGCTCTAGCAATCACTGGCGCATCATTAATACCATCCCCAACAAAGGCAACTTTACCATGCTTGCCGGCAGTGCTGAGTAATTTCTCAATGGCATTAACTTTTTCTTCTGGTAATAAGTCTGCTTCGTAAGTATCTATGCCTAGCTGTTCGGCAATTCGGGAAGCGATCGCTTGATTATCTCCTGTCAACATTACTGTTCTTTCTACACCCATTCGCTTGAGTGCTTGAATAGCGTGTCTCGCATCTTCTTTCAGTTCATCAGCAATGACAATATACCCAACGTAAATATTATCCACCGCTAAATGAACAACTGTTCCCTCTAGCTGGCAATTATCATGAGCAATATTCTCTCTGTGGAGTAGGCGATCGCTTCCCGCTATCACTACCCTATTTTCAACCTTGGCTCTAATTCCATAGCCTGCAATCTCTTCATAATCTCTCACCTCAAATTCATCAATCTTTCCCCCATAAGCCTTAAGGATAGATTGAGCGATGGGATGATTTGAGTGCGATTCTACTTTGGCAGCTAATTGCAGCAATTCTGTTTCATTGTAGCCATTTAATGCTACTGTTTTTACTACTTTAAATACGCCTTTAGTTAACGTTCCAGTTTTATCAAATACAACTGTATTGACTGCATTTAGAGTATCTAAAAAAGTAGAGCCTTTAACCAAAATCCCCCGTCTAGCTGCACCTCCCACACCTCCAAAGTAACCTAACGGAATACTGATAACGAGTCCACAGGGACAGGAAATAACTAGCAAAATTAAGGCACGATAAACCCATTCTGAAGAACTCGCACCAGAAATGAATAAAGGAGGTAATAAAGCAACTGCTAGAGATATAAAAACTACTATTGGCGTATAATATCGGGCAAATTTAGTAATGAATTTTTCTGTCTCTGCTTTTTTGCTTTTGGCATTTTGCACCAAGTCTAAAATCTTGGCAATAGCAGAGTCATCAAATAGTTTGGTGACTCTAATGCTGAGAACACCCATTTTATTTATCATCCCAGCCAAAACTATTTCACCCAGTCTCACTGTTCGCGGTACAGATTCTCCAGTTAATGCAGATGTATCAACTTGCGAATTTCCATCTATAATCTCACCATCCAAGGGAATCTTTTCCCCCGGTTTGACGACGATAATATCTCCAATATTTACTGTTTCTGGGCGGACTTTTTTTAGTCCTCCTTCTATTTGGATATTTGCATAGTCTGGGCGAACTTCCAATAAGGCTTTGATGGAACTACGGGAACGACTAACAGCAATATCCTGGAACAATTCGCCAATTTTATAAAACAGCATGACTCCAACAGCTTCGGGCAATTTATGAATTGCGATCGCCCCTAGTGTCGCTACTGTCATCAAAAAAGTTTCATCAAATAATCTACCTTTAAGTATATTGCGTCCAGCCGTTTTTAAAACACTCCATCCACTCAATAAATAGGCAGGGATGAAAAGCAGATATTCACCTATTGAGTAGAATGTATTGTGTAATTGATTTTCAAAAATTACACCAGGCACATATAAACTTAAAATTGCTACTAAAGGCAATACCTCATTTTTTAGATTGAATTCTCCACCGTGATCGTGATTGTGGTCATGGTTATGATTCTCATCATGATCGTGATGATGATTCTCATCATGAGTGTGTTCACCGTTGCAACAACTTGAAGATTCTGAATGTAGTTTTTGCTTCATTTTTTGTGTTGAGGCTAGTAAATTACTTGGTATATGAGCCTTTTTCCAAATGTAATAAAAAAAAGAGATTTTTACAAGTTGAACATTTAAGAATGAGAATCTATATCAGATTTATTACTAAATACTTATGCTATTTTTTGGTTCAGATTAAGATTTATAATTCTATAAAGATAGCTATATTAGTTATCAATTTTGTAGAAGAATCTAAGATATAATTTTTGTTCGTAGTGAGCAATTTATCGCTTTGTACAAAATTTTAAAGTCTTGATCCATAAACTTCAAGCCTGTTTGACTGCTTAATTCTGCTATGACAACTACTTTGCGATCAAACTATATGGAACTTTCTTAAATAACAAGTGTCAAGCTAGCTATTCTTAGGGTGAAACCCACTTGAAGTTTGAAAGTGAATCGAATACCCTAAGCTAGTAGACAATTTTCTCAAGGAAATCTATGAACAAAAAAATTCTTCTGAATTTGCTTTCCACTTCCTCAATCTTTGTGTCGATGATGTCTACGCTGGTGGCATTTCATCCTGCCCATGCTAGTGGTGGTAGTATTACACAGCGATTACTGCACACAGAAGACGGTCGTACCTGTATCACTAACCCACATGGTGGAAAAGATTTTGTGTGTATTCGAGATTCAGAGAGAACGAAACCGTATACCTCTAACCGTTCTGCAACTATTGTCACATCAGTATCAGATCAGAATGTTGCTATGTTGAATTTTACTGATGAAGAAAGTGATGCTGCAATTAAGACATTCGGCTGCGACTGTCCATTGTGCATCAATTCTTTGCGTCAGTTGCGCGGTACTGGAAACTTGGTGTACTAAGGTTGAATAGCACTGATAGCGACTACAACTTCTGTTAAATACATGTGATTAATTACGTATAGAAGATATACGAAACCAAAAAAGCATTTTTAACTACGTACCACTACTATTAAATTTAAATCATTCTTGGGACAGTTCTTAGGGGCAATTCATGAATTGCCCCTAAAATGTAAATGTCTAGTTTTGCGTAGTCCTGAAAGAAAAATACGCAAAGAAATTATCAAAGACTCTCTGTGCCTAAGAGTGTGCTGTTTATTCCACCACCTCATTCACAGGGAATCTATCAATCAACTGCATCGCTCGATAAGCATTACGCAAGAAAGAGTCTGGCAGATGTGGAACGTGGGGTATTTGTGATAATAAATCCAACGTCCGGCGGAGAATTCTCACCACATCGCCTTCATCCAAGGTGGTGTTTTCGCAGAGTTCTGTCCACTCCATTCCCAGCGCCCATTGTTCGACTATGGCAATTAACTCAAATTCCAACCATATAGGCAGCGCTACGTTATACCGCCGTTGTAGTTGGAACATTTGGCGACGAATTCCCCGTAATTTGGCTAAGGCTTCTGCCACTTCATTACTAAGCTCAAAGTTAACCTTACTATCTGGACGGGGCGTTTCCATCACCAAACCGGCGGCGGCGGCGGCTAAATGGTGGGGATCTAAGTTGTCCAATTCACCACTAGCAAATACTAAACCCAACCACAATTCATTCTCACCCCGAATAGCGGCAGCAATTCGCCCTAATTGTGTGGGCACTAAGTTATCTAAAGCGCCAAAGTGTTGCAGAATTAAGATTAAATTGAGAAATTCTTCCCAATGACGTTGTGAGTGTTGCTCTACTTGCCCTTGTAACTGTTCGAGTTCGGCTTCTAGTTCAACATATTTGGCGCGACGCTTGAAAAGCGTGGCAGCATTGCCTGATTGATGTAGGGGATGAGCTTCTAATTGCTGTTGGACAGCAGCAGTGCGACTTAGTTGTTCTGCTACTTCTGGTGCTAGATGCAAAGATTCTATCGGATTGGGAATACGCACTGCGATCGCAAAGCTTTCTTCGTTACCACGACGTGACTGTCCTGGCTTCAAAGGCATCTCTGGGGGTGGTAGTAAATCAGGTGACACTTCAATGCGTGGTAATTCGGCATATAAATCGACTACATCCCCTGTGGTTGCCACATACCAGCGATTATCATGCCCTAAGCATACCAAGTAGGGAGCTTGACCAGAACCAGGCGATTTTCCCACTAACACTGCGGTTACGGGTGAAGACACTGTGATGTTTTTGCCTTTGAGACTCAACAGAGTTCCTGACACTGCAAAGTCTAACATCATCCCTAATTCTTCTTTTCTATCTTCCTGTGCTTGCTCTTGCAGGGTTTTTAATATTTGGCGTTCTACTTTCAAACGTTGCCGCAATTTTTCATAAATAGCCAGTTCATTTTCATCAACGGCGGCGATTTGCTCATGTAGTTGAGCTAATTGTTTTTCCAGTTCGGCAATCTCATCGTATTCTGGTCTTAAATGCAATGTCGCCATGTACTGCCCAAAACTGCGCTCTATCAGTTCCCTGGTTTGCTCTAGGGTGTGGGTTTGCAGCAAGTTGAGTACCATGCCATAACTGGGCGTAAACTGGCTTACAAGGGGGTCTGGCTTGGATGTCCCCAAATATGCCGCTTCTTTGGCTCCTTCAAAGGGAGTTTGGACTGTCACCACATGACCTTGTTTATCCATCCCCCGGCGGCCTGCCCGTCCCGCCATTTGCAAGAATTCGGAAGCATTTAACAGGCGGTGTCCGGTGTCAGTCCGCTTGGAAAGGGTAGAAATTACCGTTGTCCGAGCGGGCATATTAATTCCCGCGGCCAGTGTTTCCGTGGCGAATACTACTTTAATCAGCCCTTGCTGAAATAGTTCTTCTACCAGGGCTTTCCAAGCAGGCAAAATTCCGGCGTGGTGGGCAGCAATTCCTCGGTATAGGGGTGCAATTTGTCCAGAACGCCCAGCTTCGGGATTGCGGGCTAAAAAGTCATCAATCTGTTGCCGTAAAATCTGAGATTCTTCATTATTTACCAGCCATAAATCACCCACTTCTGCCACCGCTTTATCACATCCCCGGCGACTGAAGATAAAGTAAATTGCTGGGAGCATATCCCGTTGCTCTAACTGGCTTAAAGTATAAATTATGCCAGGAGCTTCCGGTCTACCACTTCTTCCCCTGTCCCTTTCTCCCCCTCTCCCCTTCTTCTTCTGAAGAAGGCGAGGGTTAATTTTGGTTTTGCTATCATTCAACAGGGGAAATAACCCTTTGGGATTGCAAAAGTGAAATTCTAAGGGAACTGGGCGAAAATCTGAGTAAATCAGGTCTGTTGGGCCGTGAACGCGATTTAACCAATCGGTGAGTTGATCGCTGTTGGCAACCGTTGCTGAGAGGGCTGCCAGTTGCACTTCCCGGGGACAATAGATGATGGATTCTTCCCAAACTGTACCGCGCTGGCGATCGTTCATGTAGTGGCACTCATCAAGTATCACCGCTTCCACGTCTACTAATGAGATGCCGACTTGCCCGATGGGTGTGCCATAGAGCATATTTCGGAAAATTTCTGTGGTCATCACCAAAATCGGTGCATCCCTGTGAATGGAGGCATCTCCAGTTAACAGTCCGACTTGATCAAACCCAAATTTTTCTCGAAAGTCACGTAATTTTTGATTCGACAGCGCCTTTAGGGGAGTAGTATAAAATACACGTTTTCCTCGCGCTAGGGCGCGATAAATGGCGTATTCTCCGACTAATGTTTTGCCCGAACCTGTGGGCGCACACACGACTACGGAGCGTCCAGCATTTAGGGACGCGATCGCTTCTTTTTGAAACTGATCCAGATCAAAGGGAAATATAGACCCTAAGTCAAGTTCTGGAGACGGCGCAGGATAATTCACTCAATCACATTTGCAACCAGATTGTTTACTATACTAACGAGTCTTTTGTCAACTTCGTTAATAGTCATTTGTCATTTGTCATTAGTCATTAGTTTTGCACAAATGACCAATGACTAATGACTCTTTAATTATTTTCCCAGTTCTTGCGATCGCTCTGTGGCAGCTTTCACTGCTTCAATTAAAGCTGAACGAAATCCTGCCTGTTCTAACTTGGCAATTCCCGCAATGGTTGTACCACCGGGACTGGTAACGCGATCTTTAAGTTCTGCTGGGTGCATTTTGGTTTCATACAACAGTTTCGCTGTTCCCAGTACGGTTTGCAATGCTAATTGATTAGCAATTGCTCTAGGTAAACCTGCGGATACTCCGCCATCAGCAAGTGATTCTACTAGCAGCGCCACGTAAGCGGGGCCGCTACCAGATAGCCCTGTAACTGCATCCATCAGCCCTTCTGAGACTTCCACAACTTCGCCCACAGCAGAAAAAACTTGTTGTGCTATTTGGTGATGCTTGGTATTAGTATATGCACCGGAACAAATGGCGGTAATTCCTGCTCCCACAGTGGCTGGAGTGTTGGGCATTGCTCTGATAACTGGCAATTGCACAAATGCAGCTTCTAGCTGACTTAAAGGCACACCCGCCAATATGGAAATTATCAGGGGTGATTGTTCTCTATTAATAATATCAATATCTGCTAATTCTTGCGCGATCGCGCTGAACACCTGCGGTTTTACTGCCAAAAATACAACTTCTTTGGCTTGGGTGAAAACCTCACTATTATCTGTCGTCACAGCAACACCGTATTGCTGTTGCAAAAAATCTAGGCGTGAAGGTAGCGGTTCGCTAACTATGACTTCTGATGATTGATAAATTCCACGCGCGATAAGGCGGGATAAGAGCGCTTCTCCCATTACCCCACCACCAATTAAACCAAATTTTATAGTCATTGATCGTTAGTCATTTGTCATTAGTCCTCTGTCGTTTGTCATTTGTCACTACGATCAAAACCCGAGATAAATGACAAAGGACAAAGGACTAACAACTAATTTAACTCTATTGTGCCATCCGATTAGTTTCGTTGCCCCAGGTTTGATTTGGAGAACCTGTAGGACGAGAAGGACGTGCTGGCGGTTGTGGTACTTCATGAAGAACGCCACCTTGGGTGCTAACTTGGACACAGCTTGGTGTAAACAAGAAGATGCTCTCACCGATGCGCTCTTGATGTCCATCTAGTGCGTAAGTACCACCTGCAACAAAATCTACTGCTCGTTGAGCTTGGTCTGGGTCCATGATTGTCAGATTTAATACCACTGACTTCCGTTCTCGCAACGCTTGAATTGCCTGGGGCATTTCTTCAAAGGTGCGTGGTTCGAGGACTAAAACTTCCGAAATTCCGTTAATTGCTCCTGGCATACCAATCACATTCCCCATTGGCTTTGAACCTGCTGCGATATCATCTCCCATTGTAGGCACTGGTTCCCGCCAGCGTCGATTCTGAGCGGTTGCGCTCTCTTGTGGGGCTGGGGGTTGGGGATTTTCTTGCTGATACAGATTTTGGTAATTATTATTATCTGTTTCTGGTTCTTCTTCGTAATATTCGTATTCCACTTGCTCATTTAGACCTACAAAGTCTCTGAGTTTGGAAAAGATGTTGTTCATTGTCTGTGTACTCTCCTGGTGCGAATAGCCTATATTGACTTGGCTTAGGATTTATTGAGATAGGAGCGATGCCTACGGCCGCAAACTACGCTACATCGGTGGATACTTCAGCAAGTATATTGCTATTTGTAGCCCATACTACGGGTTTTGGCGATGAACCGACACTTATTGGAAAGGTCTGTGCATCGCCTAAACATAATAATGAGTCAAGATTATATCCTAAGGTTTGTCCGAAGGAAAGTTCTTTATACCCCATTTTCCCTTGGCGATTGCTCTTGTCAATACTATATCCTTTGTTTCTAATTGCACCAGTCCCTTACAAAATTCTTGTCATCAAATCCTGATCTCTATTAATACTGACCTGGAAACCTGATGATCAAGGGCTAAGAGCGATCGCCAAACAATATTGTTACTAATCACACCCTCATTGCTCCTGCTTGTACTTGATACTCAAGCGGAAGAGGGATATGTAATATGCTTAAGAGCGATCGCCAAACAATATTGTTCCTAATCGTACCATCGTTGCGCCTGCTTGCACTGCTAGCTCGTAGTCGCCTGACATACCCATAGATAGTTGCTGCATTTTAATGTGCGACCAGTTTTGCTCCTGGATTTTCTTTGCTAGTTCACGATTGAGATTAAACACATTCAAAATTTCCGGATCGCTTAATCCTGAAGGTGGAATTGTCATCAAACCTTGAATTTGTAAATTTTTGTATTGATCGAGTATGGGTAAATCAGCCAAAAGTTCTGGCACACTCCAACCAGACTTGTTGGGATCGGGGAGAATTTTGACTTGCAGGCAAACCTGGGGACTCACTCCTAGCTGTTGGGCTAGTTGATCTAAGCGCTGTGCCAGCTTCAAATTGTCCACGGAGTGAATCCAAGGAAATTGTTCGATGGCTTTTTTGGCTTTATTGCTTTGCAAATGTCCAATAAAGTGCCAGGTAATATCCGGTAAGTCTTGCAACTCGGCTTGTTTGCTGGCGGCTTCTTGGATGCGACTCTCTGCAAAATCACGAATCCCTGCGGAGTATGCAGACCGAATGGCCTGGGCAGAAACTTGTTTGCTAACAGCAATCAATTTGACTGAAGTTGGTAGGGATGAACGAATGGAAACAATACGTTCGGAAATCGAACTGTTCATTGGAAGGTGCGTTGGAAAACACTTTGAAGTTGATCGTACTCCTGAGAATGTCCACTGCGCCGCAGGGTACGTAAGCGATTTTCCAACATCATTCTAGCCTCAGTTCGTCCTATAGGCTGGAATTTGACACCTTTAACGTCATTTGCGACCAAAAAAAACAGGCGCTGGGCATAAAGTGTGGTGAACAAATCCTGGGTCTCATCAACCATACAGATTTTGTAGAGTAAACCCCAAGTTGGATGGTTTATGTAAGTTTCTGCGTTTTCTGGATTCATTTAAGAGTCAAGGTGTAGTCAAGGTGGGAGTATATATATCTTTTCGCAGTGAATTACAAACATTCAGACGATAATACCAACATTCGTCAGAATATTTGCTTAAAATGCAAAACTGCGGTTACGAAGACCTTGATCTAGTTTCTAATTGGCAGATGAAGCTAGTGGTAGTGAAGCGAAATGGTACAACAGAAGCCGCAAAGCGTGGATTCAGAGAGTAGAGGCTGGTTGAGAAACATCACCATCTGCTTTGGTGACTTCAATTTACCAATCTGTCGGAAGAAGGTACAAGATAGTCCTTATCCTCTTGTTAAAAGTTCGACGTAGCAAGGGAAAACACCCTTTGAAGCTCCCAACGGCAACAGCGAACTTTTCAACTTCTTTCCATACTGCCACAACTATTGCTAAATGGCACAAAATAGCTAACTTAAGTGGGAAGTGGGGAATGGGGATTGGGGACTAGTGGTCTATCGCATTAATTTGGCTAGGTTTGTAGTGAGCGATTTATCGCTCAAATCAAGGACTAAAGTCCTTACTACGAACTTTTATAACCCTTCAGAATTAATGAGACAGACCACTAGAAAGAAAACTATGGCCTATTGATTATTCAGCATTTTCGGCGCTACCAGTTGCGTCTGGGTTTTGTGCAGAGATTCATACTATTCTTTCTCAGAATCACTGTCTGCGGACAATTCCCGCACCCACTGGCATTAATGGCGGCTAGCCAAAAATTTGTTGCACGCCGATCTAAAACGGCAAAATAATCTGTTTCATACTAAAAAGCTACGGAAAATGTTAGGGGATCAGTTTTCTGGCGGAGTAATTAACCTAGTTAAGCTAATCAACTATCGGTGAAAAGGAAAGAGAAAAGCAGGCACAGAAAATATTACCTTTTACCATTTTCTCGGTGCAAAATTAGACCTGAGTTCCTATAGCTAGCCGTATTCCCCAGAATACAATTAAAGTTGCAATAGCAAGCCAGTCACGCCCTTTGAATCGTAAGTCGTGCCACTGCACTCGATGCTCGTTGGGACTGGTAAAACCCCGCACCATCATTGCATTCGCCATTTGATCGGCTCGTAAGAGCAGATTTTCTAACAATCTCTCTGCGACTGTCATCCAAACTTTGAAGCCTCCTTTCAATCCCAGCTTTTTCCAATTAATTGCCCTTGTCATCACAGAGCGAAATAAGTTTTGCACTTCTTCTAAAACTAGAGGAATAAAGCGCAAGGACAAGGTTAAAGTTAAAGCAATTTCTGTGACAGGCAATTTGAAGCGTCGTAGGGGTTGCATTAAGCTTTCTATGCCAGAGGTGATTTCTTCTGGTGCGGTTGTTAGCAGATAGAGGTTGGTGCTGTAAATTACGGTAAATATAATTGTACTCAGCCGTACTGCCAAATCCAAGGAGCGGCGAGTTACTTTGACTGGGCCTTTCTGAAATAGCACATAGTTGTATTTTTTGTTATTACTTGCTTGCTCTGGAACAATATTCTTGGAGACTGCTTGCGGGGTTAATATTTGTTCATTAGCTGGCAGGCGTGGTTGATAATCTACACCCATTCCATCAGGACTGATAGCTCCGATCGCTAAGACAAAAAACGATAGCATTAATAGCCAGCCCATTTGTTGCTGCCATACTCGCCGGGGAATCCTAGCAATCAAGGTGGCAATAATCAATAGTACTACCAGCAGCACCCGCCAAAAGTTGTTAGCCAAAACATAGCTTGTTAAAAAGCTCATCAACCAGGCGAACTTGACTCGCGGATCGATTTTATGCAGCCAAGTTTGGGGTTGTTCTAAATAAAGTCCAAGTGGCAGCGATCGCAATAAATCCATTTTAGAGTTAAGAGTTAAAAGTAAGGAGTTAGGAGTAAGGAGTTAGGAGTTTTGACTTAAACTCATAACTTTCTACCTTCTGCCGCTATCAAACTCTAGTCGATAGGGTTGTATAGTTAGCAAGCAATTCTGACTTTAACTCATAACTCTTATACAGACGCGATGAATCGCGTCTCCTAACTTAATTTGACGCGAGTTGCTCTATTAACATTACCAATTTCGGCATCCCGGACTTTTTTACTGCGCCACAGTAAAATAATTGGCGTGCCTTTAAATCCTAGCTGTTGCCGGAATTGACGTTCAATGTACCGCCGATAGTTGTCATTGAAGCGTTTGGAATCATTGACAAATAGTGCGATCGTCGGTGGTTGGCTACTTACTTGTGTACCATAATAAATCTTGCCCTGACGACCACCACGAGATGCTGGCGGTGAATGCCAGCTAACGGCATCTGTTAAGACTTCGTTAATAACTGATGTGCTGACACGCCGTTTGTGTGATTCAGCCGCCGTTTTCACCAATTCGAGAATTTTTTCTACCCGTTGTCCTGACAACGCACTCACAAAAATTGTTTCTGCCCATTCGGTAAAATGTAACCGTGATTGCAGAGTTTTTTCGTAGTCGTAGATTGTGTAAGAGTCTTTTTCGACAGCATCCCACTTATTAACGACGATGATGCAAGCTCGACCTTCTTCGATAATCCGCCCGGCTAATTTTTGGTCTTGCTCTGTGACTCCATCTACAGCATCTAGTACTAATAAAACCACGTCCGCGCGACGAATCGCTTTGAAAGCACGGTTAATACTAAAGAATTCTGTGCCATATTCTATATGTTTCTTTTTGCGAATCCCGGCGGTGTCAATTAGGCG
This sequence comes from Nostoc sp. ATCC 53789, assembly GCF_009873495.1. Classification (GTDB taxonomy): domain Bacteria; phylum Cyanobacteriota; class Cyanobacteriia; order Cyanobacteriales; family Nostocaceae; genus Nostoc; species Nostoc muscorum_A. Next base: position 6,895,400 of record NZ_CP046703.1, on the reverse strand, counting down.
GTAGGTTTGTCCCTCTCGTTCAATGACGGTATCAATAGCATCGCGGGTTGTGCCGGAAATTGGGCTGACAATTGCCCTTTCTTCGCCAACAAAAGAATTGAGTAAGCTCGATTTGCCTACATTTGGGCGGCCCACAATTGCCACTTTGATTTCATTAGTTTCTGGGATGTCTTCAACAGCAGGGATGTGATTAACTAACTCGTCGAGTAACTCTCCTGTGCCACTACCATGAATCGCGGAGATGGGGTATGGTTCGCCCAAACCCAATTCCCAAAACTCGGCAGCTTGCATTAAGCCTTGGTCAGGAGATTCACATTTATTTACAGTTAGTAGCACAGGTACGCGTTGTTGACGCATCCATTCAGCGATTTCTTGGTCTGCCGATGTGGGGCCTGTTTGACCATCTACGACAAAAATTGCGGCACAGGCTTCTGCTAAGGCTGTCATTGCCTGCTGGCGAATCAGTGGTAGAAATTCGGTATCATCATTAAAGACTAATCCACCAGTGTCTACGACTAAAAATTCGCGACCATTCCAGAAAGCTGGCATATAAGTGCGATCGCGTGTCACTCCCGGTTCATCATGGACAATCGCCGTTTGTTCCCCGGCGAGTCGATTAACCAGGGTGGATTTGCCCACATTTGGGCGTCCGATAATTGCAACAATTGGCAGTGCCATAAAACCAGGGTAAGTGAGAGACGTAGTATATCATGTACTTACATTTTACTCACTTTAAGTTTTAATTTAGTTTTCCCATAATTCTGAAGCGATGGGAGAGGTTTCTCTAATTCAAGTTAGTTTGAAAAATAAAAAAGGTAGGAAACCCTACCTCTTACCCAAAAAAAGCATTTTGTAACCAAATACCAAATTCAATATCACACAAGCTTTTGACAAATCTATTGCAAAACTATGACGAGGATATGACGTTTAATTTGCAATTGACTTCGCTATTACTCCCAGTTGCAACCCAGGCGGATAGCTACCTTCTTCTTTTATCCGCTTGATTTCTGCGTCTGTGAGCCGTAAATTTAACTTTTGTGCCAATGTTCGCACAATATCTCCCCGGTCAATTACACCAGCTACAGCACCAGCAGGAGAAAGTACGGTAATTCGAGGTAACTGCTCATTTTCCAGCTTGTTAATTACCTCAGCTATGGTTGTTGCTTCAGTAACAGTGGGTATTTCTGTTAGGGGATGCACAATGCTGTGTAAGGTTTGGGTTTCCCATTCGCTCCTTTGGGTTAAACGAAAATCGTCAATGGAAACCAAACCCCGGTAACGTCCATCAGAAGCAGCAAAATAAATCTGTGAAGGAGCGGTTTCCAACAAGTATAAATCGGCAAAGGAGCGCAGTGTCTGGTCAGCATCGATAACCCGAAAGTCACGAGTCATCGCATCAGCCGCCACCACTTTAAGTAGGCTTTCCTGCAACGTAGTCATGTTGTCATAAGTGTTAGCGTTGCGGACAGCAAACCAACCTAACAGCGCAATCCACAAACCAAGTGCTAACTCCCTTGTCAAGAAATCTACAACAAATCCTAAAGCGATCGCACCATAACCCAAAATTTGCCCAGCCCTTGCAGCCCAGTGTACGGCTTGAAAACGATTACCTGTTATTTGCCATAGTGCTGCTTTTAACACTTGCCCTCCATCTAGAGGCAAGCCAGGAATCATGTTAAATAGTGCTACCACCAAGTTAATTCTCGCCAAATCTCCAACCATGACACTGAGTGGACTAGTATCAGGGATGACAAGAACTCCTAGACTGAGCAGGAAAAATAGTATGATACTCACCAATGGCCCAGCGATCGCTACTTGAAAGGCTTTGAAAGGAGTTTTAGATTCTTCTTCAATCGCAGCAATCCCGCCAAACAGAAACAGAGTAATTGAATTAACTTTAATACCTTGCGATCGGGCTACCAAGCTGTGACCCAACTCATGTAGCAACACCGAACCAAATAGCAGTAGTGCCATAACTATTCCAGCACTCCAAGCTATAGCAGTCCCCCATTCTTGGTAAGCTACCCCAAAGTTAAGGGTTGCCAACCCTAAAATCACAAACCATAACGGGTCTAGAAACAGGGGAATTCCAAATAAAGACCCAATTTTCCAATTTGTTTGCATTACATTGTCCTAAAACTAGATATCGCCAGTAGTTCCTATACAGCAATACTTGCGTATATACTTACACGTATATATCTGAGCATCAATTTGGTAGTGCCGAGTTCCAAAATGCTCTTATTTCTAGAATAAACAATTAATGCCTGTTGGACATTGGGCATTGAACATGAAGAAGAGACAAGGGAGACAAGAGAGAGACTTGTTCAATAATTCCCCCTTGTCCTCCTTGTCCCCCTGCCTCCCCTGGCTGATGCTTATGAGTTACCTTGCTGGAGAAAGAACTAAAATCGTTTTGAAAAGTTTTGTATTGATCGTGGCGTTATAAGCAACGCCGCGATCATCGCAAAACTACAGACGACCGATGTTAGTCAGTCCTAAAACGATACCAATGCCAACAATATGACCAAAAGCCATCGCACCAACAAATGTTGGAATACTAATCGGCAGGATGGGGAACTTGGGGCCAACTAAGGGTTTTTCGATCCTAGTACTTAGTAAAACCATTACTAAGCTACTGATGCTGATGATAATACCTACTGTAGGATTCCACGCAGGTGTGGCGGGAACAGTTGCAGCTGCTACTAGTAAAATAGAGGAAATCAAGCTTTTGTCTCCTAAACAGAAAGTTAATCGTAGACCTCAAGATTATAAAATTACAAGGCCCAAAAGTTTTTGAGATAGTTTAGACTTTTCAAATGATTATTCTAAATATTTTGTTATATTTTCATGCGCGTTAAAATTTGCGGCATTACTCAACCACAGCAGTCTATAGCGATCGCTTCTCTGGGCGCAACAGCACTAGGATTTATTTGTGTACCAAACTCCCCTCGCTACGTGACTACATCCCAAATTCGGGCAGCTGTGGCAGAACTCCCAGCAAATATTGACACAATTGGAGTTTTTGCCAACGCTAGTATCCCTGAAATCAGCCAGATAGTTGTTGATTCTGGGTTGACGGGGATTCAGTTACACGGGGATGAGTTACCAGATTTTTGCTACCAATTACGTCAAGCTTTACCAAATGTCGAAATTATTAAAGCACTTAGAATTCGTAGTCTTGAGCATCTGGGCACGGCGGCTGATTACACAAAATACGTAGATACTTTACTCCTGGATGCCTACCATCCCGAACAACTTGGTGGTACAGGTAAAACCTTAGATTGGAAAATATTAGAGCAATTTAACCCCAATTGCCCTTGGTTTTTAGCTGGGGGATTAACAGCAGATAATATTGTGGAAGCTTTAAGTCAGGTTAATCCCAGTGGCGTTGATTTATCTAGTGGTGTGGAACGCGCACCTGGAGATAAGGATTTAGATAAAGTAACCAAGTTGTTTGAGAAATTGGGGGGTAGGGAGTAGGGAGCAGGCGGCAAGGAGAAAGGGAGTAGGGGAGGCAAGGGGGACAAGGGGACAACGGGAAAAGAGGTGAGAACTTGAAACAAGTCTTTCCCCTTGTCCCCAATTCTCCTTGTCCCCAAGTCCTCTTCCCAATTCCCAATTCCCCATTCCCCATTCCCTAAAAGAATGCTGGTTGATGGCGAATCAAGTTAAAAAATTCTTCGCGGGTTTTATGCTCTTCTTGGAACACGCCAACCATTGCGCTAGTGACAGTCCAAGAACCTGGTTTTTGTACGCCTCGCATTACCATACACATGTGGCTAGCTTCCATCACAACGGCTACGCCTTGGGGTTCTAGAATGGTCTGAATTGCTTCGGCAATTTGGCGGGTTAACCTCTCCTGGACTTGCAAGCGACGGGAATACATCTCAACAATGCGGGCCAGTTTGCTCAGTCCTACAACTTTTTGGTTGGGGATATAAGCAACGTGCGCTCTACCCATAAATGGCAGCATGTGGTGTTCGCACAGACTAAAAAAATTAATGTCTCGGACTAGTACCATCTCGTTATGCCCTTCATCAAAGATGGCATCGTTAACGAGTTCTTCAAGGGATTGGTTGTAGCCACTGGTAAGAAACCGCATTGCCTCGGCCACTCGCTTTGGTGTTTTGAGGAGTCCTTCGCGTTCAGGATCTTCGCCAACGCCCAATATTATTTTCCGCACTGCATCCTTCATTTCCTCTATATGTTCCTCTTTTGGCGGGAACAAATCAGCTTGTCGCCCGTTATTCGTATTGCGATCGGGTCTAGGAGTTATGGCTTCTGCCAAGTCGGGAATCAGAGGCGATTGAGAGTAATTGGAACCGTTGGAACTAGCGATAGTCATGATTCAGTCTTGGTTATGGTTTGAAAGTTGGTCATTAGTCATTAGTCATTAGTACATTGGTCATTTGCAAAGGACTGATGACAAAGGATAAATTAAAGTGCGCCAGCACTGGGCATCAGGGTCAATTCGTCTATAACTGCCTGTTGTGGTAACAGAACTGTGTAAAGAATTGACTGAGCCACTATTTCCGGGGTTAACATCTTAGAACGGTCTAAGTCGACATGGACTGTTTCTGTGTCCCAAAGTTCGGTATTGACTGCGCCAGGAGAGATAGCTGTGACACGAATGCCGTGGGTACGTTCTTCTTGTGCAAGGGTTTGAGAGAGGGCAATCAAACCAGCTTTACTGACGCTGTATGCTCCCCAACCGGGAAACGGTTGCTTGGCAGCAATTGAAGCGACGTTGATAATTGTGCCTGTGCCCCGATCGCGCATTGAAGGTAAAATTCCTAAAATGCACTGAAACACGCTGGTAAGATTCAAGTCAATTACCTGCTGCCATCCTTCTAGGGGAGTTTCGCTCAAAGTGGCTGTATAGGCAATGCCCGCACTGTTTACCAGAATGTCTATATCACCAAAGTCAAGAGCGATCGCTTGGATTTTTTCTTTTACTTCAAAGATCCGCGCTAAATCTACAGCGTAAGCTTTCGCTTCTACCCCAGTATGCTGTACAGCTTCTGCCACCGCCTCTAACTTATTCAAAGAACGGCTGACTAAGGCGACATCTATTCCGGCTTTGGCAAAGGCTAAAGCCGTTGCTTTCCCAATTCCACTACTGGCCCCAGTAATCAGGGCGCGTCGTTTTTGCTCAACATTCATGATGTCTCCCAATTTTTTGGCAGTTCCCACCTAGTACCACCCAATTATTCACATTTATCGGTTTAGATAGATTAAAGGAATCTAAAAATCTGATGATTTCCATTAAGCAACTGCTATGATGCAGTGCAATAGTGGGCATATTGTGGGTTTTATCAGTGAAGACAACAAATCGTCGCCTGGAAAACCACGCCGTACACTCAAATTAGATTACTCAATAACACAAAAGCTACTCAATTTGATTGAGTAGATTTGCCAAACATGCAAATGCCTATGGCCAGATTGTTAAAAATCTTTAAGCACATAGGCAATTATAGCATTGCTGCTTTACTAATCCATCATTAGGTAATGGTTTTAGTGGGCAACTTCTGTAAAAACACCAATTTTACGGAATTTTTCATAACGTAGTTGGCGGCGTTCTGGAGCGGTTAAATGGTTAAGTTCGTCCAAATTTTCTAGCAGAACTTGCTTGAGCGTGGTAGCAGCTTTTAAAGGATCGGAATGAGCGCCACCAGTGGGTTCAGGCAGTATTTGGTCGATAATTCCCAATCTTTTGAGGTCGTGGGAAATAATTTTCAGCGCAACGGCGGCTTGAGGAGCTTTACCAGCATCTTTCCACAAAATGGCGGCACAGGCTTCGGGGGTGGCGACAGTATAAACGGAGTGTTCAAACATGAGCAGGCGATCGCCTACACCAATACCAAGTGCGCCACCAGAACCACCTTCACCAATAACTGTGCAGATAATTGGCACATCTAAGCAAAACATTTCCCGCAAGTTGTAAGCGATCGCTTCTCCTTGACCTTGATGTTCTGCTTCCACTCCAGACCAAGCCCCTGGTGTGTCGATAAAAGTTAGTATGGGCATACTAAACTTATTAGCGTGTTCCATCAAGCGCATGGCTTTGCGGTAGCCGCCAGGATAAGGCATTCCAAAGTTACGGGCAATATTGTCTTTGGTATCACGACCTTTTTGATGACCCAACATCACCACAGGTTGCCCACTCAGACGACCGACTCCACCAACTAAAGCCGGATCGTCACCACCACAGCGATCGCCATGCAATTCCATCCATTCATCGCTAATAGCCTGAATGTAATCGAGAGTACTGGGACGACGCGGATGACGAGCGACTTGCAATCGCTGGGAAGGCGATAGACTAGTAAAAATTTCCTCACGTAGTTGCATGGCGCGTGCTTCTAGTTGACGAATTTGACCAGAAACATCAACGCCATTTTCTTCTGCAAGTTGCCGAATTTGATCGATTCGGGTTGCAAGTTCTGCTAGGGGCTTTTCAAAATCTAACAGTAGCGGTTTACGCTCGGTAGTTGCCATCGTAGGGTTTATCAATTACGAGTTATAAGTTATCTATCTTTTGTCCTTTGCCCTTTGTCCTTTGTCCTTTGTCCTTTGCAAATAACAAATGACCAATGACTAATGACCAAGGACAAATGACTAATGACTAAACCAACAACGGTCTAAATCCATGTTTTACTGACACCCGGCCAATCTGCTCCATTTTATCTACGGTAATCTGATTCCGTCCCCACGAAAAGTTCGTGTATAACTTCTCAAATTCCAGCAGCATTGATTCGGCAAAACAGGCAAACAGCTGACGGGCTGGCACGTCCATATTGACTATTTTCATAATTTTCCAGTCAATATCCAGGGAATGCTCTACAATCCCACCATTTAACACGTGTACGCCAGGATATTGAATTTTTGTCGCTAAGTTTTTAGGATAGCCACCATCAATCAACAAACAGGGTTGTTTCAAAGTGGTAGGGTCAATTTCCACGCCTCTGGGCATACTAGCAACCCAAACTACAACATCGGCTTGGGGTAGCGCTTCTGTCAAACCCATGATTTTCCCCCGCCCCAGTTCGCCTTGCAACTCTTTGAGACGTTCTTGATCACGGGCGATTAGCAGGAGTTCTTGGACATCTGTTCTCGCATCTAACCAGCGTGTAACGGCACTACCAATATCCCCAGTTGCTCCACATACCGCAACAGTTGCGTTTGATAGATTAATTCCCAGTTGTTTGGATGCTTCTTCCACCTGCTTACAAATAATGTAGGCAGTATGCGTGTTTCCTGTGGTGAAGCGTTCAAACTCTAGTTTGATATTGCGGACTTGGCTAAACTGCTCTAACTTAAAGTTTTCAAAAATAATCGAGGAAAATCCGCCTAAAGCTGTGATGTTAATGCCGTGCTTCTGTGCATGGGCCATGGCGTTGAGGATTTTCCGTGTGGCGGCTTTGATGCGGCGACTAGCTAGCATTTCCGGCAAAAAGCAAGATTCTACATACCGTCCTTCAATTTGTTGCCCAGTAACACTGGTGACAATAATAGTATCGACAATTTGCGGCGGGGCGCTGCACCAAAAGTCTAGCCCTTGATCGGCATATTCTGGGTATCCCAATTCTTGGGCTACCGCTTGAGCGTGTTCTAAACTAGTCAGATGTCCAATTAGACCAAACATGTAGTGATTATTAGGCTTATGCTGTCTTGAGGGGGGGGATTTAGGAGAGTTAGGAGTTGTGGGTTAGGAGTTCTGAGTTCTGAATTTGAACTACTCAGCACTCAGCACTCGTTAGTCAGCACTTTTTTAAGCACCTATGAGTCCGTAGGCTGACAAGCGCATGATATCGCGAGTCGTAAAACCAATGTTACTCAATGCTTCACCATACTGAATCATGAAGTCTTCTACCAAAGCATCTTTTTCCATTGCCATTGTGTGGGCATCACCTTCTACTTGGTTGAGCATTTTCCAGACGATGGGTAGGTTCTGGCGATTTGCAAGTTCAAGTTCAGCTTTGGATTCTGCAAAGTGTTCTTTCAACCAAACTTCTCCAAAATTGAGGTGGCTGTATTCTTCTTTAACTACTCCTTCAGTAATTTTGCGGGCAAAATCGTCGGCAACGGGGATGTAAATGTTATATGCTGCGATCGCAAAACATTCAATAATTAAAGACTGAATCAACAGACAAGTAACCACTTTTCCCGATGCCGCGGCTGTTTGAAAATTTTGGTGTAGGCCGGAGAAAAACTCTTTGGCAAATGGCAAATCTGGTGTAACAGCCAAATTGCGCCCACAAGCTTCAAATCCTTTCTTATGGCGGCTTTCCATCTTGGATAGGCGAATTAATTCATCATGAGATTCTGGCAGCAGTTGGGCTAGTGTGATGTAATTTTCATGGGCTTCTTGTTCCCCTTCAATCACGATCGCATTAATCCGGCTATAAGCATCTTTGTATGTTTCGCTTTTGAAATCTAATTCTTTAAATTGGTCTGTAAGCTGCTGCATGGTTATGTTTACTCCCGTAAAACTGAATTATTTGACACCAGGATTCGATTTACCCTATGAACTGAGGGTAACAATCTCTGTGGTTTAATTTAACTTAACAAGTAGACTATGTTTATAGATTAATGGTTGCTGGGGGCAATGCTCTAGTACTAGCGAAATAAATGCTTTGCGGCTCAAGTTATGTCTAAACCAAACCCGAATCTGAAATCTGGTGATTTTTTGAGCCTAGTAGTCTTACTGCTAGGGGCATTTATCGTTTTACTACCGCTATTTGTGGTTCTTCTCACCTCCTTTGCATCGACAGCCGCCAGCCCAGAAAATTTGTCTAAAAATAACTGGTCTTTAGCTAATTACCGCGTTGCATGGCAACAGGGAAAATTTTTGCTGGCGTTTGCTAATTCTACCTTGGTAGCGATCGCTGTGACGGCGTTTCAGATTGTCACTTCTGCTTTGGCTGGTTACGCCTTAGCACGGCTGAAGTTTCGGGGACGGCAAGCACTGCTATTGGTTGTTTTAGCAACTTTGGTAATTCCTTTTCAGTTATTGGTGATTCCCATCTTTTTGGTTTTGAAGTGGGGACACTTGATAAATACATACTGGGCGCTCATTTTACCAACTGCTGTCAATGGGTTTGGGATTTTCTTATTACGTCAGTATTTCCAGACAATTCCTGTGGAATTAGAGGAAGCCGCAGCCATAGATGGGGCAACCAGGTTACAAATATTGTGGCGGGTAATGTTACCTTTAGCCCGTCCAGCCTTGGTGACGCTGTTTTTGTTCACCTTCATCGGCGAATGGAATGATTTGTTTAAACCTCTGGTATTTACAACCCGTCCCGAATTAAGAACAGTGCAACTGGCGTTGGCTGAGTTTCAAGAACAATTTACGAATAATTGGCCTTTGATGATGGCGGCGGTGACAATAGCGACAGTTCCAGTGATGGTGTTATTTTTCATCGGTCAGCGTCAGTTTATTCAAGGTATTGCTGCAACGGGAATAAAGAATTAGCAAAGGAAGCTGTCTGAATTTTAGATTTTGGTGAAGCGCGAGATAAGTAAATTCAGTAGTAAGATATGAATTTTTATGAAGTTATGCGTAATTGTTCCGGGTCAAGCTGAAGCAGAATTATACACATTCTGTAGGAAATGGAAACAATCATGAATCCTGAGACATTACAACAATTACAAGCCGAGATTGAACAAAAACTCCTTGAAAGCGTTAATAACGCTGGTTTATACAGTGTGCTTGAGAAGTACGGTGTCTTAGATGATAGAGCTTTAATCGTTCAATGGCAGTGTAATCTTGACCCAAATAAAATCAAATCTGATAATGCAGTTAATAACCAGCAAGTAAATGAGTTATTGCCGGTAACTCCAAAACAAGAAATTGTGCTGATGGAAAAATCATGGTGTATTCCTTGCCCTTCAACTGGCAGTCCTCTAGGTTGTAACTGCTAAATAATTTAGTTTTTAGACTGTAAAAAGTTTATTCTAGTGAGTATACAAATACTGAACTTTGCATTTACTAGTTAGGTTACAGAGATAATTTCAAGTATCACGATAAGTTAGTGAGCAAGGACAAATAAAATTATCTTACGCAATGTAAGATTAATTAGATTGGCTCGTAGTAAGGGATGAATCCCTTATTACAAACCTTTAATTTTTCACACTCACTTAACTTATTTAACTAGCAAAGAGCAGTATTTTAATATACTCTTATTTTTTGGGTGCAAGTTTGTCATGTCTCGATACCGAAGTAGTTGGTACTGGGAGTTAGGGATAGTGAGTACATTAGCAATTGCTGGAGTACTCACTTTCTTTGAGAGTTTTGTCTTAGCCCAAATACAAAAAGATGGCACACTTGAATCTGAAAGTTCAATCATTACACCAAAGCTAATCGATGGTCAGCTTATAGACCAGATTGATGGTGGGGCAGTTCGTGGTACAAACTTATTCCACAGCTTTGAACAGTTTTCTGTCTCTGCGGAAAGGACAGCCTACTTTAACAATGCAATAGATATTCAGAACATTATCAGTCGGGTGACGGGTAATTCGATTTCTAAGATAGATGGGATTCTGAAAGCTAACGGCACGGCGAATCTGTTTCTGATTAACCCTAACGGCATTATTTTTGGGCCCAATGCTTCTTTAAATATTGGCGGTTCATTTGTGGCAACTACGGCGAGTAGCTTGAACTTTGCTGATGGTACAAAGTTTAGTGCTACATCTCCTCAAGCTAAACCTCTACTGACATTAAGTGTTCCCATTGGCTTACAATTTGGAGCAACTGCGGCTCCCATCCGCAATCAATCTCAAGCAAGTCCAGATGGCGCAGTTAATATCTTTGGACAAGGCGTTGGTTTACAGGTGCAGCGAGGCAAAACCTTGGCACTTATAGGCGGTAATATCACGCTAGAGGGCGGAAATATAACGGCAAGGTCAGGAAGGGTTGAATTAGGAAGCGTTGCTGGCAATAGTCTGGTCAGTTTAAGCCCAACCAACCAAGGTTGGGTTTTGGGATATGAAGGTGTTCAAAATTTCCAGAATATCGAAATCATCCAGTTAAATAAAATTCCATCGATTGTAGATACTCATGGAAATGGTAGCGGCAATATCCACCTGCAAGGGGGACTTGTGCGAGTAGCTGGCAGTTTCCTAATTCTAGTTAATCCCTTGAGAGCGCAATCAGGAGGGAATTTGACAGTAAACGCTTCAGATTCTGTAGTAATTGAAAAAGATTCACAACTGTTTACTCAGAGTTTTTCCAACGCAAACTCTGGAAACATAAATGTAAATACTAAGAAGTTGGTAGTCAGAAGTGGAGCGCAATTGCAGGGGCAATTGACCATAAACGCTTCAGATTCCGTGGAATTAATTGGTGGCACTAACATCCCTCTCTTTCGAGATGGTAGTGATTTAATATCCAGTGGATTATTTAGTGCAACTTACGGCAATAAAAATGCTGGCAACATCATAATTAATACTGGAAGGTTGCGTATCGAAGGAGGAGCAAGAATATCAACAAGTTCTGAGGGCATATATAGGTTTATTCCTAACCAACTTACACCAGCTACAGGCAATGCAGGAAACTTGACAGTGAACGCTTCCGAGTCGGTAGAACTAATTGGAACTTCACCAAATGGTTCTAAGCTCAGTAGCTTGTTTTCTGGGACTCAAGGGCCTGGAGATGGCGGAAACTTGACCCTAACTACAGGGCAATTGATTATCAAAGATGGGGCAGCAATAACTGTGAGCAGCCAAGCTCGAAAAAATGTAATCTATATCGGAGATCCAAATAATCTTGGAAAAGCAGGCTATTTAAATATAACCGCTCGCTCCATACTTCTCGACAACAAAGGAAAACTCATATCTAATAGTGAGTCAGGTAAAGGTGGGAATATTACCCTACAGGTGCAGAACTTATTATTGATGCGCCGCGAAAGTCAAATCACCACTAACGCAGGTACAACAGGACTGGGTGGAGATGGCGGTAATATCATCATCAATGCACCTAATGGTTTCATCGTCGCTACTCCCTTGGGAAATAACGATATCACCGCCAATGCCTTCTCTGACTCTGGTGGTAAAATCACAATCACCGCTAAGAACATTTTTGGATTTGTGCCCCGCACTCGTGCAGACGTAGAAAAACTCGATCGCGAAGAAATCAATCCGAATAACGTGCGAACAAGTGACATCACGGCGTTTTCTCAGCAAAACCCTTCATTAAATGGCACGGTACGAATCAACTCACCAGATGTTGACCCTAGTCAAGGATTAGTGGAATTGCCTGTAAATTTGGTTGATGCTTCCCAGCAAATTGTTGCTGGTTGTAATTCTGGTGGAAAAATAGCCAGAAGTTCATTTATTACAACTGGGCGTGGAGGAATAGCCCCCAATCCCACGGAGCCATTAATAGCTGATGATGCGGTGCTAGCAGATTGGATTGCATTGGAGCCAGAGAGTCAGAATCGTGCTGAGGGTATCCAGAAGAGAGTGGTTGTTCACAAGCAGAGAAACACAGAAGAATCACAGAAGGTTAATTCTGTCAATGAACCTACTCAAATTGTGGAAGCTCAAGGATGGGTAGTGGATGCCAATGGGAACGTGGTTTTGGTTGCTCAAGTACCTACTGCGTCGCCTCATAATTCTTCACTCATCGCTACATCTTGCGCTGGTAATTAAAATTTGAGATTCTCGTCAATTTTGTCGGTGCGCCGGCGTAGTCCGTCGTAGACATCGCTTTTTCGCAATGACCCTCATGCAAGCGATCGCTCTCTCTACTCAACTCATCTGTCGGTGCGTTGGTGTAGCTCACCGTTCGCGTAGGGTCTCGTAGAGAAGGTATAGCCTCTTTGTCAGGTTGGTAGCCAGATTCATGAAGGCTTTAAGGAAATCCAGCAGAAATATATGAAGTTTTGTTACACAATGCGTAATTATAACTAGCCAAGCTGAAGTCATAATTATGGGAGTTCGCAAGAGGGTTAGAAACCTAATGCTGTCGTGCCACTCTAGACTCTGTATCCTTAATTTCTTCGTCGCCAAACTGTACTAATCGAAGTCAGGTTAAATTAGTACATCACAAGATAAGTCCACACATTTACCAGTCTGCAAGGAGAGCAAAATTCATGGAATCTCAAGTTTCACAGCAAGCAGTCATTGAGTCTGAAACTTTAGAGCGGTTAGAAGAAAAAATTCAGCAGGAAATTATAGAAATGTTGAAAAACTCTAATTTCCGCACGCTACTCGAAGAAAACGGTATATCAAAAGATAGAGTCCTGAAAATTAAGCTTGAGTGCAATATCGAACTAGCTCCAATTCCATCTACTGATGCTGTTGAGAACAAGCAACCCCAGGGATTTTTGCCAAAGGATTTAGGCCCTGTTGTCATGAAATTGCAATGCTGTGAGGACTGGCGGGGATATTGCGTTAAATGCTAGAAAACCGTAGCGGTATTGTTAACTTAACACCTAATCTCGATTAATTGAGAATAAAGGTAAGGGACTTCCAAATAAAAAATATCTAACTACTTGTTGTAGGGTGTGCCTCTCGCCCGCCCTTAACTATAGGCGGATAAGACTTCGGCGTGAGCGCTCAGTCCTTCGACAAGGCTCAGGAACTATCGAAGGCTGTCCACCCCACAAGATTGGATAATTTGTTTCTTTGTAATTCCTAATAGCGCTGCTCTAAAAAGCTAATTGTTTTTTTAGTAATGTTATAAGACTTCCTTCTTATGCATAATAAGCAAACATTTCAATGCTAGAAAACTGTAGCGGTATATCAACTTAATATCTGTCATTGTAGCTTATTTAGAATAAAAGTAATAGCATTACTATGAGAAACCAAATCAATTTTTAGTAATGTCACAGAATTGTATTTTTATTCTCAATCAGCAAGCTTATTAATAGTTAAGTTAGCAATATTGCTTTTAGCTAAGTAGAATAAAAACTTTTTGTAGAGGCATAACATTGTTGTGCCTTTAATTTTATTAGTTTTAATGAGGAGTCTTATCAGATTTATACAATAGAAAAACGTATATTAACGATTTAAATATTGTAGTCTATTGAGATAGATATAGTTTACTGAATAGAGGTACAGCGTTACTATTATTTAGCAATTGATAGTTTTTTAAAGGAGTTTATTATTCGTTATGAGTATTCTGTGTGGCTGGTTTCAAGGATTAGGAATTGTAATAGGTGGCGCAATAGCTTTCTCTGCCAATTGTGCTTTTGCCCAAATCACCCAGGATAGCACTCTACCTAACAATTCTCAAGTTACAACACAGGGCAATATCACAATTATTGAAGGTGGAACCCAACTAGAAAGTAACTTGTTCCACAGTTTTAAGGAGTTTTCTGTACTCAATGGGACTACGGCTGAGTTTAAAAATACTGAGGGTATTCAGAACATTATTAGTCGGGTAACGGGTAAGTCTATCTCTAATATTGATGGCATCCTTAAAGCTAACGGTACAGCTAACCTGTTTTTGATTAATCCCAACGGGATTATTTTTGGTACTCATGCTTCTTTAAACATCGGTGGTTCATTTATTGCAAGTACAGCGAGTAGTCTAAACTTTGCCGATGGTACAAAGTTTAGTGCTACAAATCCCCAAACCACACCCCTACTAACAGTAAGTGTTCCCATTGGCTTACAATTCGGAGCCACTGCGGCTCCCATTCGCAATCAATCCCAAGCTAGTCCAGGTGGCGCAGTCAATAGTTTGGGTGAACCTGTTGGGTTACAGGTGCAGCCAGGCAAAACCTTGGCACTTGTAGGAGGTGATGTTGTGTTAGAGGGCGGAAATTTAACAGCAGCATCGGGACGAGTTGAGCTAGGAAGTGTCGCTGGCAATAGCCTGGTCAATCTGAAGTCAACTGTTCAAGGTTGGATATTGGGATATGAAGGTGTCCAAAATTTTCAGAACATTCAACTAATCCAGCGAACTATTGACGGTTCTGGAATTCCATCTCAAGTAGATGTTACTGGCGTAGGTGGTGGCAATATTCAGTTGCAGGGCAAAAGTGTGGAACTAATTGGTCTTTTTGTGATCTTGAGAAATCGGAATAATGGCGTTGGGGATGGTGGAGAATTAACGATTAACACCAGGAAATTAATTGTTCGAGATGGCGCACAAGTATCTACTTCTACTAGAGGCAAGGGTGCAGGGGGAAATTTGACCATTAATGCCTCCGAGTCCGTAGAGTTGATTGGTAGCTTTACGACACCAGATAATTTTACTTTTCCTAGTATACTTTCTAGCATAACTACATCTGATGGAAAAGCGGGTGACCTTACAATCAACACTGGGAAATTGCTTATCCAAGGTGGGGCAGAGGTATCAACACAGTCTAGTGGAGCATATCGAACTCCAGTAGAATTTATACCAGCCATAGGTTCAGGAGGAAATTTGACTGTCAACGCCTCAGAGTCTATAGAACTAATTGGAACCACACCAGATGGCTTGCCCGGCGGCTTGTTCGCTGGGACTTTAGGCTCTGGAGAGGCTGGAAAAATTACAATCGTCACAGGACAATTGATTATTTCGGATGGGGCTGCAATAACTGTGAGCAGTGAACTTCCAAAGCTTCAACCGAATACAATCTACAAAGGAGATGTAAATAATTTAGGATCAGCAGGTGAACTCAATATAACTGCTCGCTCCATACTGTTGGACAACCAAGGAAAACTCACATCTAATAGTAAGTTAGGTCGAGGTGGGGATATTTCGCTACAGGTGCGAGATTTGTTACTAATGCGGCGCAATAGTCAAATATCTACTAATGCAGGGGGTGATAAAACTGGTGGTAATATCACCATCAAAGCACCTAATGGCTTCCTCGTCGCCACTCCCTTCGGAAATAACGATATAACTGCCAACGCTTTCTCTGGCTCAGGTGGTAAAATCACAATCACCGCTAAAAACATCTTTGGGTTTGTGCCACGCACCCGTGCAGACGTAGAAAGGCTTGATCCAACAGGCTCAATCAACCCGAATAACCTCCGAACAAGCGACATCACGGCATTTTCTCAGCAAAACCCTTCATTAAGTGGCACTGTGCAAATCAACTCACCAGATGCTGACCCCAGCAAAGGATTAGTGGAACTACCCGTCAATCTGGTTGATGCTTCTGAGCAAATTGCTGCTGGTTGTAATTCTGGTGCAAAAATAGGAAGGAGTTCCTTTATTGCTACTGGGCGTGGAGGACTAGTAGCCGATCCCACGCAGCCATTGATAGCTGATGATGCGGTGCTGGCAGATTGGATCACACTACAGCCAGAGAGTAAAAATAGTGCTGCTGGTATTCAGAAAAGAGCGGTTCTTCAGGCGCAGCAAAACATAGAAGAAAAATCACAGAAAGTTAATTCTGTCAATGAACCTACTCAAATTGTAGAAGCCCAAGGATGGGTAATGGATGCCGATGGTAATGTGGTTTTGGTTGCTCAAGTACCCACTGCGTCGCCCCATAACTCGTCACTCACGGCTACATCTTGCGCTACTCGTTAGACTTTGAGATAAGTTAAACAATCTCTGAATTAAAGTTAAATTTCTGTAACTTGGCAGTAATTACGATCGCAATTACTGCCCACAAGTTTGCCTATTGTCTATTCCCTAACTCGTCTCCTGAATTTGCAAACGAACAGTGTGTTCAGTCGCACCACTAAGTTGCAATTCCATAATTTCACCACCCAGAGGTTCCAAGCAAGTGAGGAGCGATCGCAAGTTGGGTGTACTTGCACCAGTATCTACATATAATCTATCTGCCAAATTGCCAATTCGTTTCCACGTCATATAGAGTTTAGCGATCGTTTGTTCAATCTGCGATGCTTGATTGACCAAATCAGCAGCTATGCTCAAACAGCCGACTCTTTGCGCTTCTTCTAAGGCTGTTTCAATATCAACATTTTCCTGCGTCAGCGCCTGGACTTGAGCCGCCCCTTTGAGATATTTGGCCAAGTTACGCGCTTCGCTAGTTACCTGTTTCAGGGTATCCACATCAGGATTGGCAGCAATTTCTTTCTGGATAAACTTTTGGTGCGATTCTGGCAGTTTTTCCATTTCCTTCACCAATGGGGCGATGTAGCGCGGTGGAAGGGTGTTATCTGCGGCTTTTTCCTTGACTGATTCAGGTAATAAATCTGAGGACATGGCTGTCCATTCATCGCTGAGTTGACGCACTTCGCGCCTGGTGATGCGATCGCCTTTTTGGGCGGCTTCACTCACCATCTGTTGCACTTCTGGCGATGCTTT
Organism: Nostoc sp. ATCC 53789; assembly: GCF_009873495.1. Lineage (GTDB taxonomy): Bacteria > Cyanobacteriota > Cyanobacteriia > Cyanobacteriales > Nostocaceae > Nostoc > Nostoc muscorum_A. Next base: position 6,878,182 of record NZ_CP046703.1, on the reverse strand, counting down.
GGAGGTTTCAACAAATGCCCGTTTACTGAAGTTATTCACAGAACCGGGGTCGAGTTTACCGTCTTCAATCAGAGTATCGGCACTATTGGCCAGTTGAATCCAGGCGTAAGCTTGACTTTTGCTGATTTCCCGCTCTTTTAGCCATCGCAGAAAGCCAGTACCGCGCCCATCACCACCCACTTTCTCTCTGTCGCGGATAGCCCGTAAAATTCGTCCCCGCCAGATTTCAGTTTGCAAATCAAAGCGATCGCATACCTGCCAAGCTATTTCTAGCTGCTGTTGAAAATCTGATTCTAGAATCTGTTCATCTTCTGGATCGGGCAGTTCAAAGCTGATATCTGCTGGCTGTAGTAAAGCAGCAGCAAGGTCGTTGATGGAGTCGGTGTCTTGCACGATTGATGATAACTAGTGGATGCGATCGGCTTATTATGCCATAATCTGCGGACTATCACTTAAGGGGGAGTACGGTATTTTGAATTACTACACATATAGTAGGAAGGGGTAAACCACCTCAGTAAGGTCTTTAATTGATCAGAGAGAATAAAAATAAAACGATGAACCAGGTAGACTACCTCCGCATTAGTTTAATCGATCGCTGTAATTTTCGTTGTCAATACTGTATGCCAGAGGGAGTAGAACTGGACTATATTCTCAAGCAACAGCTGTTAACTGATGAAGAGTTGCTCACCTTAATTAAAGAAGTATTTATTCCAGTAGGCTTTAATCGGTTTCGTTTGACAGGGGGTGAACCCTTATTGCGTCCGCGTGTGGTGGATTTGGTCAGTGCGATCGCAACTTTACCCCAAACTCAAGACCTCTCTATGACCACCAACGGGTTTTTGCTGGCTCCGATGGCACAAAACCTCTACAATGCTGGTCTGCGACGAATTAATATCAGTCTAGACTCTCTTCATCCTGACACTTTTGACCAAATTATCGGTAATCAGGGCCGTTCTCGTTGGCAACAAGTTTGGCAGGGAATTCAAGCTGCCCACCACGTCGGATTCGACCCACTGAAGCTGAATGTGGTAGTGATTCCTGGCGTTAATGACCACGAAATTCTAGATTTAGCTGCTCTGACAATTGATAAACAGTGGCACGTTCGATTTATTGAATTTATGCCTATTGGTAATGTGGATTTGTTTGGCGATCGCGGTTGGGTATCTTCAGCCGATTTACGGCAACAAATCCGCGATCGCTGGGGCTTGACAGAATCTCAAGTTCGTGGGGCTGGCCCTGCTGATGTTTTTCAAATTCCTGGTGCGAAGGGGACACTAGGATTTATTAGTCAGATGTCAGAATGTTTTTGCGATCGCTGTAATCGGATGCGCCTGAGTGCTGATGGCTGGCTGCGTCCCTGTTTATTGAATGAAACTGGTCAAATAGATTTAAAAACTGCTCTGCGTTCTGGCACTAGCACCGCTCAATTACAAGAGCAGGTGAGGCATTTACTTGGAATGAAGCCAGAAATTAACTTTAAAGGGCGCGATTCTGGGATTGTCGGTACATATACTCGCACTATGTCACAAATTGGCGGATAGTAATTGGTCATTTGTCCCTTGCAAATAACTAAGGACAAATGACTAAGAAAAAATGACTATTACGCTTGTCGTGAGTAGTATTCCACCACAAGTAGTTCATTAACTTGTAGTGCCACCCATTCGCGCTCAATAACACTGTTGACTTTACCAACCAACTTATTTTTGTCAAACTCCAAATGACTGGGGAGGTTTGCCAAACCGGGATATTGCAAGTTAGCTTCCACCAACTTCCGTGATTGTGCCCGATCCCTGACTGCAATTACTTCTCCAGGACGGCATTGGTAGCTGGCAATATTCACCACACGACCATTAACAGTTACGTGACCGTGATTCACCAATTGACGAGCGGCTGGGATAGTCGGGGCTATACCCAAGCGGAAAACGGTATTATCCAAGCGCATTTCTAACAATTGCAGCAGGACTTGTCCGGTAGAACCAGTAACACGTCTGGCTTTCCGCACATAGCGGAGCAATTGCTTTTCAGTCAAACCGTAGTTGAAGCGGAGCTTTTGCTTTTCTTCTAGACGGATGGCATACTCAGAGCGTTTTTTACGGTTCTGACCATGCATACCAGGCGGGTAAGCGCGTCTGGCGCTTTTACGAGTCAATCCTGGTAGGTCGCCTAAGCGACGGACAATTCTGAGGCGTGGCCCTCTATATCGGGACATGAGTTTCCTTAATCTAATCCTGTTTAAACTTTACCCAAACATTCTATGTTGACATACCACTGATTAAAAAAAATCAGGGGATTCTTGGTTTTTGAAGCTGCTTGCCTTGGTATGACGTATCCTACCAGAGTAGAGGCTTCAACTTTTGTGCCAGTTGCTTTAAGTCGGTACCGACGTACTAGCTTCCAAGCTTGAATTCCGACCTGTCACGCCGTACTTCTGCCAATAAGTTTTTTGTTTTTATTTAGTTTCGTAGGCTACTCAATCATCAGATTGGTGTACGCAGCATTCTTACTCTGAAATACTTTTTACGTTGCCTACTTATCTTTCAAACAGTTATATTAACACAATTTCCGGCATAATTAATTATGTCTAAACTTTGCTCACGCTGAAATTATTGAATTACAGAGGATTTTTAAAATATTTGAGTTAGCATAACTTTGGGTGTTTGGAGAATGGCAATGTCAATGAGCAATAAAGCGGTTAATAGAGGTAAGAACAAACAAGCCAGTTCCACCTCCAGAAGTTTAATAGTACCAGTTTTGGCTATAGCTGGATGGTTGACAACGATCTTACCCAACCCAGCGATCGCTGCTTCCTACAGCAATGATTATAGTAACTGTGCAGGTCGTCTCCTAAAAGTGGGCGTAACTGCAGAAGCGGCATCACAAGCTTGTGCAGCTGCACTGCGTCCAACTGATTTGGCTGCTTGCGTGGTTAAAATTGATAAGGAAACCCAAATTGCTGCGACAGATGCACTTTCTTCTTGTGGGAAGGCCCGGCGACCTGAAGAGTTAGCTACCTGTGTAGTCGGTGTCAGTTTAAGTACGAAGGAAGAAGCTAATCCGGCAGTTTTAAATTACTGTGGACGTAGTTTGTTACCCGTGCGCTTTGGGCAGTGTGTGGTTGGCTTGCGTAGTCAAATCGATGTTCCTCCTGCTCAAGTCTTGGATACTTGTATTAGTGCTGATGATAGTGTTATCGGTGCTTCATCTTCAACACCACCAACCATCATTCCTGCGGGATCAAGTATCGAGACCGTTCCATTTCCAACGCAACAGACTGTTCCAGCACAACCGACTGTTCCAACGCAACCAGGCACTAATTAAACTACAGTGCTTTGTAATTGCTGAGAATATAGGTTAATTATTGATACTCCCCCGTTTATAAAACGGGGGATTCTTGGGTCAAAAGGGAGCTACTGCTTAACCCCTCGCCAAGAATCTTGACCGTATGCCCTACGGCTGCAAGTCCACGTTGCATCACTACCATAGCGCCAGCAACGTCTCTATCAGTTTGGAATCCACACTCACCACAAAGATGAATTCTCTGATTTAAATCTTTTTTGCCCGTGTGGTGGTTGCAGTTGGGACAGGTTTGGCTAGTGCCGTTAGGATTAACCTTGGCAAAATATACCCTTGGAGTTAAAACTAGCTTGACTGAAGAAACAATATTTATATAATAAAATCCGTCATAATTGCTTTACGCTTGCAAATTATGCAAACTAAATACTTACAATACAAAAGTCACAAGCAGTTTTGTGACTTTTATACTATTAGTACAGTATGACAATGTAAATAGACCAATCATCCCCCTACTTTTAAGTAAGGGACAAAAGCGGTGAAAAGCTTAGAAAGTAAGCTTTTTGAGTTTTGCGTAGTGCTACTAGTCTTCTTTTTCACCAAAAACCGTCTGTAAGACGACTGCAATACCACCGTCTTGATGATATTTATCTGCCCAAGCACGGATAATTTCATCCAATTCTTCCATAGCTTGCTCCATTTTTTCAGGGAGAATATCAAGTTCTTCTAATAAGCGCATGGCATTTCGTCGCCGTTCTGCCCAATTTTTCATCATGCGGAAATACCGAGCGGTATCTTCTACCATGATGTAAGTGCGTTCTTGATCGTCTGCTGGGGCGTAAAAAGGACGAGTAAGTGCGTAGAAGGGCATTCCCCAAGGAGAATCTATACGTGTTACTGTGCCTGAGTAGAGTAGACGACGCTTGATATGCTCACCCAAAGCTTCACTCAAAGGCATTTGGTGTTCGGTTGGCAAGTCTTCTTGCGATCGCCTGTGCAAAAACTCAATCAAATCCAGAAACTCAAAAGAGCTAACTAACTGGGCATCTGGTAAGTTACTTGGCAGTTTTTGCTCAATTTGTCTTTTTTCTTCACTTGTCAGACTTGTACCAGGTACGCGCGATCGCCCCGGTTGCCAAGGATACTTTTCTAGCCAGACGTAAGGCAATTGAATCAAATAGCGAGGTTCTTGAGAACCCAACATTTTTAACAGTTTGCCTTCTGTTAGCGCCTGTCTGACTTCTTCTACAATAATTTTTACTCGTTTCGGCTCTAGGTGGTGCAGATGCCCTGTCATTCGCAGGTTTTGTCCCTGCTCTAGATAGGTCATGTAAATTGCACACTTTGCTGCTGTTGCGGCTGCGTCTAAAAATGCCCCATGCCTGTGCCCACTCGTCCGCATGGCACTAAAAGCCAGATAAAGCATGATCTGATCCATCGCACTGGGGTCAAGACGTTTGATCAGATCTATGTCGTTACTCATATTACAGACAATTGAATAGCACGTTTACAGAGTTTTTAATCGATTGAGAATAAGGTAGTATACACCTGGCTGAAGCCTATTTTTCACTTCAGACTATATTAGTATGCGATAACCATGAAATCGGCGGTAGTGCAAACTACCATTTTCGCATATTTTCTAGTACACAGGCAGATTAAGTCGTTGTTACCGTAACTGTCTCTGCATCTGACTGGAAAATTATAGATATCACTAAGTTCAGCTTGACGGCGGTTTACTTCCTAAAAGTTAACTGTGTTGCAAATAATCTACAAAGCTTTTAACTTCTCTGGGATTATTCTCATCTTTCAAGAGCAACAAGATCAAACTGCTTATACCTAATTATGGCACTATGCCGACTCGGAGTAAAAACTAGTTTGCGTGGTTCATCTGGGGTATTTGTTACTCGAAAAAGATGCTTTATATTCAGCTTTGGTGAATTATTTGTAGTACACAGGTGGTCGGAGATCGTTGGGAGTAATCTCAAAAGCAACCGCTTACCAGGTGTAGCAACATTCAGAGGTTGAGCCAAACGGCTCGTTAGGAACTATCATTTCGTTCACAACCTCCTGTGATGTCTCGGCAGTAGAAGCCGTTGGCTTGAGGGAAGATAGTAGACATCAAGTAGATCAATTAATTCCAATTTTAAAGTACCTATTGTTCTTTCAAATATCGCTTTTTATCATACCATTCTTTTCTGCTTTTGGAACAAAATTATGTGTTTTAAAGTTTATAAATTATGACTATTTAAATATTTTCTATTCTGAGTAAATCAAGATTTGATGATATTTCTCTTTTGACTTTTAAATTCAGGTCTTATTTATTTTATTGTGTTGATGATTTGACACAGAAAGCTGCGATTGATTCAGACTGAATCGCATAGCTATGAGGCTTTTTTGCTCGTGTTAATCAGCGAAAAATTAGTTAATAGGCATATATATAATAAAACATATTGGATTCAATTTGATGATTATTTAGAGATTGTTTTTCAATGGAATTATATTTTTTTCATGAAAGAATTTTAAAATTCCATGATTTAACTAATTCATCGGCTACTTGAAAGCATATTTTGACAGCGCTGTTTTATATACTTGCGAGACTGTAATTGCGTAGATAGCGTGTTACTAAAAAAAGACGAGAATCCGCAGGCAACTACAATATCAGCATCTTTCTCTAAGTATCTAGGCGATACCTACGGTGGGCTACGCCTACGCAGACTAAGTTGACGAGGACACAAAGGCATTAATAAAGATACCATCTCGTCAACCTCAAAAACATACAAACAAGGCATTTTGAATTTCGCCTTACTCGCAGGGCTTTTCGTAGGATAAAAGGACTGGCTGTTTTATGGGCGCGATCGCTCCATGTATTCATGTACCTTAAAAAACGGGTTACTCTCAACCCTTCTACTACTTTTTCATCTTCTAGTTCCAAAATATGCTGCAATGGTCTTCACTCCTTGCAAATTTCCTGTTTGAGCAAGTACTTGCGCTCAATTGCTTGAGTCAGTACTACTCGTACTGCTTATATATACGTGTTTTCCCTATCTGTATCAGGCTAAATTGCTAAAAATATATTACAAGTCAAGTTATTTTGATTACTCTTGGCTCAACGAGAGTGGTTCTCAATTGCATGGAATACATACCTAATCCCCGGATTCGTGGGTTGGGTTGAGTGTAAGCGTTATCCAACAAAGCCTTAATAATGTTGGGTTTCGTTCCTCAACCCAACCTTCCTGTCTGTCCCATTAAATTTGAGAGATAAGAGAACGAACCGCGATCGCGCAGGTCTCGCAGAGAAGGAAGAGGGAAAGAAGAGAAATTGAAGAATTTATCTACTCGTCAAAATTAATGACATGAACCACTACTGGTCTATCGCATTAGTTATGAGTGGTAAATACGTTTGTAGTGAGGACTTTAGTCCTCAAATATTCAAGCACTAAAGTGCTTACTACAAACCTATCAAAACTTTTGCGATAGACCACTACGCCAGTTTTAGTTTTTAGCCTTAACCCAAGCGTATTGTATTAAGTATTATCTGCACCTATCCGGCAGTCCTAAATTATCCGTAAAAACTCAAGATCCCCGAATTCTTTTTAGAATTCGGGGATCTTGGGCGGATTAGGGTCAGGATTGATGGTGAAAGTGATAGAAGGTAAACTAGCACCCATTACACCCAAACTGATTAAACTCGCCATTTAATTCGTGTTACTGGAGGGTTTAGACTGATTTCGCATCGTTTCTAGGCTGAAAGCAGCAGCGCCAAAGGTTACTAACAACACTCCCAGAATTTGCACAATCTCTAAATTTTCTTGAATGATTAACCCAGCAAAAATCACGGTTAAAACTGGGATGCTACCACCGATAATTGCCGATCGCGAAGCACCTAATTTACTGATACCAACATTGTTCAGCAAATAGCCAGCAAGAGTCAGCACACCCAAGATAAATGCGCTTAAAACCAGTTCTAGCATTTTAGATGAGTCAAAAACTATCAAGTTCCAATTGCTTGGTAAAGGTAACATCAAGCAGATAAAACTCAACAACAACATGGTAACGAAGTTAATTAAGGTAAAAGTGACGGGATGCAGTTTGCTAGCACATACCCGTGTCAGAATTATGTAGGCAGCAAAAGCTACGCCCGAAAGAAGGGCGGTGCTGCCTCCTAGTGAAGGATTACCCATACTGGTGTTGGGAGAACCTCCTAAAACTAACAATTCACCGCAGCAAATGGCAGCGATCGCACCGAAGCGGAATGTGGTAGGCCGATCGCGGAACAGAAACCACGACAATAGCCCACTAACCATCGGATAGATAAAGAACAGTGCGATCGCCATTCCAGTTGTGACTTGAGCGATCGCAATGTAGATTAGCACCTGAGACAAGAACAAAAAGCACCCACTCACAACCGACAATAGCAAAATCCGCTTGGTAGCTGTATTAGCTGCTGTGGGATTTCCTCGCACTGAAGCGGCCAAGTTTTCTAAATCTTGCCATAGTGTTGGATGCAACATAGGTGATAGCAATACCATCAGTGGGACTACCACCATAAACCGGAGCGTCAAAATCAACAGAGTATTGCCCAAAGTCGGCGGTAGCAAGCGTTCTACATCTACTACTCCAAAAATTTGGGAACCTTCGTGGAAAATCACCTTGATGGCTATGTTGTAAAGCGACGATATCACTGCCGATGAGACAATCAACAAGAAACCGACTTGCAACTGCGAAAAGCCGGAAGAATTAGGCGATCGCGATTCTGAGGGTTTTGCTGGTGGTTGCGGCTCTAGCGCAGTCGAAGGTGGAGATTTGGGTTTGCTCTGCGACACTCTGCGGATCACAGAATTTGGTTCAGTAGCGTTTCTTCTTCGTAAAGGTTGAGGTTGTATTGCTTCTGGCTTTGGCACAGATACAATAGGAGGCTCTGGTGTTGTTTCGCTTTCTGACAAATCCTTATTGAGGACAGAAATGGGTTCAGAAGCGTTTTCCTGCGATGGCGGAACTACAGGAGTAGTAGGCTCTGATGTCGTTTCTCTTGCCGACAAGTCTTTGATAGGGACAGCAATCGGGTTCGCGGTGTTTTCTCTAACAACGGGAGATTCTGATGTTGTTTCTCTTTCCGACAAGTCATTGCTAGGGACAGAAATCGGGTTCGCAGCACTTTCTCTAACAATGGGAGGCTCTGATGTTATTTCTCTTTCCAACAAGTCTTTGATGGAGACAGAAATTGTATTCGCGGTGTTTTCTCTAACAACGGGAGGCTCTAATGTGGTTTCTCTTTCTTCTAAAAATTGATCCGGGATCGCGGAAATTGGCTCAGAGGAATTTTTTACTACTTCGCTAAAGGTTGGTGGGGATGTCTCAGAAGGATTGTTTTTTTCTGGCTCAGTAAACTGTATAACAGTAGGCGTACCTGCTGCTGGTTTGCGTGAAGTTTCTTCTATAGTTTTTTCTAGTTCTCCATGCAGGCGGTTAACAAACTCCGCCAAAATCGTTTCCCCTTGCTGTTGCTGGCTATACATCCGTGACAACTGTTGGGAAAGATTACTTTGATAGTTTTTTAGCTCCTGTTGCAGCGAGTTAAAAGTAACAGTAACGGTGTCATCCAGGCTGTCAAACATGTGTTCGACTTTTTCATTGATTTCACCTACTACATTGCTGCTCACTTCAGCGGACTTCAGCGCAGCTTGTTCGTAAGACTTACCCTCTATGCTTTGGTTAGCTAAATTTGTCAGAGAGGATTGCAGTTGTGAAGATATATGTTTTGCCAGAACTTCTGCCAGTTGACGAATTAAGACTTGCTGTTCGGTGATTTGGCGCACTTGTTGTAAATGCTCTTTTTCCTCTACCAAGCCTTGAATCTCATCGGATAACCGATTTTTTTCTGACTGAAGTCGCTTTACATCTTCCTGCAACGCTCTGAGGACATTCTGCTGAAGATTTTCTAAGTCTTCAACTACAGCCCAAAGAGCATTTTCTGCTGCTCTAGATAGCTCGCCTCTGACTCTTGGGTTTTCTGGTTGCTTCTCGAATCGCCCCATTAGCTTCTAACCTCTAACACCTTGACGATAAAGCTGCTTCCGGTACGCTTTATTGGCGCTCATCCTAATTTCCTGTATTTTGTCAGATAAATTAAAAATTTTAACAGCACTTCCGCATTTCAACGTAATTCTGTCATACTGAACACAACTTGGCAAAGCACCAAATGTACCTTGCTGCTTAATAATCAGTATTTTTTCAGCATTGATTAAGTATTTAGCCATTCGATTTTGGACTCCGGTTTTCCTCAGTCGAACGATTTTAGATTGTCGTATGGCTGTAACTAGCTTGAAATGATACCTTTTTTATTTTTGATCCGTTTCATGTACATCAATATAATATTTGCTAATGAGATTTTTACTTTTAAATAAATCTCACTCCAAATAAATATTTATCAAAACAGAATTCAGGAGTCAGAATGGGCTAAACGCCCCGCTACCGCTAACAGAATTAATTCTGTACGACTGGCGGATAGCGCAGCGTAAAGCCTTCTCTTTCAGAGACTCTAACGCGAATTCTGAATTCTGTATTCTTCTTCAGTGTTTTGCTACCAATAGTAATTGTCAAAGACTTGTAGATGCGTGTGCTTCGGCGGAAAGTTATCTGCCTTGCGAAACTATTTGTAAATTTCTGTGGAATGTAACTTGTGTGACAGTTTATATCTCTAAATGGAGATTAAAGTATCTTTCTGTGGAAATTCAAAGTTACGCTATCCCCTGCACAACATTCTAATGAATGAGCAGCAATTCTGCAAAAACATGCTTTTTTGGCATTGTTGCAGTCTAGGTTCTGCATTGAGTAGATTTAGTAGATGAAAAGTTAGGAAAAGATTAATAATTCTTAGCGGAATAAAATTCGGGCGATGCTAAAAATGGCAGCGCTAAGTAAAGCACTCACAGGGATTGTAATTAGCCATGCAGCAGCAATACCTTTTAGTGTCTGGAACTTAATCGACTTAATATTTTGCACTAGTCCAATACCAACGACACCGCCGACGAGAGCGTGGGATGTGGAGACTGGTAAACCTAAGCGAGAGGCGATGAGGATGGTGGTAGCAGTAGCAAGTTCGGCACAAAATCCACTACTAGGTTGCAAGACAATAATGTTTTCGCCAATAGTGGCAATGACTTTTTTACCCCAAACAGCTAAACCACCAACAATACCAGCACCGCCAAGGATTAAAATCCAAAGGGGAATGGTAAGACCATCTGTAGGTACGCTACCAGTGCGATTGATGTAGACGATCGCAGCTAAAGGAGCGATCGCATTTCCCACATCATTAGAACCGTGAGCAAAGGCGACAAAGCAAGCACTTAGTAGTTGGAATCGGGCGAATAATCTTTCTACAGGATTTGGAAGTATTTCTCCCTTGTCTCTCTTATCTCCCAATTGTCGCCAACTAATGATTGTGAGTCCAACAGCTGCTACTGCACCCGTTAAAAGCGGGATGTCATGAGAAGGGATTGTAAAACCAACTTGCTCAATTACAAAATTGGTTAGCGGTTGAGTCAGCGATGGTAATACAATTACGCCGAATACACCTAGCAGCGCAGTACTCAACCAGGGAATCCATTCTTGTAACTGGACTACTTGATTGGGTTGGTCTAAAATCCAGTGCTTGATTTGACTATAAAATAAAGCAGCGATCGCACCACTAATTAACGGCGTTAAAACCCAGCCAATGCTAATTAAGCCAATTGATGCCCAATCAATTGCACCTACTCCTAAAGCTACCCAACTAAATCCTGCGATCGCACCAACAACCGCATGAGAAGATGAAACTGGTAAACCGCGTGATGTGGCAATTTGCAACCACACACCACAGGAAATTAGTACCGTTACCATCCCAGTAACTAATATTTGGGGTGTAGCTGCGAATAAGGCGGGATTAGCAATTTTCGTTGCGAGAGTTTCCGTTACCTCATGTCCAAACAACACAGCACCCGTAAACTCTAATACCCCAGCGATAATTATCGCTTGTTTGAGGGTGACAGCTTTGGAACCTACAGAGGTTCCCATCGCGTTAGCGACATCGTTTGCTCCGAGATTCCAGGCGACGTAGAAAGCTAGTAGAGCGACGAAAAGTAGGGTAATAAGCATGTTGTTAGGGACAAGAGGAAAGTGAGAGAAATGAGGATGAAACTTGAGTTTTTAAGGGTGAACTTTGAACCTTTGAGCTTCATCGTTGAACCTTTGAGCTTCATCGTTGAACCTTTGAGCTTCGCCGTTGAACCTTTTAGCTTCGTCGTTGAACCTTTTAGCTCCATCGTTGAACCTTTTAGCTTCGTCGTTGAACCTTTGAGCTTCGTCGTTGAACCTTTTAGCTCCATCGTTGAACCTTTTAGCTCCATCGTTGAACCTTTTAGCTCCATCGTTGAACCTTTTAGCTCCATCGTTGAACCTTTTAGCTTCGTAGCTGAATCTCAGACAGAACTTTAAACTCCTAGTTTTAACACTCTCCTATCTCCCTAATCTTCCTTTTACGGATAAATTAAGATTTTATAAGTATCCGGCGTAGGTGCGATCGCTTGCTCAACAGCTGCTGATAAATCTTTTAATGGATAGCGATCGCTAATCAAAGCTTTTACATCAATTCGCTGATTAAACACAATATCGGCTGATAAACTCTGAAGCCGATAAGATGAGCTATAACTGCCGATCAAGTCAATTTCTCGACGGTAGAGGATATTTGGGTTGATAGGAATTTCCACCTCATCAGGAAATTCAGCGAAAAATAAGATTTTACCGCCTTTGCGGGTACTATCAAGTGCTTGAAAGAAGGCTTTTTCACTGGGAACAGCCAGCAAAGTAACATCAACACCTAGTCCACCAGTTAAGGCAGAGATTTTGGCAGGTAAATCGGGATCGCGTGCATCAAAAGCCGCCTCTGCACCGACACTCAAAGCTTTATCAATTCTAGAGGGTAGTAAATCAGTAGCGATCGCTTTTGCTCCGAAATACTTCACCAACATAATGAACATTAACCCAATTGGCCCAGCACCAGTAACTAACACAGTTTGTCCTGGAGCAATTTGAGCTTTTCTCACTGCCTTCAAGCAGCAGTTAGTTGGTTCTACAAAACTTGCTTCTTCAAAACTAATATTATCCGGGATGGAAATTAACCCACCATTTTCCACAATATGTCCAGGAACCTTGACATAATCGGCAAAACCGCCACCACTGGCGTTAAAGCCTGCGGTTGTGGAGATGTTTTTGTAAACATCGCACATAGAGAAATTATCATTTAGGCAGTAGGCGCAACGCATACAAGGGATGTGGTGCATCACCGCTACACGTTGTCCAACTTGCCAACCTTTGACATTATTGCCTATTGCTGCGATCGTGCCGGCAGTTTCATGTCCAAAAATACGCGGCGGTTCATATAGTGGATAACGAATTTTCTTAATATCTGACTGACACAATCCCACAACCCGCACCTGTACCAGCACTTCATCTGGTTCCACAGTTGGGACTGGGATATCTTCGTAAGACAGTTGATTAACGCCTCTAAATACCTGTGCTTTCACGCTGTTTTTTCCCCACTCAACGATACTAGATGTAACATTAGTGGTGAACTTTAAGCTATCAGATTTGAGATTTCTGTGTTTTAGCTCGATAGAATTTTACGGGCGCATATCAGTATTTCTTTGCTGAGTAAATCAAATAGCTTTCTAAGAGATAAGGGTGTGTTAGGGCTTGCGTAACGCTGTATTATTTTTAAATATTTTCTCAATATTTTCTCCGAGACGCTAGCAATGACTATTCGCCATGCGACTGAAACTGACTTACCTGCAATTGTGGCAATTTATAATGCTGCAATTCCTAGCCGCATGGCAACTGCTGATTTAGAGCCAATATCTGTAGAAAGTCGCCTTCTTTGGTTTAAGGCGCGATCGCCTTCACAACGCCCGCTTTGGGTAATCGAAGTGGAGGGAATAATTGCTGGATGGCTTAGTTTCCAATCCTTTTATGGGCGGCCCGCCTATAATACGACTGCCGAAATAAGTATTTATATAGCCCCTCAATTTCATCGCTGTGGTTTGGGACGACAACTATTAGCACAAGCAATTAGCGAAAGCCGTACTTTGGGTTTAAATACCCTATTAGGCTTCATTTTTGCCCACAATCAGCCTAGTTTAAACCTTTTTAAAACATTTGGTTTTCAACCTTGGGGACATTTACCTAAAGTTGCCGAAATTGACAGCGTTGAACGAGATTTAGTAATCATGGGACTTAGAACTCTTGACATTGCCACAGATTAAAACCGTAAACTGTCAATGATTTTGATTGAGTTTTCGTAAAGAGACATTTATTTTATCATCAGGAGTTTTTATTGTAATAAATTCTTTGTTTTAGCTAGTTTTAGCCAGTTAGGATATTCAGTCATCAGTAAATCATAAAGTTCTTGATCTGCTATAGTTTCTGGATCTTCTAAACTAAAGAAATCTGAATTATCAACATAGCGATCGCTCATTTCATCCAATCGTTCTAAGAAGGTAAAATCACTTGTCTTTGCTTGGGATAACCAGCCTAAAATACCTTTACCCTTAGCATCCTTACGTGACTTGCCAATAGCCATAAATTGCCAAAAAATAGGTTCATAAGAAGACTCTTTAAGATACTGTTCTGTTTGTGGCTCGTCAGATGTTGCTCCATCTGTAACAAACATGATATAAACTGGTTGACTTAAGGGCGTAGTATTTTTTTGGCTCTCTTTTTTAGATATAGGAAAATAAACTTTTCTAATCATATTGATAGCTTTACCATAGTAAGTACCACCTTCGAGTGGATACTGTTTTAATAGATTTGGAATAAAGCTTTTAAAATTTTCGATAGTCATTGCACCTACATTATGGGTTTCAACTCCGAATAGAAATATATCAATAGAGGCATTTTCATCAAAACGACATCCTAAAGCAAGGATTTTTTCAGCGAACCTCTGGATTTTACCTGTGCAATAGAGTGAACTCATTGAACCAGAGATATCAAGGCAAAGAACAACCTTAGCTTTATGATTGGTAAGATTTACTTTCTGAAGTGATATATCTGCTTTTTTAGCAAGATTAAAAATATGTGGTGCTTCACGTTCAAGCTTTTTATCTAATATTATATTTTCTTGATTTTTATAAGTTTTTTTCTCACTTTGTACGATCGGATGTTCTTGATTTTTTTCTTTTTTAGTTTCTCCAATATATTTATCTACAAAACTTTGTAACCCAGAACTATAGCCTTCTCCTACTGCTTGAAATCTCCATTCATTGTCCTTTTTATACAAACGTCCAAATTCCAAAGATGTCTCTTGAGAAAAAGTCTCTCTTAAGTTATACCGAGCCAGAGAGTTTTTGCTTTCGTGATTGTAAATCTTGATAAAGGCATTTTTTATTTGGCTAAAATTTTGATTTTTTTCTTGCCCTTCATGAATAGTGACAACAAAAACTATTTCCTGAATAGCTGGATTTACTTTTTCCAAATCAACATAAATTGTCTCGTCATCTCCGTTACCTTCTCCAGTTCTATTATCTCCTGAGTGTTTTAAAGAACCATCTAGTGATTGCAGGTTATTGTAGAAAATAAAGTATTTCTCATCGGGTATTTTAGCATTCGCGTCTAACATAAATACGGAAGCATCAATATCATAATTTTGTCCAGTTTGATTTGTTTGCCAACCCAAGCCAATAGCTACTTTCTTTAAATTGGGAGCTTCTTTAGAAAGATTAAATCTACCACCTTTGCTTAATTCAATTTCCATTTCATATACATCCTATAAATTTAGTTTTTGCGAATTAACTTATACAAAAAAAAGGAGGTATTCATGACTCTTACCCCCTTTTTACTTATTACCTTTTGAGATAGCTACTAAGCAGCATATCGTTCTACAAAACTTTGTAGCCCTGATTTATAACCAGCACCGACAGCTTGGAATCTCCATTCCCCATCTTTTCGATAAAGCTTACCAAATTCAATTGCAGTTTCTGCAGAAGCATCTTCATCTAATTCATACTTAGCAATTTGTTTTTCTGTGGCGTTGTCATAAATTCTGATAAATGAGTTTCTGACTTGTCCAAAATTTTGCTTTCTTTGATCTGCTTCATGAATGGTAACGACAAAAACTATTTCTTGAACCGAAGCATCAACTTTGCTCAAATCAATTTGAATTGTTTCATCGTCTCCAAGCCCTTCTCCGGTTCTGCTGTCTCCTTCATGTTTTACAGAACCATCTGGTGATTGGGAGTTGTTATAGAAAACAAAGTATTTTTCATTAGGAATTTTTCCGTTAGCACCTAACATAAAGATAGAAGCATCAAGGTCAAAAACTGTACCTGTATCTGTAACGTTGATATCCCATCCTAAACCAATACCAGCATTTTTTAAGCTTGGTGCTTCTTTTGAAAGATTGATTCTTTCGCCTTTACTGAGGTTTATTGACATAATTACTCCCTATTTTTTCAAAACGAATTTTATGCAGAGTTGTTATTAAGTTGGGTAACTCAATAAGTAGTTAAGCATAGACTTTCATAAGTCCCTGCAAACCATTAACATTAATGCCGTTACCAATAGCTGCCATTTTCCACTCGTTATTGTGATTGTAAATTTCAGCCATGATCATCCCGGTCATTCCTTTGTATTCAGAACCAGATAAATGATATTTGGCCAGTTCTTGATTGTTAGATGTATTGACTAAACGCACAAAGGCATTTTGTACCTGTGCAAATTCTTGCTTACGAGCAATACAATCGTAAATATTAACCGTAAAAACTAGTTTGACAATTTCTTTTGGTAGTCGAGCTAAATCTACAATAATTTGCTCGTCATCACCTGTACCTGCGCCTGTAAGATTATCACCCAAATGGGTAATAGCTCCTGATTTGTGCAATAAATTTCCAAAGTAAAGAACGTTACCGATATCTGTTATTTTGTCATTTTTATCTAAACAGATTACAGAAGCATCTAAGTCGCAGTTTTGAGTATTACCGAAAGCCCCAAAAAAACTGCCACCAGAACGTTTTGCTATATCCCAGCCTAGCCCACACATCAGCTTGGTTAGCCCAGGAGCTTCTTTAGAAAGTGAGATACGTTGCCCTTTTTGTAGGTTGATTACCATGTGATGATTTTGAATATATTCAAACTGCGAATGTTTTTAACTATTTGATTAGGTAGCTATTCGTATTAGTCTTTATCAGGACTTACGCAACTGGCATATTATTTTCAGTTCGTAGTGTTCGCGCAGCGTCTCGCAGAGAGGACTTTAGTCCTGAAAATAAGGGCTAAAGCCCTTACTACAAACTACAAATCCGATTTTTTGTGACACTTGCGTAAGTCCTATTTATTAAGAGTTACTTCTAGCTTTTTAACTTTGTTAATTTTTACTAATTTTTGTAGCTTAAAAATGCCATACAAAATTATGCTCCATTAAAGTAATGAACAATAAAGCTACAAATTTTTATTGTATAATTACGTTTTTATGTCGGAGTTTGCTAAAGCGTTTATCTATTTGAGTTGAATAATAATACGCCGCATAATTGAAGACATATCATATTGTTATGCGCTCTATCGTAGTCACATTTAAAAGCAGTGTAATCAGGGAAAATACGTAATATCCAACATTTTTGTATTTATACCAAATATTTTTGCTGGTATTACTGATCTAATTGCCGTTATAAAGTAGACTGTAACTGCGCTAAACTATTAAAAATTATTGTCTTTATGTTAATAACCGAGTGAAAGCTCGGAACCTAGAGCTTTATTGTCAATGAGTTATGGCAGAACCAATCTCTGATCGTTTGATACTACGATCACTGCAATTATTTACCAGAGTCAGCAAATGTAGAGACACAAACTTTTGCATCTCTAAACATTTTTAACAACGTTGTAACTGCGTTAACAACACAACAACTTCATCAATTACTTGCCGCACAGCCGTTGCCGGTTGATCCGATTGATTAACGATAATACTAAAAACTAACGGCTCATATTTAGGCGCATTTATATATCCAGAGAGAGAAACTACACCCGTTAATGTACCTGTTTTTGCTTGCACAATGCCCTCAGCAGATGTGTTTTGAAAGCGCCCTTTTAAGGTTCCAATTTTACCTGCTACGGGTAAAGATGCGCGATACACATATCCTGCTGGTGTTCTTGCCATCCCTCGCAAAGTTTGTACAAAAGCTTCTGGTGTGGCTAAGTTACGACGTGATAAACCCGAACCATCTACTAAAATATAATTTGCTGGATCAACTCCCAATTGAGTTAAACTCGCTTTGACAGCTTCTAAACCAACATCAACGCTAGTTTTAGTTTTCACTCTGGGTTTTTCCCCAGCTAATGCTCTCAATAGTGCCTCAGCATATAGATTATTACTATTCTGAAGAGTTTCCATTAATAATTCAGATAAAGGTGGTGACTCTACAAAAGCTATTTCCTCTTGATGAACACCACCAGTTACCACTAATGTTTGTCCCAAAGGAATTTTTTCTGTTGCCAAAGCAGCACGGAAGCGTCGTAAGAAATAATAATTAGGGTCAATTACAGGCAAATCTATTAAAGACGGTTCAGAATTTGTTGTTAGTTGTCCTTGAATTCGTAATGCTGTTCCTGATAATTCGCGGGTAATATTGACGTAAGTTGGTTGATTTTGGGCAACCGTTATTGACTGATTAATTGTCCGCCACTGTTTCGCCTCGCCAGGATCAATCCACACTACTTGTAAGGATTTACCTACAGCCTGCGGTACAAGTTTTAAGCTAAAAATATTTTGATTGAGAATAAAGCTGCTGACTGGTGCGCCATAGTCTGACTGCACATCTTCCCATTGCCAGGTGGGGTTAACAATATCTCCTTGAATATAACTATCATCAGCTATCAACCTCTGAATTTGAGTAATACCTTTCTGTTTTAGCTGCTGTGCTAATGTTTGCAGTTGAGTATCACTTAAGCTGGGATCTCCCCTACCGACAACACGTAAAACACCATTGCCATTCTGATAAATAGAGGTACGAATCCGAAAATTAGCACCCAATTGCTGCAATGCAGCTGCTGTTGTCAGCAATTTGAGATTAGACGCAGGAGTAAAATATTTCTGAGCATCCCGACTATAAAGAGTTTGCCCACTTGACAGGGGTTGTACCAAAATTCCCCAGCGCACCCGACTAAATAAGGGACGATTGATTACAGCATCTATAGCTGTTCCCAGTTGGGTAGAGCAAATTGATTTTGTGGTAGTTGTTGGCGCGACTTGGGTTTGTGCTTTCGCAATAGAACTAAATCCTATCTGGCTAGTCAAGAATATTAACAAAACACCCAGTGGTTGGTTGAAAGTCTTAAGTCTCACCAATTTTTCTTATCCCAAAGATAGATATTTTTAGTTTGCCAACAACTTCTTTCCGGAGAGAGAAGAATTGGCTCAGTAAAGTTACTTAACTAGTATAGGGAAGATGTTCACATGTTTCATACGTGGGCGATGTCTACGACGGGCTGCGCCTACGCACAAACATAATTTATGGGACTACAAAATAGAAACGTAAGTCAACCTGCACATACTACAGAAATACGAAATCGAGGCAACAGTGTGAGTACATTTTTATCTGGTGTAGCTGTATTACTCTCTACTTTGGCTTTGGGATGTAGCGGCTATGTAGCTTATGAAGTTTTCACGTTGCGGCAGACACTAAATGCTAGTAATACAGTCAGCAACACCATTCCCAGTCAAGTGCCAAGCCCTACAGCTACAACTTCTCCACAAGCAACAGCCTCACCATCCCCAGCCAGTACTACAACTTCAACAATTAGCCCTGGTCAATTTGTGCAGCCTGCTTTTGGCAAAAAGGCAGAAGTTGAGTTACTTTCAGCAAAGCGAATTAAAGATCCAGAAACTGGAAACCGTGATGTGGTAAATTTGCAAATGCGGATTCGTCGCCTTGCCACAGACGGAGTTGTTGGTGATATTATATCGGTGGCTAGTACAACAGCCCGTAATGCTGAGACTAGCGTAACCTACAAAGGGGTTGCTCTCAATCGCTCAACAGGAAGCGTTTCTTTGTTTCAAGTACGCCCACAAGCCTCCGCAGATGCTTATATCTGGCTAAGAGTTCCCGATGGTGTTAATAACTTGGACATTTTTGTGCCAGATACAGCCGCATTTAAAAATGTACCAATTTCTAATTAGTGGTCTATAGAATTAATTTTGATAAAGTGCAAGATTCCCAACTTCTTTATGAAGTCAGGAATCTGAACAACTCAACTTAAACAAAATTATTTTTTACTCTAAATTAGCAACCCCAAATTAACGATAGTAGATGCTTGAGGCTGTAATTGAAAAAGGATTACTCCTCTTCCTCTTCATCTTCCCCGAACACTGCGTCTATCAGTTCTTGTGCCCGCTCGTCTGAAATCTTTAAGGCTTCCTGAAGCTCAGAGATATAATCTTGTTCCGCTTCGGGTACTTCCTCATCAATCCCCACCACTAAGATAGCTGTGATATATGCAGCTTCCCGATAACCTCTATTCGGTAAGGATTCGATGGACTGAGCGATTAAATCTTCTGGTTCTTCTTCTTCAATCAAGCTGACAACTTTTTCGGTCAATTCTTCAAAGTCTTCTTCAGAGTAATCTTCAAATAAGTCAACCCGACTCAGAAATTCACTTAAAGCATATTCTTCTGTTGAAGAAATACCTTCACCATCGGCTGCTGCGGAAAATAGTCCAAGGATTGCGATCGCAACTTCTGGTTCTAGAGCAACTGAACTAATACTACGACCTTTGGGCAACTTGCGTTTAGACATAATTATCCTCTAAAAGTTACGTGATATTTCAGGAAGTAAAATGCTTCCTAAAATTTAGGATTCCCAAAAGAATGGAGAAAAATACATTGGTATAAATATTTCTTCATAAAAAATACGCAGAGAGACATCCCTCTGCGTATAAAAACTATTTAATTCTCAAAAAGCGTTACAACTTTGTCCCACACTCAGCGCAGAAGTTGTGGTTAGGAGCATTTTTGGCATTGCAGTTACTACAGTAAACTGGTTCTGCTGCTGCTTTGGGCGATCGCTTCTGCAAGCCGACCATTTGAGCGTTGCTCTTACCAGGAACTACCATTGGATAGCAGTTTTCGTCTCTGGTGACGTGGACATTTAAGATTACTGGGCCTTTGTGTGCCAGCATTTCGGCGATCGCATCTTTTAATTGACTGCGATCGCTGATTACCATACCCTTAATGCCATAAGCTTGTGCCAATAACTCTACGTCTGGCATCCCTACTTCCATGTTGGAGCATGAGTAACGCTCACCATAGAAGGCTTGCTGCCACTGGCGCACCATTCCTTGCCAGCCGTTATTGATAATTATTGTCTTGACATTTATTCCATACTGTGCAAGTGTTCCCAATTCCTGTAAACACATTTGGAAACTGGCATCGCCACTGATACAAATGACTTCTTCATCAGGAAACGCCACTTTAGCGCCCATTGCGGCAGGTAAGCCAAAACCCATTGTTCCTAAACCCGCGCTAGAAATCCAGCGTCTTGGGCCGTTTTTGAGGAATTGTGCTGCCCACATTTGATGTTGTCCTACATCTGTGGTGTAGAAAGCGTGGGGTGCTTGGCTACTCACTTCTACAATCACTTCTTGGGGTGAAATGCTGTCGGCATGATGCGGCACTATTAGAGGATACTCTTCGCGCCAACGATTAACTAAATTTAACCACTCTTGGTTTTGATTAGGTGTAGCCTTAACGCCTGTTTCTTTGCAGCGACGCAACAAGTCTACTAAGACGTTCCGCACATCGCCAACGATGGGCACTTCGGGAACGCGATTTTTGCCGACTTCTGCGGGATCGATGTCGATGTGAATAACTTTAGCGCGGGAGGCGAATTCGTCTAATTTGCCTGTAACGCGATCGTCAAATCTAGCGCCGACGCAAATCAGCAAGTCACAATCACTAACGGCAAAGTTAGCGTAAGCTGTGCCGTGCATCCCCAACATTCCCAAAGCTAGGGGATGATGTTCGTCAAAGCCACCGATCCCCATTAAGGTGGTGGTGACAGGGATGTTGAATAATTCAGCTAGTTCTTTGATTTCTTCATGGGCACCAGCTGCGATCGCACCACCACCGATATACAGTAGAGGACGGCGACTTTCAGTAATCAACTGAATCGCAGCGTTAATTTGCCGGGGATTTCCCTTCACGGTGGGACGATAACCGCGTAATTTTACTGAACCTGGTTTTACAGGTACATAGTCAAATTCTTCTAAAGCTACATCTTTAGGGACATCAATTAAAACTGGCCCTGGTCGTCCAGTGCTAGCGATGTGGAAAGCTTCGGCGACAATTCGCGCCATATCTTTGGGGTCACGCACTACATAAGAGTGCTTGACGATGGGTAGCGTAATCCCGTAAATATCGGTTTCCTGAAACGCATCTGTACCAATGGACGGACGTGCTACCTGCCCCGTGACTACAATCATTGGGATTGAATCCATATAGGCGGTGGCGATCCCTGTCACCAAGTTAGTTGCTCCTGGGCCAGAAGTGCCAAAGCATACTCCTACTTTGCCAGTTGCACGGGCGTAACCATCTGCGGCGTGGGCTGCGCCTTGTTCGTGTCTCACGAGAATGTGCTTAATAGCACCAGTTGCTTCCACCTTATACAGGTCGTCATAAATTGGTAGAATTGCCCCACCAGGATAACCAAAAATATAATCAACGCCGTGGCGATGAAGGCTATCAAGTAGAGCAAAACCGCCAGATGCACGTTTGGGCACGACTGGGGGGCTAGAAGGACGAGACTGTTTGTGATTCTCAGTTTGTGGGAGACTAATTTGGGAGAGCGATTCTCCTGCGGAGACACTTCGTGAACGCACGGTCAAACCTCAGACTATAGCTAAAGTTAATGCTGGATTCTGTATTTAAGATTTCATTTTAGTTGAAAACTTCAATGAAAACCTGATTAATTTTTATATTCAATATAAAGATAGATTATTAGCCTACATTAATTAAATTACGTCTTGCAAGACATTGCGGGTATTTTTCCAAGCCCAAACACCGACAACAACAACAACAACACTCATTCCTACAAGCACAGTTCGCAAGCCCAGCACATCAGTTAATGGCCCAGTAATTGCTAGGGGTAACGCCAGAGCGATGTTTACGGCATGATTTTGAAAACCAAATACTTTACCGTGCATGGTAGATGGTGTTTGCTGTTGAATTAAAGTTTGCATGGGTACGCCAATTAGGGCAGCACCTATACCCAAAAATGCACAGAGTCCTAGCGCCAGTAATAAGTTGTGCGTAAAAGTGAACACCCCTAAAACTAGTGCCATCATCAAAAATCCAATTAAAGGTAAGGGTTTGTGATGCAATTTATCACCCCAGTGACCTAAAATCGCCGCACCAAATACCATACCGACACCTGCTGCTGCCAAGAAAAAGCCAAACTGTTTTTCTTTTAAACCAAACTCTTCAGCTAATTGAATTGTTAGTACTGTTAAGGCTGCAAACACACAATATAAGGTTGTCAGTTGCAGCATAGCGTTCAAGATCAAAGGGTTTTTCTTGAGATAGCGTAGGCTTTCAGTGAATTCAGCCCAAGGGTTATTTGATGCCCGATGTTCCCTTGGTCGTTTGGGTTCTTTGAACTTAATCGGTTGCATGATTGCAGCCGACAATATGTATAATCCGCCAACCACAAGCTCTTGACCGTATTCTTCTCCCATCCAGCTTTTCGCCAAACTCAAAATAGGCTCTCCGATAGCAAAGCCAACAATTAAAGCTCCCATCATCGTGCTGGTAAACAGCGCATTGGCTGCTAACAAATTCTCTCGTTTCACCAACAGGGGAATGGCTGCTTGCTCGGCTGGTGCAAAAAATTGCGTCACCGTAGAGATGGCAAAAGTCAGGATTAATAGAATCAGAAACTGTCTTGGTAACAAGGGAAGACACAGCGTTAATATTCCCCGCACAACATC
Source organism: Nostoc sp. ATCC 53789 (assembly GCF_009873495.1). Taxonomy (GTDB): domain Bacteria; phylum Cyanobacteriota; class Cyanobacteriia; order Cyanobacteriales; family Nostocaceae; genus Nostoc; species Nostoc muscorum_A. The sequence goes on along the minus strand of NZ_CP046703.1, from coordinate 6,854,893 downwards.
TGAGCCAACCATAATTAGCTTTTTTGGCAAGCGGTCAACAAAGATACCACCAGCAGAGCCGAACAAAATTGCTGGTATTGTAAATGACAGCATCAAAGTTGAGTACATCGAGTTTTGTGCCAAGCCAGGAAGCGGTGAATAGTTCTCCAGCAGAGCAATCATCAAAACGAAGAAAACCTTATCTGCTAACTGGGACACCAGTTGCCCAATCCACAGGAGCATAAAACCACGGTTTTTTAGCAGTGCGCCAAACCCGTTATTAACAGCAGCTGGTTCAGTTGGAAACATTTAGATACTTTCTTGCTTTGGGTAGATGGGACATGGGGAATGGGACATTGGGCATTGGGTATGGGCTATGGGGTATGGGGTATAGTTTTTCTTGACTGTCCCCTGTACGCTATCACCTGTAACCTTTTCCCTTCCCCACTCCTAACTCCTAACTCATAATTCTATTGTCCGGACTAATTTGCTTCATAGCGCTTTAACAGCATAAGCAAAAACTCAGCTGCTGTCAGATAACCTTTGGGTGGAGAAATTTCAATGGATGAATCTACCCACCAGCCTTGTACAGCTTGGGAGGTAGATTCAGAGGGGATTTCCGTTAGACATCGCCACATAGACAAATGATCAACTGCTGGTTGTGCATAAAAGTTATTTTGCCCACAACCTAGCAAACAGGAACTCCAATGCGTGAAATAATCATGACTCATCCGATGAATCGGAAAATTACCCTGTAGTGGTACTCCCCATCCATCTATAGCAATAAAAGCTTTGACACTACCACCCAAGAGTTGCCACAAATGTGCTGCCCCTATTGCCCCAACTACGCCAGCACTAAAGCTAATAAATATAATTGGTGATTTTAAAGAGCCGGTCAAGCGATCGCGCAAAAACTGCAAAATGTGCAATGCTGATAAAACCGAAATATCTTTACCTGGATAAATCAGTATATTTGTGGGGTTGTGTGCGTTAGCGTAGCTCACCGCAGGTATCGCGCCATTAGAAACTAAATCTAACAATCCTACTCTAAAGCTTTCAGTTAACTCTGGTTCATGAATTCCAGGGCAAATAATTATACTCATTTGTCTATCCTGATTGGGCATTGGAAGATAATTCTACGGTTGGGTTAGGGTTTTTTGATGAAAATTCTAAATTACACAGACGCGATAAATCGCCGTCTCTACAATAATCAATCCTTCGTTTTGACGGCGATTTATCACGTCTCTTGGCTTAACCGAACTGTATAATTTTTCATGCCACTTGCCCTGAGCCTCCCGCAGGGAAGGAATGCCCAATGCCCCACGTAAGTTTTGTATGTCTTTTGATGTATTATCTTGATTTACCCACCTATCCTATCCCCCTGGATGGGATAATAAGTTACAAGTAAGGAAGGGACATGTGTAAGCTATTCCCTTATTTTATATTTCTCTGCACTCTGGTTATATTGAGGAACTAATTGTGGTTGCCACGCCGGAAAAAGTACAACACACCCACGAGCATCTATCAGGTAAAGACCGTGTAGCCGTACTGCTTATGGGCTACGGCGAAGTCGAAAGCTACGAAGATTTCGCCAACTATAACGAACAGGCTTTAAATCTACTGACAGCAAAGTTCGCACCAGTACCAACCTGGATTTATCCCCCTCTGGCAAAGCTTTTGGCGCTATTTGACCGCCATGAGTGGGGACACACACACCACGATTTTATCTCCCCACACAACGCCATTTTTGAACAGCAACGGGCTGGGATTGAAAAGAATTTACAAGAAAAATGGGGAGATAAAGTTCAAGTTTTCAAAGCTTTTAACTTCTGTGCCCCTTTCCTACCCAATCAAGTCTTGGCAGAAATCAAAAACCAAGGCTTCGAGAAGCTGCTAATTTACCCATTGCTAGTTGTTGATTCTATCTTTACCAGTGGGATTGCGATCGAGCAAGTTAACAATGCTCTCGTTGAGTTGGCTGATGGTGAGGAACACTGGGTTAAAGCACAGCGCTACATTCCTTCTTTCTTCAACGAACCAGCTTACATCGATTTGATGGCTCATCTGGTTGAAGAGAAGATTGCTGAATTAGCAGGAGCTTATCTCCCTTCTCAAATCGGGATTGTATTAATGAATCACGGCTGTCCCCATAAAGCTAAAGGCTTTACTTCTGGGATTGCCGAAAGTGAAGCAATGTATGATTTAGTTCGGGATAAGTTGATTAATCGCTATCCATTAATCTCAGTGGGTTGGCTCAATCATGACACGCCCTTAATTGATTGGACACAGCCAAACGCCGAACAAGCTGCAAACAACCTGATTCAGTTGGGTGCAAAAGTGGTAATTTTTATGCCAATTGGCTTTGCCACAGAAAACCACGAAACTCTATTGGATGTACACCATATCATCCATGCTTTAGAGAAACAGAATCCTGGCACGAACTACGTGCAAATGGCTTGTGTTAATGACCATCCAGAATTTTTGGCAATGGTGGCCCAATGGGCTGATGATCATATTGCAGAGTTGTTGTCAGAGCAAGCTTTGGCAGTTAATCCCCAACTCGCTGGAGATCACCATCATCACCACCATCATCATTAAGTTTTGAGTTTATCAGGGTGGGTCTGGCTTTGCCCACCCTACAACTAATTCACGCCTCGCAGCTTGCGAGTGTTATCAACTAAACTTTGAGCAAATTCATCAAATCTTTGAGAAAGCTTTTCATCTACGAGTTTGCCTTCAGGACTGAATGCACCCCAAGCTTGTCCGATCGCAATTTGTTCTGGAATTACCCAACCATGCACCCATCTGACAATTAGCCGTAGGTCATTTAATGCGTTACTATTTGACTGACCGCCCAATACGCTGATTAGTCCTGTCACTTTATCAGACAGTTGCTCAAAGCTCATCAAATCTAGAGCATTTTTCAGGACACCACTAACCCCACCATGATACTCAGGTGTGGCTAAAATTAATCCATCTGACTGACTGACTGTATCCTGTAACCGCTTAACATCTGGGTATTCTAGATACTCTTTTGCGCCAGTGCAAAACGGTAACTGCAACTGTCTTAAATCAAGAATTTCTACCTCTGCACCAAGGGCTTCTACTCTTTGCACTGCTACTTGTAAAGCAAGCTGCGTATAGGAGTTTGGTCTTAAACTACCACCAATACCAACAATTCTCACCATAATTAACCTACAAATTATTAACTAGCTACTATCACCAGATTTCTTAAAAAGCGGAATCGTTATGACTATGTTTATCTTAGCGATTTGTGTCGGAATGTGTCAAATTAATATCTGCTGGAAAATTTGAGGATGAAAGAGTTAGGAGTTAGGAGCCAGAATAATTATCCAGGTTGCTCAAATTTATGTAATAACCGGAGAAACATGGGAATGCTTTTGTGTGGAAGTTAGACTAGATAAGAAAAGTGTAATTTCCAGTTATTACAATTTTTGGTAGAAGAATAGGCATAAAACCATAGCTCAACTTGTGCCAGCAGACAAAGGGTAATTATTATGACAAATTTGGGAAAAAAAGCATTGGTAAAAAGGCAGTCATCAAAGCGAGTTGCTTGGGTTGGTGCGTTGGCAAAGCCCGCCGTAGGCATCGCAGCTAGCTTGATTATGTTACCAGGAATTTTCGGGAGTACCCCCGTCTTGGCACAAAAACCAGAGAGTACCTCTACTACCTCTAGTACCTCTCTAAACTATGGTGATTTGCTCAAGAAAGCGAAGGCGGGAGAAGTCCAAAAAGTAGAGCTTGACGAAACCGAACAGCTAGCCAGAGTTTATCTCAAAGGGCAAAAGGAAAATACGCCACCGCAACAGGTAAGACTTTTAGCGCAAAACACAGAGTTAATTAACATACTCAAAGATAAAAATGTTGAGTTTGGCGAGGTTTCCTCTGCTAACAGTCGAGCTGCTGTTGGGCTATTGATTAATCTTATGTGGATTTTGCCACTGGTAGCTTTAATGCTATTGTTCCTCCGACGCTCTACAAATGCTTCTAGCCAAGCGATGAATTTCGGCAAATCCAAAGCTCGTTTCCAAATGGAAGCCAAAACCGGAGTGAAATTTGAAGATGTCGCCGGGGTTGAAGAAGCTAAAGAAGACCTTGAAGAAGTTGTTACTTTCTTAAAACAGCCAGAAAGATTTACGGCTGTAGGCGCACGGATTCCCAAAGGAGTGCTGTTAATTGGCCCCCCTGGTACTGGTAAAACTTTACTAGCAAAAGCGATCGCAGGTGAAGCAGGTGTACCATTCTTCAGTATTTCCGGTTCAGAATTCGTGGAAATGTTCGTTGGTGTGGGTGCATCTCGCGTCCGCGACCTCTTCAAGAAAGCGAAAGAAAATGCCCCATGTCTAATATTTATCGATGAAATTGACGCAGTAGGTAGACAACGGGGTGCTGGTATCGGTGGCGGTAACGATGAGCGCGAACAAACCCTCAATCAACTGCTCACCGAAATGGATGGTTTTGAAGGTAATACAGGTATTATTATTATTGCTGCCACTAACCGCCCAGATGTCTTAGATGCAGCGCTGCTTAGACCAGGACGCTTTGACAGACAAGTGATGGTGGATGCGCCGGATCTCAAAGGTCGACTGGAAATTTTGAAAGTCCACGCGCGGAATAAGAAAATTGACCCTAGCGTATCATTAGAAGCGATCGCTCGTCGCACTCCTGGATTTACTGGCGCAGACTTAGCCAACTTACTCAACGAAGCGGCAATTCTGACTGCTCGGAGACGCAAAGAAGCTGTCACCATTTTAGAAATTGATGCTGCTGTGGATAGAGTGGTTGCAGGTATGGAAGGTACTGCTTTAGTAGACAGCAAGAGCAAACGCTTGATTGCCTATCATGAAGTTGGACACGCTTTGGTAGGCACATTGCTCAAAGACCATGACCCTGTGCAGAAAGTTACATTAATTCCACGGGGACAAGCACTCGGATTAACTTGGTTTACTCCTAACGAAGAACAGGGGTTAGTTTCCCGTTCTCAACTCAAATCGCGGATTACTGCTACTTTGGGTGGTCGCGCCGCCGAGGAAATCGTTTTTGGCAAGCCAGAAGTTACCACAGGTGCAAGCAATGACTTGCAACAGGTGACAGGGATGGCGCGGCAAATGGTGACACGCTTCGGGATGTCAGAATTAGGCCCATTGTCTTTGGAAAATCAGAGTGGAGAGGTATTTTTAGGACGCGACTGGATGAATAAATCAGACTATTCTGAAGAAATTGCCGCCAAAATTGATTCACAGGTGCGTGAAATTGTCAACAACTCTTATATCAAAGCAAAAGAACTGTTGGAAGAAAACCGCATAGTTTTGGAACGTTTAGTAGATTTGTTAATAGAAGAAGAAACAATTGAAGGCGATTCATTCCGCCAAATCGTTGCTGATAATGCCCAAGTAGCTGATGCACAATTAGCTGTACCTCATTAGACATCTGATGAAAAATAATGTAGAGATGTAGCACTGCTACGTCTCTACAAGTGTTGTTGATAAAGCATATTGAAGAAGAATTCAGAAGTCAGAATTCAGGAGTCAGAATAAATCAGTCGGGGATTCAGACCCGCGACTGATTAAAGACCACCAAATCGTAGATTTAGTGGGGGTCTTAAACCCGGCTATTCAGATGCTCGTGGACTCGCTTTAAGCGAAGCCATGCCGTTGGCGCAGCCTCTCGTAGAGAAGGCTTTACGCTGCGCTATCCGCCACTCGCACAGAATTCATTCTGAATTCTGACTCCTGACTCCTGAATTCTGTTCGATAAATACGTCGTTTCAGGTTTTTATTAATCATTCTTTGATAGGAAATAGATCCACGGTGTAGGGTCAATTCATGAATTGCCCCTACACTGTATAGTTCTGCCTAAGTCCTAAAATAAGTTGGGAATCTTCTTGTGCAAAAGTAGAAGGCTACCTCAGCATTTCCACAAACTGGTACATAAAGCCTTACTACTGTCAAGCTTAGGGTATTGTATTATATAGCCCCAATCAACGTACTACAAGTGGAAATAGACATTATGAAACATAGATTTTGGGCAAGCTATTTGCTTGCGGCTTTAGCATTTCTTCCCTTAGAACCTGTGATTACTACACAGGTTTTGGCAACAGAGTCAGTTTTGCAACTAGCACAAGCCAAATCTGCTTACACGCAATATATGCAACTCGGCTATAACGAAACCAAACGTAGAAACTACCGAAAAGCTTTGGGATATTTTCAGCAAGCAGAACGGCTACGTCCTGGAGATAGATACGCTACTTCTGCAATTAGAAATGTTACAAGTTACATCCAACGCGGTAGAAATCGTATTGCCTTCGTCCCAGGTAGACCTGGTAGGGTAAGGTCAGCAGGAACACGAGGAAGTTGCTTTCAAACTGGACAAAATATCATTCCCCTGACACCGACAGATAAGGAAGCTCAACGAACCACAGCAGAGCGTCCCACATTATTTTTCTATGTTCCTCAAACCTCTACAACAGTACAAGCACTAGAATTTGTTTTGCGGGATGATGATAGCTCCGACCCATTGTATAAAGGAACTTTCAAACCTGTTGGGCAGAATGGTATTGTTAGTGTAAATGTACCTACTAATCAGCCATCTCTACAAATCGGTAAAGAATATAGTTGGACTTTTTCAATGATTTGTGATACCAACAACCGCGATAAAGACTCTTATGTAGAAGGTACAATAGTGCGATCGCAAGATGAAAATCTATCTCTTCAATTAAACCAACCAAACACAGACTTGGATCGTGCAGTTCTATTTGCAACTGCTGGATTTTGGGAAGATTCTCTCAGAACTTTAGCTAATTTACGCCGCCAGCGTCCTAATGATCCTGAAGTTCAGAAATATTGGGAAGATTTGTTGAATTCAGTAGAGATTAAAGAAGTTGTAAACAAGCCTTTATTGCCCTGTTGTACTGTTCAAAAATAAATTAAAAATTACTTAAAAACCCGGTTTTGATAGAGAAGCCGGGTTTTTACCATTCATAGGTTTTGAGACGCGATAAATCGCCGTCTCTACAAGATTTTATGTTACAAAAACGACGTTTATTTCTAAGTGTGCTGCGATCGCGTACCCGCCCCTCGGAGGCGATGGTCTCCGACCGACCGGAGGTCATCGCAAACGAGACAGTTAATCTGAGATATTGAACAATTAGTTTGCAATACTTAATATTAGAGAATCTAATAATTAGTATTGCATGATATTGTGTTCATCAGTACATATTTTTTTGTATGCATCGTGTAGACTCTATTTGCGGAGTAAGATTGCTACATAAATTTATGGTAATTCGAGCGCCAAGCAGCAGCAACCCTAATTTTGCTGTGGTATTAACCTGACTTACAGTTTGGTTATTTCATTCCATATAGAGCAACTGAAGTCTACATTTTAGTTGTTTTGAAAGTATTCCATTATTACATTCAGTGTGGAGTTAGCAGTAAATGCTAGCCCAAAGCTTTGTATGGAAAGAATTTTATCAATCTGCCATCTGAGTATTTTTTGGGTGGATGTCAGCAGTTGTGTCTACTCATCAGACACTTGCCACGTAGTTATAAGGATTTTACAAACAGTTAGGAATTAGCGATCGCACACTGACGTTAGATGAAAAGCCATTAGCTGCTATACGCAAATCAGCAATCACACTATAGAAAAGAAAAAAGCTTATGAATACAACACGCAAGTTTCGTTTAGGTGCATTTGTTCAAGCCACCGGTCATCATGTCTCCTCTTGGCGACACCCTGATGCACAAGCAGATGCTGGATTGAATTTCGAGCATTACAAGGAAATTACCCAGACTGCTGAACGCGGCTTGTTTGATGCAGTTTTCTTGGCAGATAGCCCAGGAGTTTGGGGTGGCGCTCCAGAAACTCAGTATCGCAACGGTAAAATGGCCCATTTCGAGCCAGTCACTCTCTTCTCGGCCTTGTCCTCTGTTACCAAAAACATCGGCTTCATTTCCACCGCCTCGACTACTTATGAAGAACCCTACACCTTGGCGCGGAAGTTTGCCTCATTGGACTACTTGAGTAACGGCCGCGCAGGGTGGAATGTAGTCACCACAGGCAATGAGAACGCTGCTCGTAATTTCGGACTTGAGCATCACCCAGAACATAGCCAGCGTTATGAACGCGCCGAAGAGTTTGTGGAAGTAGTGAAAGGACTGTGGGATAGCTGGGAAGATGATGCTTTTATCCGCGACAAAGAATCTGGTGTCTATTTCGATCCAGACAAACTGCATACACTCAACCATAAAGGCAAATATTTTTCTGTCCAAGGCCCTTTAAACGTCGGTCGTCCGCCTCAAGGCTACCCCGTGATTGTTCAGGCTGGAGCCTCGGAATCTGGACGGGACTTAGCTGCACGCACCGCCGAAGTAATTTTCACCGCCAATCAAACCCTAGCTGATGCCCAAGAATTTTATGCTGATGTGAAAGGGAGATTAGCACAATATGGGCGATCGCCAGACGATTTAAAAATTATGCCTGGTGCTTTCCCAATCATTGGCCGTACCGAAGCAGAAGCTCAAGAAAAGTACGAATTCCTGCAATCTTTGATTCATCCTGATGTCGCTTGGGGAATTTTAAAGAACTATTACAAAGGTGTCGATTTGTCGAAATATTCTCTAGATGATGTGGCTCCTGAACTGCCCAGCGACACCAACACTAACAAGAGTCGTCTAAAACTAGTCAGAGATTTGGCGACTCGTGGCACTCTCACATTGCGTCAGTTGTATCTCTCTCTTGCCACCGCACGAGGACATCGCACCATCCTTGGTACTCCCGAAACCATTGCCGACCAGCTAGAAGAATGGTTCAACAATGGTGCAGCAGACGGCTTTAATATCATGCCGCCAATCCTTCCCACAGGATTAGATGAATTCGTTAACTTAGTCGTTCCCATCTTGCAAAAACGCGGATTGTTCCGTACCGAATACGAGGGTAGTACCTTGCGTGAAAACTTGGGATTGCGTCGTCCGGTCAATCGTTTTGCTGCAAAACAAGTGGATAAGAGCCTTGTATTGGCGTAAATGAATTGTTTGCAGATGTTTAAGCCATACCTTTTAGATCGCACCTTCTGTAGATCGCCGCCCTACAGAATCGGAAATCGAACCGCAGAGGACGCAGAGGACACGGAGAAATAAGAGTTTCAGAGAGTTCTTGCGTAAGTTTTAACACACTAACCAGCATCCAACGCTGCTAGTAGTTCGCCAAGTGAACTTGGCGGGGTAAAGGGTAAAGGGGAAGGGGGAAAGGTTTCAAATCCCTTTCCCCAGCCATCACGCAGCATTTTGGGGTTGGCAGACTACTAGGAAAACCTTGTAATTTTTTAAAGGAAAAAACATGACTGAATATAGCCGATTAAAGACCTCACGCTCCGCCGCAATCAGAGCAACCCTTGATTATCCGGTAATCGATACCGATGTTCATACCAATGATTTCACACCGGCGTTTGAGGATTACATCGCTAAGTACGGTGGTGTGAAACTTGTAGATGAGTTACGTAAGACAGAAGCTTCCCGTCTTAACTCCAAGAGCAACGGTAAAGACTGGTATCAACAAACCCCTGAAGAACGTCAATATAACCGGACAATCCGATCGCCTTGGTGGGCGAGAGTTACCAAAAATACGCTGGATTTAGCTACTTACACCCTCCCTGAATTGCTCTATGAGCGTCAGGCGGAGCAAGGGTCAGACTATTCGGTGCTATTTCCGAACAATGTCCTAGCACCTGCTGGAGCCAGTGCAGAGAATCGTCAGGCACTGCAACGCGCGGTAAATCACTATCATGCTGATATTTACCGCAAATATAGCGATCGCCTGACACCGGTAGCTGGTATTCCCTTAACTACTCCCCAGGAAGGCATTGAGGAGCTAGAGTTTGCAGTAAAAACACTCGGTTTAAAAGTGATTAATATCACTGGCGGAGTGAAACGGCCGATTAAAGCGATCGCTGATAAATATCCAGCCGATAAATTCCCCGAAATCGCCAAGTATGCTTCTTATATCGACTTCTACGGACTAGATAGTGAATACGACTACGATCCCTTCTGGGCAAAGGTCGTGGAATTGGGCGTACCCGTCACCACCCATTACGGCAGCCAAGGTTGGACTGGACGCTCCTCCATCAGTAACTACATGAACAACCATATCGGTCACTTCGCCGATGGTTCGGAAGCATTTGCAAAGGCGTTGTTCTTCGGTGGCGTTACCAAGCGTTTTCCACAGTTGCGAGTAGCGATGCTCGAAGGTGGTGCAGATTGGGGTGCGCATGTCTACATTCATTTGGTAGATCGTTTCTCCAAGCGCAATATCAAGGCACTGGAAAATTACAATCCAGCATTGACAAATGCCGATGAGCTATTTGAAATATTTGAACGCTATGGTGCAGAAGTTACTCAAGGGCATTCCCTCGATAAGGATGAATTGACTAAGACTGTACTGGGAGCTTCATTTAGCCGTCATAGCCGTGCGCCAATTGGTAGCGAATTGGATGATTTTGCAGCCGCAGGCATTGAAACAATTGAAGACATCCGCGATCGCTGGGTGAATAGTTTCTTCTTTGGTTCCGAGTCTGACGATCGCACCATCGCTACGGCATTCAACGACAAAGCCAATCCCTTGGGAGTCAAAATCAACGCCATCTATTCCTCCGATGTTGGTCACTGGGATGTACCAGACCTGACTTCCCCCTTGGCTGAAAGCTGGGATTTGGTTCAAGAAGGCGTTATTTCCGAAGCCGACTTTAAGTCCTATGTATTCGCTAATCCCTACAAGTTTTACACCCAAGCTAACCCCGAATTTTTCAAGGGTACTGCGATCGAATCCAAAGTAGGTAACACCGAATTTAAACAAGTGGATAAGAGCCTGGTAGTGGCGTAAAAGCCGAGATGAGGGCGTGGGGATAGATGAGGAGAAATAATCAATTCCCCATGCCCAATTCCCAATGCCCCATGCCCAAATAAATTAGGAGTCACAACCATGTCCGTTGAACAACGCTCTCACAATAGTTCTTTGCCTTATCTTTTCTCGCCTGTTTCTGACAATGCCAAGCAACCTGCACCCTTAGTTCTGTTTTTACATGGAGGACGCGATCGCGGGACGGATCTGAATGTGCTACTGAAATGGGGTCTACCTCGTTTCGTAGATTTATCCGACTCATTACCTTATGTCTTCGCCGCACCCCAGATTCCGGCTGAACAGACTTGGGCAGATCGAGCAGATGACGTGCTGGCTTTGCTTGATGAACTGATCGCTTCCCAGCCCGTCGATCCAGCGCGGGTGATATTAGCCGGGTTCAGCTTAGGCTCGGCCGGTATTTGGCATATCGCTGCTTTGCATCCCGATCGCTTCGCAGGTCTAATACCTGTGTCTGGACGTGTACCTAAAACATTAGCAGAAAGCGAACTAGCCGTACTCAAAGACATTCCCGTTCAGATATTCCAAGGTGGACAAGACAAAAATTTGCCAATTGAGGACACGGAGCATTTTGTTGAGCGCTTACGCAAAGTCGGGGGGAAAGTTGATTTGACAGTGCTACCGGAAGGCGATCATTTTATAGCAGATGAAGTTTACAGAGACTCGAAATTGCAACAATGGTTAGTTTCACAGAGTCGTCGTCAGGCTTCTGTAGTGGCATCGAGCTAATTCAGTAATAACTGATGCCTTTGCTGGTTAATATTCCCATTATGCAGATCGCTTATGCCTTGCTAACTTCAAAGCCGATAACAATAGAATTACACCCAAGATTACATACAACCAAGAACTTGCTACATACCTCAAAAGGTTGCTACCAACGAATGCTCCTAGTATTGAACCAGATGCCATTGAAACAATGAATCTTTGATCTGATTTCACTTCTTTGAGTCGTTGCTGACTTCTATATTTGAATAGACCCATGATGATTGTGGGAATGCTGATTGCAAGACTCAAACTTCCTGCTAATTTGATATCAATTGCAAACACCAGAATGATCGTAGGGATAATCAATTCACCACCTGCGACACCAAGCATACTGCTAAATATCCCAATCACAATTCCCGCTACAAAACCTATACCGATTCTCAGTAAGTCTGGAAGTTGCCAACTCTGAAAACTGAAAATGAGATTATGACCGATCAGTACGAAGCTCAGGAAAAATAGAAAAACGACAACAATCCGATTTAATGTTTGTTCGTTGATCTGGGTTGCATAGTTAACCCCAACATAAGAGCCAATGAGAGAGCCGGCCAGAATGTTGATGATTACTGTCAGGTTTGCAAAAACATTCTCAACACCAATAACGCCACTCCGAAAAATGAATGAAAAGGTAACAGTGACGAGGCTAACTATGAGATTGATAATAATTGCCTGTAGAGTTCGATAGTTAAAAATGCTAACTAAAACTGGTAAGCGAAACTCTGCACCACCCAAACCGATTAGCCCACCAAGAATCCCGACCAAAGCACCCCAAGCAAACGCCCAAATATTCCGCATTTAAATCTCCACACCTACAACAGTCGCATTAGGGACAATTCTATGACCTTACCAACTATCAATCTCGGTAAAACTGGATTAACTGTTTCCCGTCTTTGTCTTGGCACCATGACTTTTGGATTGCAGACTGACGAAGAAACTTCTAGAGATATCCTCGACACGGCAGCCGATGGCGGAATCAACTTTTTGGATACAGCCGATGTTTATCCACTTGGCGGCGGGCTTACCACTGCTGGCCGTACCGAAGAAATCGTTGGGCGCTGGCTCAAAGGCAAACGCGAACATTTTATCTTAGCTACCAAGTGCGTCGGCCGGGTTGGCCCTGCACCTTGGGATCAGGGTGCTTCGCGCAAACATATTCTAGATGCGATCGATGCTTCTCTACGACGTTTGGGAACCGACTATATCGACCTGTACCAATTGCACTCCGACGATACTTCCACCCCCCTCGATGAAACCCTGGAAGCGCTGGACGCGGTAGTTCGTGCTGGCAAAGTACGCTACATCGGGGTTTCCAACTTCTTAGCTTACCGACTCGCTCGCGCCTTGGGTCGCGCCGAAACGCGAAATCTAACCAGATTCGTCTCAATTCAGCCCCGCTACAACCTGTTGTTCCGCGAAATTGAGCGAGAACTATTGCCCCTAGCTAAAGAAGAAGGACTGGGTGTAATTTCCTACAATCCGTTGGCGGGCGGTCTGCTTACCGGCAAACACATTCTCGCTCAAGGCCCCACCTCTGGTACACGTTTTACGCTAGGTGCTGCCGCAGAACGTTATCAAGAACGCTACTGGCACGATCGCGAGTTCAATACTGTAGAGGAATTACGCACAGTCGCGGATCTCGCCGGATTTTCCCTTACCACCCTAGCGGTAGCTTGGGTTTTATCTAATCCCATTATCACTGCCCCCATCATCGGCGCTAGTCGCCCACAACAACTTGCCGACAACTTCAAGGCAGTAGAAGTCAAACTCGACGACAGTTTGAAACAAAAGTTAGACGACATAACTGCCGAATACCGAAGAGGAGATTCTCTTCGTTAGTTTCAAGTCAGAGGCAGGGAGCAGGGGGAACTACACTCTTTGGAATGAAGGGGGCAACATGGATTCTGACTGCGATCGCATAAGGAAGTCAGCTACAACCAAACAGCAAAAGTTTTTAAACAGTGCTGCCAGAAGTCCCTAATACCACCGGACGGCTTATATAGTCGTCCATTTTTATCTTGCAGAACAGCCAAAATGATGCTAGTGGATCGACCTTCATGACGAAAAAGACCAGACAATTCAAATCCTTTCAACGTGCTGCTGATGCACCAAACCTACCATCAACTCCATTCAGGTTCATTTTGTATTTCGTTAACCAGTTTCGCTGGTGGTATGTGTTAATGGTGAGCCTGGAGATGGTACACGCAACCTGTGGCGTTATGTTGCCTTATGCCATTGGTGAGATCATCCGAGGTGTGACGAAATCAACGGGCGACAGCCAGCCCATTTTTGATGCCATGAGGCAACCCCTGATGCTGTTCATCGCCTTGAGTGTGGGTGAAGTAATATTCGGGCGTTCGGCTGGACTCTTGCAAACTATCCTCCATCCAATCCACCGACAACATATTGTGCGATCGCTATATGCCTACTTGCAACACCATTCGCATCGCTACATGAGCAGCAGTTTTTCCGGGGCATTAGCACATCGGATTAGCGAAACTTCTCTGGGTGTTACTCAGACGATGCAAATGTTAATTACTGAATTTATGGCAGTAATTGTTGTGTATATCGTCGCCACGATGTTACTGTATCGCGCTTATCCTCCCCTGGCTGCACTCGTGGGCGTGTGGGCAGTTCTTTTCATCAGTATTTCGTTCTGGCTGGCAACTCGCTGCCGAATTTACTCTCGGAAAGCCGCAGCCGCAAGAAGTGAGACAACTGGCATCATCGTAGATACAGTAACAAATCTCACCAGTAGCCGATTGTTTGCTCGTTTAGGTTTTGAACGACGCTATTTGAATGAGCAATTAAGCCGCGAACTCAAACAGGTGAGAAAGTCCAACTGGTATTCGGAGCGAATTCGCTGGTTTCAGTTCATCTCGGCAGCCATTCTGAAAATCAGCACTCTGTATTACTCGCTCTTTCTCTGGAGTCAAGGAAAGATCGCTACTGCTGATTTCGTCGTCGCAACTAGCCTGTCGCTATTGATCATCATTGAAGCCCGGAATTTGAGCCGCCGCTTTCTGGAATTTTTTGAACATATCGGCAATGTCGCCAATGGTGTCTTTACCATCGTTCAACCCCACGAGTTGGTCGATCGCGATCGCGCGATCGCACACCCAATTACCCAAGGTAAGATTGAGTTTCGCCGGGTGAATTTCAATTATTCGGATGAAAAGAAAGTTTTCAACAACCTTTCTGTCACCATCCAAGCCGGACAGCGTGTCGGACTGGTGGGCTTCTCTGGTTCGGGAAAATCCAGCTTTGTCAATCTAATTCTGCGTTTGTTCGACCCCCAATCTGGACAGATTATTATTGATGGGGTCGATATTCGAGACATGACTCAGGATGCCCTACACGCTCAAATCAGCTTGATTCCCCAAGATCCATCTCTGTTCCATCGCACTTTGCTAGAAAATATTCGTTATGGACGCTTAGATGCAACCGATGAGGAAGTGTTCGAGGCGGCGCGAAAGGCTAATGCTCACGATTTCATCATCCAAAGTCAGGATGGTTATAATTCTCTGGTGGGCGAACGCGGTGTCAAGTTATCTGGAGGGCAGAGACAACGGATTGCGATCGCTCGCGTAATCCTCAAAGATGCGCCGATCCTGATTTTAGATGAAGCCACCTCTAGCCTCGATTCAATCACCGAAAAAGCGATCCAAGATACCCTCGACTTAGCAATGAATGGGAAAACGGTCATTGTGGTAGCTCATCGACTATCTACCATCGTCCATCTAGACCGGATTTTGGTGTTCGATAAAGGTCGCATTATTGAAGATGGTTCGCACGCTCAACTACTGGCACTTGGCGGTGCTTATCACAGGTTATGGAAAATGCAAGCAGGTGGATTTATCCCAGAAAATCTCGGCGAAGAACGCATACATGAGGTTCGCAGTGGCACAGATAACGTTCAAAAGGGAATGATCGCTTGACATTTGCTGCTACTTGAGGTTCAATTTCAGATTTAATTCAGGAATTGTGCGGGAAAGAGTCTTTGACACTCCTAAAACTTATGACTTCAGATATCAAACCCATTTTTGATACCCTGGCTGATGAGGAATCTGCCATCGACTGGAATCGTTTGTTGGTCGAAATCCTGACCGTTTTCGACTGCTCTACAGGTACTATCCATACCCTAGATCGGGAAAGCCAGTTATTGCACCTAAAGGCTTACCAAAGCATTCCAGAATTTCTGTTGCCTAAAATGACGGTAATTCCTATCGGCAAAGGGATGGCTGGTATCGCCGCCGAACGTAAGCAACCCGTACAGATTTGCAACCTGCAAACTGACGAACAGGGGGTAGCCAAACCCTCAGCAAAAGAAACTAAGGTAAAAGGCTCCATCACAGTGCCATTTATGCTAAATGGCAGATTGTATGGAACCTTGGGTATTGCCAAGTCGGTTTCTTATAAATTCACTTCCAAAGAGGAAGAGATATTAATGGAGATTGGAGAGGCCATTAGCCGGAAAATCGTCAGTTAACAGGATTAGCAACTTTGCTAAACTGATTTACCAGACGTTCTTGGTAAGCTAACGCGCCTACATATTGCAATATTTTCCGTATAGACCGTCATTTGTCATTTGTGTTTACCAAGGACAAAGGACAATTGACAACCTCACCAGTTGATGTGCAATCTTATTTGCGTAACAGCTTACTACTTCTGACTAATGGTTTCTGGTGTGATGGCTGCATATTGTTCGCTACTCAGCATCGCTTCCTTGATATTGATGGGTTTAGGAATCACTTTTTCTGTGGCAAACAAATCTGCAATTTTCTGTTGATTTTCCATGATTTCTGGCGTAATGGGTCTTAAGCCATAAGCTCGCCTTTCAATCATTGTTGCTAAAATATCTTCATCAATTTTGAGATGAGGAATAGTCAGCTTTACAACTTCTGCTCGGTTCTTTTCACCCCATTGACCTGTGTTATCTATCTCTTCAAGAACTAATCGTACTAATTTTGGGTTTTCTGTGGCAAATTTTCGCGCAGCCATGTAATATCCGCCCTGAGTAGAGATGCCGCTAGCATCTCTCAAAACACGAGCATTTGCCTTTTTTTGTGCTACAGCTAAATAAGGGTCCCAAGTTACCCAGGCATCTATTTTGCCTTGAATAAAAGCATCACGGGCTTCTGAAGGAGGGAGGCTAATGGCTTGAATATCACTATATTTCAAACCAGCCTCTTCTAAAGCTTTTATTAATAAGTAATGGGAAGCAGAACCTTTTTGGAAAACTACTTTCTTACCTTTGAGATCAGCTAAAGTGCGAATTGACGAATTATTTTGGACGATAATTCCACTTCCTTTACCTGTGCTGGGTTTATTACTAGCAACATATACTAAAGATGTACCAGCAGCTTGGGCAAATATCGGTGGAGTTTCACCTACAGAACCAATATCAACCCTACCTACATTCATTGCTTCCATCAGTTGCGGCCCGGCGGCAAATTGTGCCCATTCGACGGAGACACCTAAAGGCTGTAAACGCTTTTCTATCAATCCTTTAAGTCTGACCAGATCCCCAGAGCTTTGATATCCCATACGGACAGTTTTAGTTTTAAAGCCAGTGGTTTCATTCCCTGCATTTGGGGTTGTAACTGAACAACTAATTAAGGTAGTTGAGATTGTTAATAATCCAGGTAATAGGAATAGTGAAAAACGCTGAAAAATATTAACTCGTGGCTGTTTGAAGGCGGTAATCATGGACGTGATACTTTGTTTTTATTTGGCTAATAGTTACCGATGCTCAGTAGAGGTGCATCTGTATATTGGTGTCAACTTAAATGCCAACCCTTTTAAAACTTCATTTCTAGCCTCTGGCTGGAAATGTTCCTCATTGGTTAAGCATTCTAAAACGAGACTGAACACCTGTGACATCTGTTCGCCTCTACTGCGTATTGCTCTTAATGTAAGTTCAATGAAACTCTTCTAGACTTGAACTAAAGTTCAAGTTTCTCTCCGATTCGGAGAGGGACGGTTTTGTGTCGTAAAATCTCTTAGAGGTTTTTTGATTTAGATTGTTAGGCGAACACCACATAAACCGTCAAACATTACATTACTCTTAACCCAAAGATTTAAACTTTTTGAAGCTGAAGGTTCTTCTGGAAAAGTTCTTGAACGTTTTTCCAAGCATCGGCAGCAGCTTCGGCATTGTAGCTAGAGCGATGGTTGCAGAAAAAGCCATGTCCTGCACCAGAGTAGCGAAATATAGCATGAGGAATCTGATTTTTCTTCAATTCAGCCTCAATCTGTTCCGTTTGTTCTAAGGGGATTCCTTGATCGTCAAGGCCAAAGAAGGCGTAAATGGGGCCCTTGATATCAGGAGTGCGGATGATGGTTGGTTCTCCACCACCGGGAGTTGAGTTGGGAATACCACCACCATAGAAGGAAGCTGTAACTTTAATATCTGGTAAAGTGGCAGCTAGATAAACTACGTGACCACCAAAGCAGAAACCAATGGAGCCGATCGCATCTCCTTGCACATTTGGTAAGGTTTTTAAATAGGCGATCGCAGCCTTAATATCACTCAATATTTCCTCGGCTGTTGTCTGTTCCTTATACCCTCTTCCTTGCTGGACATATTCAGGGGTGTATCCACCCTCAAAACCAGGAGCGGTGCGTTGAAATAAAGTCGGTGCGTAGGCGTAGCCCGTCGTAGACATCGCAACATAGCCTTCTTTGGCAAACTTTTCAGCAACTTCTCGAATGTGAATGTTAACCCCAAAAATTTCCTGAATCACGATAACGGCTGGGAAGGTTCCCTTTTGTGCGGGTTCAGCTAAGTAAGCATCGATTTGCAAATCCCCGTTAGGAACTTTAACTTGAGTGGTGCGAATTTCTGTGTTTGTCATCTTAGGGATTAGCCTGTAATTACTTTGAGAACGAAATGTTTTCTGGTAAACTTTGTACAAAAGTACTTAAACTTTACCGATTTACCGTAGTTTATAGAGTAGTATTTCACAAACAATGTCCAAAGGCAAGTCCTTATTTAAGAAGGAAATAGCTGACCGGGAATAGGGAATAACTTTTTTCTGTCCCCTAAATTCTGAGATATCCCAACAGGAGAATGAAAATGGCGCTCAAAGCAGTTCATCATATTCAGGCAACTTATCCTCTTGAGGTAGAGGATGCAATGCTATCTTTCTACAGCAGAATTTTGGGATTGACTGAAATTCCCAGACCTGATGCGGTCAAAAACGATTCAGGAGCCTGGTATCAGGTGGGAAACATTGAATTGCACGTTAGTAGAGAGAAAAACGCCAATAACCAAGTATCTAGAAGACATTTTTGTTTCCAAGTCGATGACTTGAACACCTTTGAGAAACACCTAAAAGAGTATGGAGTAGAAATTATTCCCGATCAACGACCACTACCAGGATGCGTGCGGTTTTTCCTCCGCGATCCCGGTGGGAATCGTATAGAGATCGCAGAGTTCGTCAAGAGTATTTAGATTGTATATTTTTTAGATTTTGATAGTCTAAGAATATGCACAAAGCAGCACCAACATCCCGAAAGATGAATAAAAAATACTTATATTGATATTGAAGAGAGCGATCGCTCTTTTCAAAACAAAACCAGTAACTAGTAGTCTGCCAACCCAAAAATGCGCTTGTGAGGACTGGGGAAAGGGTAAAGGGTAAGGGATTTAAACCCTTTCCCCCTTCCCCCTTACCCTTTACCCCGCTTTCGTTACGAAAGCGAACTACTAGTGAGGTATTGTATTCAAACAAGAATCCCTAGCTAGCAACTAAAAAATTATAAACGCAGAGATGATCCAACTTAGCCCAGAACACTTGCAAACTATCCGCGCCCATGCCGAAAGCGCCTATCCAGAGGAGTGTTGCGGTATAATTTTAGGCTATTTGGCTAATGAGGGCAAAATTGTAGTTGAAGTCATACCAACAGAAAACGCCTGGAATACAGAAGCGGGTGCTGAGTTCTCAGGGGAACACACAGCAGAAAGTAAAAGACGGCAATATGCGATCGCACCCGAAGTTATGCTAAAAACCCAAAAGGAAGCACGTAATCGCTCACTGAACATCGTCGGCATTTTTCATTCCCACCCAGATCATCCTGCTATCCCTTCAGAATGCGATCGCTTATACGCTTGGCAAGGATACTCGTATATAATAGTTACCGTCCAAAACGGTAAAGCTGGAGAACTTCAAAGCTGGAGCCTTGACGATCGTCATCAATTCCAAGCAGAGACAATTGAAAATATAAAATAACTGGCTTAGTTCAAAGACAGTCACTCGTAGCGGTTTTAGCCGCCAACACGGATAGAAAATTCATCTTCCCCACTCCCTATCTCCATAAGAGATACAGTTTTTCGATAGGATTAATATTCCGCTCTCCCAGATCATAACTGCTATGCTCAATCCCAATCTGGACGAAATCCAGTTGACCAAAGACGATTACGAACGCTACTCCCGACACCTGATTTTACCGGAAGTAGGACTAGAAGGACAGAAGCGCCTGAAAGCCGCCAGTGTACAGTGTATCGGTACAGGTGGACTAGGTTCACCACTACTTTTATATCTGGCGGCGGCGGGTATTGGACGCATTGGGATTGTCGATTTCGATGTTGTCGATACTTCCAATCTGCAACGCCAAGTCATCCACGGGACATCTTGGGTGGGTAAACCCAAGATTGAATCGGCAAAAAACCGCATTCACGAAATTAACCCCTATTGTCAGGTTGATTTATACGAAACTCGCCTGACTTCCGAAAACGCCCTAGAAATCCTTGAACCTTACGATATCGTCGTAGATGGGACTGATAACTTCCCCACTAGATATCTAGTTAACGATGCCTGCGTATTGTTGAATAAGCCCAACGTCTACGGTTCAATTTTACGCTTTGAAGGGCAAGCTACTGTATTTAACTACCAAGGTGGGCCAAATTATCGTGACCTTTTCCCAGAACCACCACCACCAGGAATGGTTCCCTCTTGTGCAGAAGGTGGCGTACTCGGTATTTTGCCAGGAATTATTGGTTTAATCCAAGCAACCGAAACTGTCAAAATCATTTTGGGACAAGGTAATACTCTAAGTGGACGATTGCTGCTATACAACGCCTTAGATATGAAATTTCGGGAGTTGAAACTGCGTCCTAACCCGATTCGCCCAGTGATTGAAAAACTGGTAGACTACGAAGAATTCTGCGGGATTCCGCAAGCCAAGGCAGAGGAGGCAAAACAGCAGTTGGAAAGTCAAGAAATGACTGTTAAGGATTTGAAGGAATTACTAGATAGCGGTGCAAAGGATTTTGTCCTACTGGATGTCCGCAACCCCCATGAGTACGAAATTGCCAAGATTCCTGGTTCGGTGTTAGTACCCTTACCAGACATTGAAAATGGCAATGGCGTTGCGAAGGTGAAGGAAATATTGAACGGACACCGCTTAATCGCTCATTGTAAGATGGGCGGGCGATCGGCAAAAGCCCTCGCCATCCTTAAGGAAGCCGGGATTGTCGGCACAAATGTTAAAGGCGGAATTACCGCTTGGAGTCGAGAAGTCGATCCTTCAGTTCCAGAGTATTAACAACAGAGGCAGGAGGCAGGAGAAATACTGCTCCGCCTCTGCTCTGTTTTATACTACGATCGGAGCGAGTTTGCGGTTTAAGTCTCCCATTTCCTCATCTTCTGATGACCTTTTTGGAATTAAAAATTAAAAGTTAAAAATTAAGAAAAAGAATAATTTTTAATTAATTTTGGTACAAAGCCAACAATAATATATGACGCAGTGTTAGCAAGTCCACATACTCCTTCCCTACAGGACGCTGCGCGAATAGAGAAGCAAACTACCCGCAGCGTCTCGTAGAGTGCGTCTTAGAATTTTTAATTAATAATTTTTAATTTTTAATTGGAGCGAAGCGACTTGACTACCTCAAAATCTCATTTCAATATTTTATGGGTGCAAGTTTGGGTATTGGCAGTGGTGCAGGGAGCAATTACCCTCACCTGGTTAATTTATAATATATATTTGCCACAACTTTTGACTCAGTTTGGTTTTCCCGCTTCACTGGCAGTTGCCTTGGTGCTAATCGAAAATGCCTTGAGTGCGTTGCTGGAACCATTGATGGGTGGACTTTCAGACCAAGCTAGACGCTGGGTAGGGACTCGGTTCCCCTTTATCTCAGTAGGTATGATTCTGGCATCGGCTTTGTTTATTGCCATACCATGCGTTGTGAGTTTAATTCCACCTACTACTGTAATGCGATCGCTCTTACCTATAGCATTGGTAGCCTGGGCATTAGCAATGACAATATTTCGTTCTCCAGCCATGTGCCTGTTGGGAATGTATTCTACACCAGCCCAGTTACCTTTAGCAGTAAGTGTTGTTACTTTAGCAGGCGGTTTGATTGGGGCTTTTAGACCGATAAGCCACAAATTTATTCTCAGCTTAGGGCCAGTTTATACCTTTGCGATCGGTTCTTTCGTCATGCTAGGGGCGGCCGCTGTGTTGCGATTAGTCAATCCTCCAGAAGCACCTGTGGATAGACACCAAATAGAAGTAGTAAAGTTGCCGTTACAAAAATTGGCTTTGATTTTAGTAACTGGTTTTGGTGTAGCGTGGGGTATCCGATTTCTCTTTGATGTCTTGGGTAAAGTCCTAAAGGCCCAACTGAATACTGATAATATTGATGTGCTTATGGTGTGGATTGGATTAGCGATCGCAATTGCCAGCATACCAGCAGGAATCTTCGCCGTCAAAATTGGTAATCGTCAAGCAATGCTTTGTGGGATCTGTGCAATCATTCCCTCTTTATTGATAATGATATCTGTGGGCGCACAAATTCCGATAATTGCGGTAATCGTTGCTAGCTTTAGTTTAATTGTCAATGGGGCAATTCCTTTTGTTTTAGGACTGGTACCTCAGCGATGGGCGGGATTAGGAATTGGGATGTATTTTGGTGGGTTTGCTTTAGCCATGAGTTTGTTTGGTGTCATCTTTCCCAAGTTACAAGCAATAACACCTTTTATCGGTGCAACTGGGGGTGCATTGGCATTTTTCCTAGCTGGTGTTTGTATCGCAGTAAGTGGCATTTTTGAAACGCAAAGGAACGCAGAGGTTTAACGCAGAGGGACGCAAAGTTATGCTCTGCGTCCCTCTGTTGATGAAATCTGACAAATCTTAATTACGAATGAGTTACAGGTTTCACTTGACTCAACAAATCGTGCAGTTTTTCGCCTTCAATGACTTCTGTTTCTAAGAGTTGAGTCGCGATCGCTTCTAGCAAGTCTCGATTCTGTCTAAGAATCTCTAGGGCTTGTTCGTGGGCTGTTTCCACGATTTCCTTGACTTCGCTATCAATGGCTTTGGATGTGTCTTCACTCACCGCCCGTCGAGGATTAGCCCCACCATTACCCAAAAACATCGATTGTTGTCCTTGTTGGTAAGCTAATGGCCCTAAGACTTTGCTCATACCATAAGATGTTACCATCCGTTCTGCCAAGTCAGTTGCTCGTTGCAAATCGTTGGAAGCACCTGTGGTAATACTGTTAAACACAACCTCTTCGGCGGAACGTCCACCTAATAGAGTTGCAATCTGACCCCGCAGTTCCTCTTCATTCATCAAAAAGCGGTCTTCAGTTGGTAATTGCAGAGTGTAGCCCAAAGCTGCCATCCCACGGGGAATAATCGAAATCTTTTCTACGCGACCGTTTCCTGTAGTTAGCGCCCCGACCATTGCGTGACCAACTTCATGGTATGCAACAATCTTTTTCTCAGTCTCGTTCATGACGCGACTCTTTTTCTCTAAACCTGCGACTACCCGCTCAATTGCTTCGGCAAAGTCTTCTTGAGCAACACTTTGACGGAGATTGCGAGCTGCTAATAATGCCGCTTCATTTACCAAGTTTGCCAAATCTGCGCCAGCAAAACCAGGAGTACGAGTAGCGATCGCTTTTAAATTGACATCATCTCCTAATTTTACCTTTTGAGCGTGAATCTTGAGAATTGCTTCCCGACCAGATAAATCGGGACGGTCTACCAACACTTGGCGGTCAAAGCGGCCTGGACGTAGCAATGCAGAGTCAAGGCTTTCGGGGCGGTTGGTAGCTGCTAGGACAATCACCGTTGCATCACCAGCCGCAAACCCGTCCATCTCTGTTAGTAATTGGTTGAGGGTCTGTTCTCGCTCATCGTTACCACCGTAGAAGCCGTTACTGCTACGAGACTTACCGATCGCATCTAATTCATCAATGAATATAATACAAGGAGCTTGTTTTTTAGCCTGTTCAAACAAATCCCGCACTCTGGAAGAACCTACGCCGACAAACAATTCTACAAACTCGGAACCAGAGATACTGAAGAATGGAACTCCAGCTTCCCCTGCTACGGCTTTAGCTAAAAGTGTCTTACCAGTACCAGGAGGGCCAACTAACAACACACCTTTAGGAATTCTCGCGCCAATTTGCGTAAACCGTGCCGGAGTCTTGAGGAAATCTACAATTTCTACTAACTCAGTTTTTGCTTCTTCTACGCCAGCCACATCTGCAAAGGTGATTTTAGCTGATTCGCCTTCAACGTAAACTTTAGCTTTGCTCTTACCAATGGAAAGCGCACCTTGAGGGCCACCGCCGCCACCACGTGACAGAAAGAATTGCCAAATACCAATAAAAATCAGTGGTGGAATCACCCAACTTAAGAGGGTTGTAATCCAAGTATTTTTGGGTGGAGGTGTAGCAGCAAACTCAACTCCCTTTTCTTCTAGCAGTTTGGGTAACTCTAAATCAAAGATTGGTGTAGTTGCAAACACCGCGCCAGGCTCGGCATTTTCTGTTTTTAGTTCGTAGAGAATCTGGTTTTGACCAACAGAAACGCGATTAACTTCCCCTTCTTGTACTTGATGAATAAATAAACTATAGGGAACACCAGTAGGGCCAGAAGCAAATAAACCAGGCAAAAATATATTTAAGAGCAGGAATAGCCCTGATACTGCCAGTAAGATATTAGCAATGATCCGAAAACGAGGTGATTTAGGTTGTTCTTTAATTGCCATAGATGTTGTTACCAATCCTTAGAATGAAAACTATTGAGAATGTAACTTTATGGAAAAATTAGATATTTCCAGTCTAAATAATTCAAGCAGCTAGCTTATACTGTTTCCAACCAATCAAAAATTTGGGCTAACTGGTCTAGCGTTACCAGTCCATACTGCCAGAGGGTCATAGCCAGGAAGTTGGGGGTCTGCTCACAATGTCGCAAAGCAAGAGAAATTGCTCCACCCGAAATACCCAACTCTTCCTCTAAAAAATGCACCAATTGATCTGTAGCTTTCATTGCAATGTTAAATAATGTTAAATAAGTTTTATTTCTGAGAAAGTTTGACTTGTGTGATGCAATGTCCAGGTTGCATCGCAAAGTTGTTCAATTTGTCTTAGATCCTTAAGGATACTACCTATTTTCATAATTTCTCCTGTTTAGCAATGTCGCAGCATTTTTTTATTTATGTAACTAAACTTAACAATTTAATTAATCTTTGGGAACTAACAAGCAAATACGGTTTACCGTACTCAAAGGCTTAACACCAATGGAAATGAGAAAATTTAATGGACTGAACGCCGTTAAAAAAGACGCAGGGATTGTGAGAAGCGAAGAGAAATCCCCTGTCTCCTCTCCCATATCCTGACTTTTCACGTTATATGGAAAAACCCACCAAAAACCTAACCCAATACGGTTCGGTTAAGACAAGAGACGCGATGAATCGCCGTCTCTACAATAATCAGTCTTTTGTAGAGACGACGATTTATCGCGTCTTTGCGATCTAGAATTTTCATCAAAAAACCTTAACCGAACCGTATTGCTTGCGATCTCACTCAATGTGCAAATTAAATGCTTAACAGCTTATGTTCCTTTTTCAGCAACAAAACTAACTAATACCACAGGCTGCTAGTTTTACAGCTAAAGCATTCGGGTATCGCCACGGTTGAGAACCACCAATCCAAATACGTGAGGGGAGATGACCGATTGGTGCTTTGAGACTAAAATTAAATTCCGAGTTCGCAGAAGTATAATTGTATATATGCCAACCAACTTGTTTACAAAAAATTCCATAGTCTCCATTTACATTTTTGTAAATAAGTGTTTGCACACTAAAACCGAAGCGTCCATGACTGTAATTCACCCATAAATGGTCAATAGTCTGCAAATGTTGGCAGGGAAATTTATCAACTTCACTACTCAATATATAGCTACCTCTAGGCTTGGCTAGTGCCTGACACATCAGTTCCCAAGTTTCGCTATCTGCTAATTGCCATTTTCCTTTTGCTAATAAATCATGCAAAGGCTTATAATCAATAGTAGTTAATGTATGATAATTAGAAATATTTAGCAGTTTTTTTGGTTGTTCTTCTAGTGTCTGTAACGCTTCTGTGGCAGATTGAAAGCGTTGCGAAACGGCATTTTGTAAAAGTTTATCTAATATTTGAGAAAGGCGATCGCTAACAATATTGTTTGCTGGTAAATGTTCTTGCCATACCCAGCGATCGCTAACAATATCGAACAAATCAAAGGGAGAAATAGCAGTGAGTAAGTAAATACATGTTACACCCAAGCTGTAAAGATCGCTAGCTGGTAATGCTTTTCCCCGCATTTGTTCTGGAGCAACATATTCTGGAGTACCTACTATTGTGCCTGTACGAAGTTGCCTGGTATTCGTGGCGAGTTTAGCAATTCCAAAATCTATTAAAACCAAATCTCCTCGAACAGAACGGCGCATAATATTTTCTGGTTTAATATCTCGGTGAATTACTTGCCGGGAATGGATAAATTGCAGTGTGAGCAATAAACTTTTTAATATCTCCCATATTTGCGGTTCTTTAAAAACGCCTTGTTGTTGTAATTCCTGAGCAAGTGTTTGGCCATCAATTAATTCCTCGACGATATAAAACTTTTTATTTTGTTCAAAGTGTGCTAATAACTTGGGTATTTGAGAGTGTTCTAGTTCATTGAGACGAAGTGCCTCTTGGTTAAATAGGCTGACTGCCTTGTGCCAAACCTCAGTATTTTCCTCTTGGAAACATAGCTGCTTAATTGCACATTTTGGTTTAGCTGGAAGATGTTCATCAATAGCTAAAAACGTTCTCCCAAAGCCACCGCACCCAATGACAGCGATCGCACGATATCGCTGCTTAAGTAACAATTCCTGACCACAACTATGACAAAAACGAGAACTGTCAGAATTTTGCGGACGCAAGCAGTCAATATTGGTACAGTAGCTCATACTATTTGTTGCAATTGCTATATCTCAAAGTATTCCCACGCGATCGCCATAATTAACCCGTAGTTTTGTAGGTTGGGTGCAGCGATAGCGTAACCCAACATAAAATTTGGTGGTAATGTTGGGTTGCGTTTCACTCCACCCAACCTACATCAATATATCTTTTAAAAAACTCTAGGTTTCAACATAGATGAGGTTTATATGTTGGTTTTTGTGCCACAACTTTTGGCATAGGTGGGGATGATTTGCAAGTATTCTTGGTTCTTGGCTCAGTTGGCTTATGTCTGCGTTTAGAATTTTGTTAAGCGATCGCATTTTTGCCTAAAATTCTTCGTGGGTAAAAGGGTGAGAGCATAATTCCTCTTGCTACTTTACCAAGGATTACCAACCATTGTGAATCCAGACCAATAATAAGGATGGGTAAGTAATTGCTCCCCTTCATCAGCACTGTTAGTAGGTAAAGACAAGTTCCCCACTACTCCCAAACCTTCTAATTGACCATTTTTAACGTAAATTTCCCCTTTGGCCATAGCTACCTGAGCCTGTCTGAGGGCTTCTGCCTTAATTGGAGCTGTCCTCAAGTTTTGATAAAATTTCGTCATCAAGGCTGCTGTACCAGCATCATTAACCGACCAAAGACTAGCAACACTAGTTTTCACGCCTGCCAGTACTGCTAAACCTGCAAATCCAAGCTCTGACTCTTCATCTCCTAATGCTGTTCTACAAGCACTCAGCACCAGCATTTCAACTTCGGGTTCATTCAAACGCAACTGTCGTAATTGGTTCAAGCGTAACTTGTCTTCCCACAGTTGAATATAAGAATTACTCAAAGCGCCGGTAGTAAAATCGGCATGGGTTGCCATGTGAATAATCCCAAAAGGTTGTTGGCGGCGGATAGTTTTGAGATTTTCTAAGGTAGCTTGCTTGTCTAACAATAATTTGCCCTGCCAAAGTTTAGACACCAGTGTTGATAACTCCAGGGGAACTGCTGGTAAAGGCTCTTGTCCTTGTGTACTCTGAGAAACCCCTAGCGCTAAAATTTGAGATTTTTTAATGTCTTTATAAAGGGTGTTAGTCAAGCTGATACTGGGCATCAAGCCAATGCTATATTTTTCTACTAGAAATCCCTTGCCATCATGAAGTGCTGCCATTGGGGTTGAACGTAACCCAATATCTGGTAGAAAAACTAAATTATTGATTTCTCTTGCTCGTAAATCTGCCTCTAGTGGTGCAATTATCCAGCGATAAAGTTGTTGAGATGGACGCAAATAACCGGTGCGGCGACGGTTTTGTGGACTAACTATTTGGTCACGAAATTCCTGAGCTACTTGGAGGACTTTGGCTCTGGTCGTTTCTGGAATGCGCTTGCGGATGGGGTCGCCTTTTCCAGTTACTACGACTATTTCCAGTTGGTCGCTATTCTGCTCTGCTAGAGTATTTAATTGTTTAGTAAATTTTTGAGATTTGCCCAAATTTCTCTCTGGTATTATCTCCACAGGAACAAAACTGATGTAAATAAATGCAGGTTTAACACCAGTCGCTTCTTCAATTTTGCGAGCAATTTCTTTGGCATCATCTAGTGTTTTAATTTTAGGAGTCGGGATGCCTAAATGGTCGGCAAAATCATCTGTGAATTGATCTTCGGGTGTGGGATCGGTATTAATAACGGGGTTGTCAATTTTAGGATTATTGGGGCCAGGGACATTCGGTTTACCTGGAGTGCATTGGAATGAACAAGGGGGAGGATTCGGGGTAAAAGTCGGGGTAGGGAGTGGAGTAGGAATGGTGGGAGGAATCTGACTGACGTTGATTCCTATCTGTACAGGTGCAGAAGACGAAACGCGGTCATTTGCACTAATTACAAAGGCATTTAGTGAGCCATTCACATCAGTCGGAGGGGTATACACCAAAGTATCACCGTTAGATAAGGTAGTTACCCCAGGAATGACGGGAAGTCCATTGACAGTCAGATTTCCTGTATTCACTGCATTAACTTGGATGGAGGTGATGTCATTATTAGCATCGCTGACCAGTGCAGCCAAGCTAGAGAATGTCAAGGTTACAGCTTGATTGGTCTGGGTGTTGGGTAGCGATGAGTTTGCCGTTAATACAGGCGGAGTGTTGACGGAAGTAATGGTGATGCCGATTGGGGTGCCGATGGCATCTCCACCAGTTGGCAATACTGGGAAGTTACCCGAAGCGATGGTTGTACCGCCTCCCACATCAATTGTTCCGGCTGTACCATTAGTACTGGTCGCATCACCCACAATAAATGGCACATTATCTGGGTCACCATCATGTCGAATTGTGACAGTACCTCCGGCGATGCTAGTGGTTACTCCTTCTCCAGAATCGAAAATTCCGCCGGTGGCGATGGTAGTACCTACCCCTATTCCTTGAACTAGTCCGTTTGTCAGCACTTGCACATTGCCACCTTGAACAGTGTTGCCATTAACAAAATCCGTTGTGGCCTGTGTGTTGATGTTGTTAAAGCGAATTGTGCTGCCAAAGGGATTGGTAGTTCGTAAAGTAATGTTGCCACCTGTAGCACTTGCATCACCCTCCACTCCAGTGGCACTGGCTGAGGCATCAATACCACCATTAACGGTAATATTCTCTGTGGCAGTTAAGGTGACTGCGCCAGCCGTGCCAGTAAAATTGACACCTCCGGTCTTGACTACAGATGAGTCAATCGCCCCAGTGGTAATACTACCTGCTGTAGTTGTTGCGACTATATCGCCACCACGACCTAAGCCACTAGCATCTCTGGAAGAAGAATAAAAAGAATCAATAGTATCAGTGAGGATATTGCCTGCCGCAGTCAAAGTCACCGTTCCACCCGTGGTACTCCCCCCTCCACTATTGCTGGTGTTGATCTGATTGAGGGTAATTCCACCATTGCTACTTACGACTTGAACATTACCTGCTGAATAGCCTTGTCCACTGGCAATAATGTTGCCTGCACTAATATTGCCTGTCGCAAACAAATTTACATTCCCGCTTCTAGCGAAATTACCAGTTGTGTTTAGATTTCCTAGTAATAAGCTGGCTCCCGAAATGTTAATGGCTCCTCCGCTTGTCTGGATTGTGTTGGTAGGGTCAACAAAGTTTACAGAACCGCTTTGTGAGTTTAGGCTGAAGCTACCACCGCCCAAGGCTAAAGTAGCAACACCATCGGTAGTTACTCCGGGTGTAGCTCCGGTGATGTCATTGATCGTAATATTGCCTGTAGCTTGTAAGCTGATATTTGCACCCGAAGCTGCGATCGCACCCCATGAAACTGTATTCGCCCCAATATCTGCATCGCCAAAGGCAATATTGCCAGCTGTAGCATCAAAAGTACCTACTTCACCATCGATAATAGTCAATGTGCTGGGGTCTAATAATAAAGTGCCAAAGCTGCCATTAGGGGCTGAAGCATCTACTAAACCGTTGTAGGTTAAGAAATTTTTGCCTGATACTTCTACAAAACCACCATTGCCAGAATTCGCTCCTCCACGAGCCGAAATTTTACCAAAATATTGAGTTGTGTCGTTACCCCAAATAATGACGCGTCCGCCGTTTCCATTTAAATTGCTATCGGCATTAATGACGGAGTTGGAATTAACATAAGTTTGATCTGCGTTGGGTAAAGTTCCCTTACCTTGGTAATCGCCGCCAATTAACACAGTACCGCCGCCATTGGTTCCAGAGGCGTTAATATTGGCATCAACCAGCGCAACTTTTTTACCCAAAGCAGTTACCGTACCGCCTATCTGACTTGATACATCCACTTTGCCTGAAACAATTGTTGTGCCTGGTGTTGTGGGAATCGTCACATTAGATTCTGTTAACTTTACAGTCCCATCAGGATTGGCAGTTAACCCAGTGTTACCAACTGTGAGCAATTCAGGTATTGAGGCGATGGGAATTGTCCAGTTATTGGGTTGGGTGCTACTAGAGGTAAGGGGTTGAATTTCTAGACTCAACAAGTTTCCTGGCTGACTGAGACGCACCCAATTTTGCCCTGGTACGGATGTGATCGAAATCTGCCCTCCCGGTGCCGAAAGTTGCCCGGTGTTGACTACAGTACCACCCAATAAATTCAAATTTTGCCCAGCGCCTACTGCCAAATTTCCAGCATTTGCGATCGCTCCTGGCTGGTTCATACTAAAGGCAAATCCGTTGGGGTTGCCAACTAAAGCAGCGTAATCATTAACACCAATGGCATTGAACCAACTGCTACCAAAACCAATGCCATTGGCTGTTGTCACCGTGAAAGCACCAGGTACATTTAAGCTGGCGTTTGATCCAAAAATAAATCCGGCTGGATTCATCAAGAAGAGGTTAGCATTGCCACCTGTTACCTGAATTAAGCCATTGATAACCGAGGCATTCCCGCCTGTAATTCGACCAAGGATATTTTGCAGCGCCGGACTAGCTTGAAAGTTGGCGATTTGTTCTGGTGAAATTCCAAATTGTTGAAAGCTGTGGAAGAGGTTAGCACCATCTCCAGAAGTTGTACCGCCAGTGATATCAAGTTGATTACCGTTGGGTGTAACAATTGTGTTTGTCCCATCGGCAGCAGGGACAATTTGTTGTGCCTGGGATAATGCCGTACTAGTGACTGTCACCAGAGGCAAAATAGCTAGGACTGAAGCGGCGATTTTGTGTAGTAGAGGTTTTTTACGCCGCAAGATGAAGCGACTTTCGGGCAATTCTACATCGATTTGTAACTTTTCTGCTAATCCGCGTCGCCAAAGTGCTTGAGCGATCGCCTTCTGTGACCAGAGTATTTGTTCACTTTTTCTAGTAACAGAGATGCTTTGGGAATGATTTCGGTATAAGTACAGTGGCTCTTCAACTCGGCGCACTTGAGCTACTTCTGAAAGTCGTAGACACAAGTCGTAATCTTCGGCACATCGGAACGACTTGTTAACACCTCCCACCTGGTCGTAAGCTGAACGGCGCATCAGGCGGAAGTGGAAAGTCATGAAGTTTACCAACAGCCCCTCTGGGGAGTAAGGAATGTCACAGCGATGACCGTAGCCGATGACTTGACTTTTTTCATCAATATTTAAGTAGTCGGTGTAAACAAATCCTGTTTCTGGGTGGCGATTTAGTACTGTAGCAGTTTGGGCGAGGGCGGTAGGGGCTAGGATATCATCACTGTCTACGATACCGATGTAACTGCCGCTAGTTTGAGCGATCGCTATCTTACAAGCCGCAGAAACGCCTTGATGCTGTGCTTCTACTACCCGCACTCGCCTATCTTGTTGAGCATAAGCATTTGCGATCGCCACTGATCCATCTGTAGAGCCATCATCCCAAATTAGTAGCTCAAAGTCTTGCCATGTTTGCGCTAATACGCTGGCGATCGCTACCCCAAGGTAAGACTCCCGGTTGTAATTGACGATGACTATGGAGATCAGTGGTGGCATCGAAGTATTCCCAAGTTTTCTACCTGTTACCACAATATAATGCTACGGGCTATCACTTAGAAAAAATTGCTGTTAATTATTGTTTTAGTTACAAATCTTCTGAAATTTGAATGTCAAAAATATGATATTGAAATATTCATACAGCCATAGCACACTCAAAAATCAAGATCAGCCCAGTTGTTAAATAAGGCACCCACTGAGGATAAATGAGAAAAGAAACAGAAACTGGTATTAAGCCGAAAACAACTAATCAGAAAAGCATTGTCTGTTTCTCTCATCAGTTAAACACTTGGCAAACTCTAGCAACTACTAGATTAAATAAGCACAGTTTCAGTTTTCAGTGTGGCTTACTAATTCTGCCTGCGGTCTGGATTGTAACTGCAAATGGACTTAGAGCTACGGCGAATATATTGACACCAGACTCGACTCAAAAGAGTAGTCAGCCAGAGTTACAAATAGTACAAGCATCAGAAACTACCCCGGAAAATAACCCCAATCAAGCCGAACCAAATCCCCAACCAGAAACACCACAACGAATTCGGGTTCGTAAAATCCAGGTTGTAGATAGCACAGTTTTTAATGAAAATGACTTTAATCCAGTTGTCAAACCCTTTGAAGAACGGGACTTAACTTTAGAAGAAATCAGACAAGCGGCAGATGCTATTACCCAGCTTTACTTAAATAAAGGCTATATAAATTCCAGAGCAGTTCCAGACATTCAGCAACCTAGTACCGCCGATGGTGTTGTGGTAATTAGGGTAATTGAAGGGCGTTTGACAGAGATTGAGATCGAAGGGACGCGACGATTAAACCCATCTTATGTTCGTAGTCGCATCCAATTAGGTGCTGGTACTCCTCTGAATACTAGTAAGCTCGAAGATCAACTAAAGCTGTTGCGACTCGATCCCTTATTTACAAATGTAGAAGCACGTCTGCGTCCAACGGGTAAGGTTGGTCAAAGTGTTCTCATTGTCAGAGTTGAAGAGGCTAACCCTTTAACTGGTAGCTTGGGTGTAGATAATTATTCGCCTCCGAGTATTGGTGCGGAAAGATTAGGTATTGAACTGCGCGATCGCAATTTAACTGGGATGGGAGATGAGTTAGCCGGCTCCTATTACCACACCCTTTCTGGTGGTTCCGATGCCTTTGATTTTAGCTATCAAGTTCCTGTGAACGCCATGAATGGCAAGGTGCAGATTAGAGCGGCATTTAATCGCAATGAAATCACTGAGGCACCCTTTGATGCTTTTGGCATTCGCGCCAACCAGGATCTTTATGAAATCAATTATCGTCAACCATTGATGCGATCGCCAAGAGAAGAATTTGCCCTATCTTTGGGATTTACCTATCAAGATGGTCAAACCTTCCTATTTGAAAACTTGGCACAACCCTTTGGTATTGGCCCTGATGCCAATGGCGTTAGCCGCACCAGCGTAATTAAATTTGGTCAAGATTATATTAAGCGCGAACCTCAAGGAGCTTGGTTTTTGCGATCGCAATTTAATTTTGGCATTGACGTATTAGATGCAACTATCAACAATGACCCCATACCCGATGGTCGCTTTTTCAGTTGGTTGGGTCAAATACAGCGCGTGCAGCAACTCAGCGCCGATCATCTCTTACTTATACAAGCAGACTTACAGCTAACACCAGATAGCCTTTTACCCTCCCAGCAATTTGTGATTGGCGGTGGACAGTCTGTAAGGGGATATCGCCAAAATATCCGCTCAGGGGATAATGGATTTCGTGTAGCGATCGAAGATCGGTTCACAGTCCAGCGCAATGAATCTGGATTATCCATAATTCAACTCGCGCCATTTCTGGACATGGGAGCCGTCTGGAATCAGTCAAATAATCCCAATCTGCTACCCAATCAAACTTTTTTGGTAGGTGCAGGCTTAGGATTATTATGGAATCAGGCAATGGGAATTGATAATCTGTTTTTGCGGCTCGATTATGGATTTCCATTTATCGATCTGAGCGATCGCGGCAATAACGCTCAGGATGATGGCTTTTACTTTAGCCTTCGCTATCAACCTTAATACACCAATATGGGCGGGCTTCCTTTCTGTAGCTGAAGATTCCCTTACCTTATCAATGTTTCCTGACCTATGTCAGCATTTTTTGTTTTAAAAACCACTGAAAAAACGCATTTTCAGGTGATTGGCGATTTTTGGTTAATTTATTTTTGATTATTTACTGAGCTAATCTGCATTTGGGGTGTACTCTCAATATACGGTAACTATCACACTCGACCTTTGAGATAAATTACACCCAGAGGTGAATACCATGAAAAATTATGCTGATAAGCAGGAATTTATATTAAGTCAAATCACAAACAAGTATTTTCAACGCCGAGATTTCAGTGGATGTGACTTGAGTGGAATTGACCTAAAAGGAATTAATTTAAATGGTGTTAACTTTATAGGAGCAGATTTGAGTCGCGCAAATTTGTGTGGCTGTGTTCTCACTCGTGCTAATTTAAGTGGTGCAAATTTGATGCAAGCTAGCTTACGCGACGCTAATTTGTATGAAGCATCTTTGTGTGAAGCTAATTTGATTAATGCTGATTTAACACGAGCAAATTTGTGCGGAACTTTCTTATGGCGGGCGAAATTTACAGGTAGTAATCTTTGGGGTGCTTCTTTATGCGATGTAGATTTGAGAGAAGCAGACTTAAGTGAAACCAAATTAATTGAAGCATCACTGATTGAAGCTAACTTAGTTAGAGCAAATCTCACAGGAGCAAAGTTATGTGGAGCAAAATTACTAGAAGCTAATTTAGCCGAGGCTAACTTAACTGGTGCAGACTTGACATGGGCAAATTTAACCAAGGCAAACTTGAGTCAAGCGAACCTTTGGGAGACAAACCTGATTTATGCGAGGTTCAGGGATACTATCATGCCTGATGGCACAATTAAGCAACCTCAGATAGTTATTTATTAGTCATTAGTCATTTGTCATTAGTCATTTGTCATTTGTCAGGAGAGGAGAACTTTATGTTTGCTCCAATTCCCAATTCCCAAATACTAAAATTCACGTTGTGAGAAAATAAAAATAGCGATCGCTAATAACAGGGCACTATAAAGTAAACCATAGCCAGCATTTGTAATCAGTGCAGTTGTGTCAGGTAGTGCTTGCAGACCATAAACGGCATCATTTTTTAAATCTAATCGAGATAAATCTGGCAAAATCAGAAACAAACCTTGAGTGAGAAGTTCTATACCAGGGTTACGACTCAAACGGCCTAGTTGGACTAAATCTTGAGTAATATTTCCGATTAAATATACCGCAAAGGTTAAAACAGTCGCTAGAAGAGAAGCAGTAAAAACACTGAAGGTAATAGCTATAGCGGTGATTAATGACAACTGCAATACTAAGAAAATTGCAGCAATTAAAATACTCGCCGTTGGATGAGGAATGTTAGCAAATTGCAGAAATATCAGATAAATTACCGTCATCGTGGCGACAAGTACAGCTATTACTGCGGATAAACCTAAGTATTTGCCGACGATAATTTCGCTGCGACTGACAGGTTTCGCAATTAACACCAAAATAGTGCGTTTTTCAATTTCTTTATTAACTAGTCCTGTACCAATAAATATCGTCACAATTAACCCGATGGCATTCATCGCCGCCATCCCGAAGTCTAAAAACATCTTGTCTTCAGTCGTAGCTGCAAATTCAGGAAGGACGCGAAAGGCAGCAGCGAGTATAAGTGCATAAAAACCAATAATATATAGGATGCGATCGCGTATCACTTCCTGAAATACATTCTTTGCCAATACAAAAATTCTGTTAATAGTCATTTGTCATTTGTCATTAGTTATTCTCCCCTTGCTCCTCTGCTCCCCTGCTCCTCTGCTCCTCTGCTCCCCTGCTCCCTGCTCTCTTCTCACTGCTGCGGAGGCGGCGATCCGGCAATTAATTTACTGGCGCGATCGCATTCAATTTCTGCAACTGTAATCTTATTACCTGAATTGCTAGTTGCTGCAACTGGTTCAATTCGACAAGATTTTTTCAAGTAATAGCCTCGTAGGTTAGAACTTGGCCCTATCCAAATACTTAATAAATCTAATATATATCCAGACTTAGTATTAGCTACACGCGGTTCAATGCGCCATAAATCCTTCTCTTCATATTTACCCAAGCTTTTTTGAATTACTGCTCTACCTAGAGTTCCTACTCGTTGTTTTGCCTCAAGCAACCATTTCTCTACTTCTGACCAAGGTGTTTGGTTTATTTGTTCTACTACTATTGGTTGAAGTCTTTCTAGAATTACAACACCGTTTTGCGGGATTTTTACTCGTTCTTCTGTTCTGACAACAACGGTACTACGTTTAAAAGTATCTGCTTGCAAACTAGGATATTGTTGAAACCAATGATCCATTACAAAGTAAAACTGAATCCAGCAACTTAGTAGCATACTACTAGCAACTAAAATTATGATTCTTTGGCGGTCTTGTGGCTTAGGAATTCTAGCTTTAGCGTCAGTGTCACTTCCTTCAATAAACTCTGGTATTGCCGTAATTAGTGCTGAAATTGTCGGCCAAAAAACGATTGTTCTTGGTGTAATTACATCCTGTTGATTTCCAAAAGCAAAAACGCTTACTAAGAATCCAGTAATTACTGCCCCAACTGGCATAAAAGTGCCAGGAACTCTCAAAGGATCTTGAGTTGTATACCAAGCTGTGCCGGCAATTAAAAATAACCAACCGAAAAAGGCAATGATATCTTTGATGTAGCCTGTAGCTAAATATGAAAGTACCCAAGAAAAAACACTCAAATAAATAAAGGTCTGCCAAGAATAAGCTTTGGGTGGAACTAATACTTTTCTAATTCCCGCATAAAGCCCTTCCGCAAATTTAAAAATCCCAAATACATCTTTAAGTAGCGTATTCATGTTCCTCCTTCCACCTAATTAACTAATCACTCATCTTCTTTTTAAGTAAAAACTTGCTATTTTGCACTAAATAATAGAATAAGAGTTATAGCACTATAACTCAGGGAATTCGCTATTAGTACAGTAATTATTAAATTATTACTTTGGAATTTCAAGTTGCCAAAAGTCCGCCATCGTCGCCGTTGAGATATTGGTGCTTCTGCTTCCTCTTCTTTTTTAAAAAGTTGCTCATTTAATGATAGTAATAATACTTTTAAAATGAAAAACTTCATCAAGAAAGTAGCAAAGAAAATTATAAAAGCAGTGAATATTAGGAAGGCTTGTGTATTAGGTGATTTAAAGTTATTAAAAAACATATAGTTAATTAATTCTGCTCTCATCTGTATCGGTAACATTGGTTCTGATACAAAAAATATGAACCAACCAATTACACTAGAAAATAAATTGATAGAAATAGCATAAAAAGTACTAGTTTTTTTGTCAAATTTGAGTCGATAGTGCAAAAGATAAGCTTCGATGGGGATGGCAATCAGTACAAATAAAAAGTCAAACAGAATTCCACCAATGGGAAAAATCCTCGGAAGCATCCAATTCTCAGGCATAAATGGTCAAGGGTAAGGTATAGCTGTAGAGAGTATAACTGGGATAGTGAGGGTGATGGGGGAAATTATTACATTGTTCTTGTCCTTTACTATGCTCGTGTGCCAGTAATCCCTGATTGATATTGTTAATACATCAAGCTGATGCTTGTACGGGGACGTTAGACTGACTTGAGTGTGGGGGGTGTGGGGAGTGTGGGGAGAAAGAGGAGGAATTGAATAACTGCACATCAATGAACGCTGCATTGCCTCCCACACCTCCCACACCTCCCACACTCCCCACCCGAACTACACGATACGTGAGAAATTCGGCTAGAGGGCTAGTTTCTCTACCTAAGATTACAAGACGTTAGGTAAGATT
The DNA here is from genome assembly GCF_009873495.1 of Nostoc sp. ATCC 53789. GTDB lineage: Bacteria > Cyanobacteriota > Cyanobacteriia > Cyanobacteriales > Nostocaceae > Nostoc > Nostoc muscorum_A. The sequence continues at coordinate 6,816,711 of NZ_CP046703.1, read as the reverse complement.
AAAGACTGCCACTTATAGCTTTTCGAGAGATGACAAGGAACGGTATCGGTATTCGCACGGCGCAAGTGCGTCAAGAACGGCTCATTGGTCAAATTCACGTCTACGATGGCGTGGGTAAAGGTAAGTCTCAAGCGGCTTTGGGTGTGGTTTTGCGCTCTATTGGGTTGGGGATAAATACGCCTAGCGATTCTAACCGTGTTTTACTGCTGCGCTTTTTAAAGGGACCGGAACGTGATTATGACGAAGATGGAGCGATCGCAGCTTTGCAGCGTGGGTTTCCCCATTTAATAGACCAGGTTCGCACTGGGAGAGCCGAATTTTTTGGCCCAGAAGAAATTACCACCTTTGACCGAAATGAGGCGATGCGGGGTTGGGATGTCGCCAAAGGTGCGATCGCTAGCGGTTTATATTCAGTTGTCGTCTTGGATGAAATTAACCCCGTTCTGGATTTGGGTTTGCTACCAGTAGATGAAGTGGTAAAGACATTAAAATCCAAACCCCAAGAATTAGAAATCATTGCTACCGGACGCGCCGCACCGCCAAAGTTACTCGATATTGCAGATTTGCACTCAGAAATGAAACCTCATCACCATCCCACAGCCAAAGCCCTATTCTTGGAAGGGATTGAAATTTATACTGGTGCTGGTAAAGGTAAGTCTACTAGTGCTTTGGGCAAAGCCTTACAGGCCATTGGTAGGGGAATCAATCATCCAGGGTCTACCCGTGTGTTAATTATGCAGTGGCTTAAAGGTGGTAGCGGCTACACAGAAGATGCTGCGATCGCCGCTTTGCAGCAGTCATATCCAGAAGTGGTGGATCATCAGCGCTGTGGTGGAGATGCGATTGTTTGGCGCAATTCCCGGCAAGAATTAGACTATGTAGAAGCCGAAAGAGGTTGGGAAATCGCAAAAGTTGCGATCGCCTCTGGAATGTATAAAACTATTATTCTCGATGAACTCAATCCTACCGTTGACTTAGAACTACTCCCCGTTGAACCCATTGTTCAAGCTTTGCTCCGCAAACCCCGCGACACCGAAATCATCATCACTGGTCGCTGTCAAAATCAACCAGCATACTTCGACTTGGCTAGCGTTCATTCAGAGGTGTATTGCCACAAACATTATGCAAATCAAGGTGTAGAACTTAAACGGGGGGTAGATTTTTAGATGTTGCATCTGAATTCGTAATGGGCTACGCCCCGCTACGCTAACGTAATTCGTAATTGACGCTCTCTAGGCTTTACGTAATTCGTAACGTTCTCAAGCTTGAATTCTTGGTGCGAACGCTGCACGAACAGACGTTTTTCAATTTTGAATTTTTCAATCCAAAATTGAAAATCTAAAATTTGAATCACACCGAGAAAAAACCAGAGTAGGGCTAGCATTGTAATGCCGACCCTACAAGCAACTAAGGCTGTTGGCGTATTCTTTGCCAGACAGTAAAGCCCAAAAGAATGACAATACTAGTGGCGGTGGTCATCATCACAGCCAAACTCATGCCTTGTATTCGCATTGCCAGCAAGTTGAAAAATAAGGTAATTGACCAAAGCGTGAACGCTGCATGGCGCTGGGAAAGTCCCCAAGCAAGTAAGCGGTGGTGCAGATGATCTTTGCCAGGAGTACTAAGAGGGTTATTTCCTGCTAGTAGCCGCCGTACAAATACTTGGGTGGTGTCTATTACTGGCAACAATAGAAATAAAACCGTGGGAATTAGTGCATAAACTGTGTTTTGTTGCAGTTTGCCTAAAATACTAGTTGCTGCCAGCACATAGCCAAAAAAGTATGCTCCAGCATCACCCATAATAATTCGTGACGGATGGAAATTATGGCGCAAAAAGCCTAATGCAGCTCCTCCTAAAGCTGCAAGTACCAAGATTGCCGCCGCACGATTATTAAATTGGGCTGCAACCCCCAACAAACTCATGGCGGTAATAAAGCTGATTCCTCCTGCCAAACCATCCATACCATCCATCAAGTTGATGGCGTTGGTAATTCCTACTACCCAAAGTACCGTCAGCAACATAGACAGGAACGAGTCGATGGGAGTACCAAATAGCACTCTTACACTGATACCATTAGCTACCAACAACAGCGCCGTGACAATTTGCGCCCACAATCGAATAGAGGGTGGTAAGCCGAACTGATCGTCGATAAAGCCCACCAGGACTAATATCGAACCTCCTAACAGAATAGTGAGCACCTGAGCCAATACGTTTTGGAGTTCGATCGGTCGTAAAAGACTAGCTAATACCAGCGCGGCAATTACACCCGCGTAGATAGCCAGCCCCCCTGCATTGGGTAAAGGTTCGCGATTGAGTCGCCGAGCGTTGGGTTGGTCAGCCCAACCTACCCGTAAGGCGAATTTGCGGACTGTCGGAATTGAACGCCACGTTACAAGCCAAGCCAAAAGAAACGTAAATACTACTGCCAACCAGCCGGTGCCGCTAGGGTCGGCAATGCCAAGGTACTTAAGGGAGTTGTCTAGATTCATCTCCCAATTCAAGCATTACTGCCAGTATCTATAAAGAACATCACCTGTATATTAATCAATTTTTTTTATTTCCATTTGTAACTTGAGCTGATTGAGAGATTAGCACTCTTGCTCTGTGAGTGCTAAATTGTCTAATGGAAGCGCTGGAGAAATAAAACATGGCGAAAATTATTGCATTTGACGAGGAATCGCGGCGAGCTCTAGAAAGGGGTGTTAACGCCCTTGCTGATGCCGTAAAAATCACCTTGGGGCCTAAAGGTCGTAATGTCCTTTTAGAGAAAAAATTTGGCGCACCTCAAATTGTCAACGATGGTATCACTGTTGCCAAGGAAATTGAATTAGAAGATCCTTTGGAAAATACTGGTGCAAGACTCATCCAGGAAGTGGCCTCAAAAACTAAAGATGTTGCTGGGGATGGTACAACCACCGCCACAGTTTTAGCACAAGCCTTGATTCGGGAAGGTTTGAAGAACGTCGCGGCGGGTAGTAACCCAGTTAGCTTGAGACGCGGGATCGACAAAACTATTGAGGCACTGGTACTGGAAATTGCCAAGATAGCCAAGCCAGTAGAAGGAAGTGCGATCGCTCAAGTTGCCACTGTTTCTGCTGGTAACGATGAAGAAGTTGGTCAAATGTTAGCTCAAGCAATGGAAAAAGTCACCAAAGATGGTGTAATTACCGTTGAAGAATCTAAATCCCTGACAACTGAACTAGAAGTAGTTGAAGGGATGCAGATTGACAGGGGTTACATTTCACCTTACTTTGTCACCAACAACGAGCGGCAAATCGTGGAATTTGAAAACGCCCGGATCTTGGTGACAGATAAAAAAATCGGCAGCATCCAAGATTTAGTACCAATTTTGGAAAAAGTCGCCCGTTCTGGTCAACCCTTGCTAATCATCGCTGAAGATGTCGAAGGTGATGCCTTGGCAACTTTGGTAGTGAACAAAGCACGGGGTGTACTAGCCGTGGCTGCCATTAAAGCGCCTGGGTTTGGCGATCGCCGCAAAGCTTTGTTAGAAGATATTGCTATTCTCACCGATGGACAGTTGATTTCGGAAGAAATCGGCTTAAGTTTGGATACCGCTGCTCTAGAAGCACTGGGAACTGCTCGCAAAATCACCATTGACAAAGAAAGCACCACTATTGTAGCTGGCAGTGTCACCAAGCCAGAAGTACAAAAGCGGATTGGTCAAATTCGCAGGCAGTTGGAAGAAACCGATTCTGAATACGATCAAGAAAAACTGCAAGAACGCATCGCCAAGCTCGCTGGCGGTGTGGCAGTGATTAAAGTGGGTGCGGCAACCGAAACCGAACTCAAAGACCGTAAACTGCGGATTGAAGACGCGCTGAACGCTACTAAAGCTGCTGTGGAAGAAGGTATTGTTCCTGGTGGAGGAACAACTCTAATTCACTTAGCTAAGAAGGTACAAGAGATTAAAAAGACCCTACAAAATGACGAAGAAAGAATTGGGGCTGATATTGTCGAACGAGCGCTAGAAGCCCCCTTACGCCAAATAGCAGACAACGCTGGTGCAGAAGGTTCTGTAATCGTCTCAAAAGTCCGGGATAGTGAGTTCAACATTGGCTACAACGCCGCTACTGGCGAATTTGAAGACTTGATCGCGGCTGGTATTATCGACCCTGCCAAAGTCGTGCGTTCAGCTTTGCAAAACGCTGGTTCCATTGCTGGTTTGGTCTTAACCACCGAAGCGATAGTTGTTGAAAAACCAGAGAAGAAATCTGCTGCTGCGGCCCCTGATATGGGCGGCATGGGCGGCATGGGCGGCATGGGCGGCATGGGCGGCATGGGCGGCATGGGTGGCATGGGCGGTATGGGCGGCATGGGCATGTTCTAACTTCTGCTCACCCAGATAAATATTTTTTCAGCAGTTTGTCTTACTAAGGCAAACTGTTTTTTTATACTTACCATTGCTGATTCAGAGCCGATATGTTATCTCTATTGCTGGGAAGTAGCTGGGTATAAATAAAAGTCTTCATCATGGTTATCAGTAATTAGTCATGAATACAACTAACTACTTAAAAAATGCCGATTCCTAAATTCCCAAATCTAAAGAACTGCTTAATTTAAAAATTACAGTCTTTGTATTAATTTTTGTAATATTAATAGCAAAAGCTGAAATAAATAAAAACGCCTAATGGGTTCTGAGTAGGGAATTTTACTTCTTTACTAAGAACTGTGAAAAGAGGAACTTGTTTAATTGCCAATTCCCAATGCCCAATTCATAATTCCCAATTCCCAATGTAGGTAATATTGTATGGTACGAAAACTGCGTCGTCTTCCCAAAATTGTAACTAGGCTATATGAAGATGAATTTTATCACCAACCAGGGACTATACCTGGAACAATTTTTATTGATGAAGATTCTCCGCCACCGATAATTTTCTTGATTGACTATAACCAAACCAATTTCATCCGTGAACAAATAGCAACTCCAGAAGAGTGTGTTCCATATCTGGAGAGGGAATCAATTTCTTGGGTAGACGTACAAGGTTTAGGCAGTCAAGATATATTACAACGATTGGGTCAAGTTTTTGAGTTACATCCTCTCGTTTTAGAAGATATAGTCAATGTACCGGAGCGTCCTAAAACAGAGGATTATGAAGACCAATTACTATTCATTGCCCGGATGGTAGTACCAAAGGAAAGATCGTGTGGTTTTTACAGCGAGCAAGTTAGTTTGATATTAGGGAAAAACTATTTACTGACAGTCCAAGAAGAACCAGAACATGATTGTTTTGAAACGGTGCGATCGCGAATTGAAAAAAACAAGGGTATCATCCGTAAACAAGGAGCAGATTATTTAGCTTACGCCTTGTTAGATGCGATTATTGATGGTTTTTTCCCCGTCCTGGAGCTTTATGGGGAGCGAATCCAAGAGTTGGAAGAGGAAGTAATAGTTAAACCAACCCCGCAAACACTACAAAATATTTATCAAATTAGGCGAGAACTACTGCAATTACGTCGTGCTATCTGGCCCCAGCGAGATGCAATTAATTCCCTAATTCGAGATGCTCCCGATTTAATTAGTGAAGATGTGCGAATCTACTTGCGAGATTGTTATGACCATACAGTGCAAGTGATGGATATGGTAGAAACTTATCGAGAGCTAGCATCTGGATTAATGGATGTGTACCTTTCGGCAGTGAGCAACAAAATGAATGAGATCATGAAGGTGCTAACGATAGTTTCAACAATTTTCATTCCACTGACTTTTGTGGCCGGAATATATGGTATGAATTTCAATACCGAAAAATCGCCATATAATATGCCTGAGTTGGATTGGTATTGGGGCTATCCACTTTGCTTGGCAGTGATGGCAGTGATCGCACTTGGGTTGCTATTCTTTTTTTGGCAACGTGGCTGGTTGCAAAACTCTGTAACAATTAAGCGTAATTAATAATTGCAGATGGACGACGAATCAAATATACATTCATTATTACCGGGAGTTAATATTTTAATTTATGAGGAGTAGCGACCAGAATTTAATAGTTTTGACAGTTTATATTATCGGTGTTTCCTATATTTTTAACCGCATGGTTGAATCCATCGATGATCAAGTTAAGTTTGAGTTTAAAAAAGGAATAGTTGACGAGCAACTCAAAGAACAAAATCTCGATGATAAAATTGGAATTTCCTTTAAACTCAAAGCCTCATACCCAATTGACGATTTGAAAGATTTAGGAATTAGCATTGAAAATAAATCTGATAATGTTGCCCTATACGTTGACTGGGACAACAGTTCTTTAGTAGTTGAACATAGCAAGCAATCGCGTCGCGTCATTCGGAAATCACCAGATTTAACCCGCGACTTAGCAGTACCCCAAAGTCCTAGCTTGATTGCTCCTAAGAAAACACTTTCTGAAACAGTGACAGCAGAAGATGTATTCGAGCGTGATCAAGTAGCTGGAACCTATTCAGCAAAAAAACCACTAATTGATATCAATGGGCTGCAAAAGGGGCAAAAAAAGTTGTACAACGACTTTATTAACAGAAAAAAGGAGTTGGACTTTTCCCTGCAACTGGTACTCAGAGTGTCTGAAGTGCGTTTAGGTCTAGCCCCAGGTCGTGATTTTCCTCCCATTAGCATTATCAATTGTCCTTTCACAGTCAGGAAACTACCTTGGACTTACGCTCTACCTTGGAATAAAAAAAAGCAATAGCAACCATACAGACTATGCCATCCAAGATTACACTGGATCTAAGGAGAGAGTAGACGCAGGCGGTTGCAGATCAGTCATAGTCACTGATTTGAGGAAAGTCCGGGCTCCCGAAAGACCAAACTTGCTGGATAACGTCCAGTGCGAGCGATCGTGAGGATAGTGCCACAGAAAGATACCGCCAGATCAATTAAAAATTAAAAATTAAAAATGTAAAATGAACAATTTTTAATTTTTAATTTTACATTTTTAATTGATCTGGTAAGGGTGCAAAGGTGCGGTAAGAGCGCACCAGCAGTATCGAGAGGTGCTGGCTCGGTAAACCCCGGTTGGGAGCAAGGCGATAGGAACTACGGTTGGTCTTTTACCAGTTCCGCTCAATGAGAGCCGCTAGAGGCGTTTGGTAACAAGCGTCCCAGATAGATAACTGCCCTCGCAAGAGAACAGAACCCGGCTTATGTACTGCTCTTTCCCCTTTTTTTAGTGCTGAGTTTAGGAGTTAGGACTTAGTATTTTTCCCCTTCCCCTTTCCCCCTTCCCCCTTCCCCCTAATGCCTCTTCCCTACCCACGCCGTCAACGGCAACTCGAAAGTTTAGTCCAAAAATTAGGTTTGTCGCGAGAAGCACCTATCAAGTGGGAACTGCTAGATTTAGCGCTAACTCATCCCACTGTTTCTGATTCGGCAAATTATGAACAACTGGAGTTTGTTGGCGATGCAGTGGTGCGGCTGGTGTCGGCTGTTGTATTATGGGAAAATTATCCCGATTGTCCAGTAGGGGATTTTGCGGCAATTCGTTCGGTATTAGTGAGCGATCGCATCCTCGCCCAATTGGCCAGAATTTATGGTTTGGAATTATACTTACTAGTTGCGGGTAGTGCTACAGCTGATAAAGTTGGTCAAGAGTCTCGGCTGGCAGATGCTTTTGAAGCTGTTCTGGGTGCGCTTTATTTAAGTACTCAAAATCTGGAATTGATCCGCTCTTGGCTAGATCCCCACTTCCAAGAACTAACAACAGAAATTCGCCTCGATCCTGCCAGACTTAATTACAAAGCTGCTCTTCAAGAATGGACTCAAGCGCAATTCAAAGTTTTACCAGAATATCGAGTTGTGGAAGTCACTCAACCGCACCATAATCAAGAACGTTTCATGGCTGAAGTGTGGCTGCATGGAAAAAAACTCGGAGAAGGTAAGGGGCGATCGATTAAAACTGCTGAACAAGCCGCAGCTAAGGTAGCTTTTTTAGCAATCCCTAATCCGCAAACACCCTGAGCTTAAAAGACTGGTAATTAGCCGATAATCATTTGGTTGTCAGTGGTCATTTGTCCCTCGTCCTTTGTATACAAATAACTAATGACAAATGACAAATGACAAATGACAGATGACAAATAACTAATGACAAACCAAATTAAAATTGCTGTTATCGGAGTTGGGCGTTGGGGAGTTCATCTGCTGCGGAATTTCTTAGCACATCCGCAAGTAGATGTAGTTGCTGTCGTAGATCCCCATCCAGAACGATTAGCGGCGATAAAACAGCAGTTTAATTTAGATGAAAATGTAGTATTGACAACCCAATGGGAAGATTTAAAGAAAGTGCCAGGGTTGACAGGAGTTGCGATCGCAACTCCAGCTACTACCCACTATGCTTTAATTAAAGACGCTCTCCAAAACGGATACCATGTTTTGGCAGAAAAACCGCTAACTCTCGACCCCGCAGAATGTCGGGAACTTTGCCAGTTAGCAGAGCAGCATCATTTAATACTGATGGTTGACCACACTTATTTATTTCACCCAGCAGTTGAGCAAGGGCAAACTGTAGTACAAGCGGGTAAATTAGGTGATTTACGCTACGGCTACGCGACACGCACCCATTTAGGGCCTGTCCGCCAAGATGTTGATGCGCTCTGGGACTTAGCTATTCACGATATTGCTATCTTTAACGCTTGGCTGGGTCAGATTCCTGTGAAAGTACAAGCAACGGGTACGGTGTGGCTACAGGGAGCAGGGGAGCATACTTCGACTGCGCTCAGTAACCAGGGGAGTAGGGGAGCAGAGGGGAAGAAAGATACAAATCCTTCTCTGCCTCAAGGTTTGGCTGATTTAGTATGGCTAACACTGACATACCCAGATGGCTTTCAAGCTTATATTCACTTGTGCTGGCTGAATCCTGATAAGCAGCGACGGCTGGGGATTGTAGGTAGCCTTGGTAGTTTGATTTTTGATGAAATGTCGCGATCGTCACCTCTAACGCTGCTACATGGGGAGTTTGAACAGCAGGGCAATCATTTTATTCCGGTAAATCAAAAGCAGGTGGTGCTGGAATTAGAACCGGGTGAACCATTGGGGCGAGTTTGCTCTTGTTTTGTTGACTCTATCCTCAACAATACTCCCTCAGAGGTTTCGTCTGGCTGGGTAGGCACACAGTTAGTAGAAATTCTTGCTGCACTAACGCTATCTCTTGAGCAAGGCGGCCAACCTGTTTTTCTGAACAACTGCTCTCAAGTCTAATTTTCCGTTAAATAAAACTTATCCAAAGTTTCCTCTAATACACCTTTAGAGGTTGTTTGAAAAGTGTTTCGCTGTGACTTTAGGCACTTTTAGATCCCCCTAAATCCCCCTTAAAAAGGGGGACTTTGATTCTGGTTCCCCCCTTTTTTAAGGGGGGTTAGGGGGGATCTAAAACTATTTGATACCGACAAAAGGACTTTTCAAACATCCTCTTATACTACAGTCTACGAAGCTCCGAGGTTCATTAACGAAGTTCAAAGACTCGTTCACGAAGCTTTGAGGTTCATTAACGGAGTTCAAAGACTCATTCACGAAGCTCCGAGGTTCATTAACGGAGTTCAAAGGCTCATTCACGGAGTTCAAAGACTCGTTCACGAAGCTCTGAGGTTCATTCACGGAGTTCAAAGACTCATTCACGAGTATTTATCAAAAATTCATCCGGTTTTTAGCGATTTTCGGGCAAGTCCTGATAAAATCAGCTAACGTATGAGCATGATTATGCACAACCGTATATTTACTACTCTATTTTTAACTCTATTTCTGGCTACCACACCCCAGTTTGTAGTTGCTCAAAACAATATTGAACAGCTATTTAAACAAGGCGACGCTGCCGAAGTGGTGGGTAATAACTCCCAAGCAGAGACAATTTGGCGTAAAGTTTTACAGGTTGAACCAAATAATGGCAAAGCTTATAACAATTTGGGTAATGCTTTGCGGCGACAGGGAAAACTAGAGGAAGCCTTAGCAGCGCACCAGAAAGCATTACAACTCAATCCTAATGATGCCGAAGCTTACGTTGGTATAGGAAATGTGCTAAATGCTCAAGGTAAATTAGAAGAGGCGATCGCATCTCACCAGAAAGCCTTACAACTCAACCCTAACTTAGCTACTGCTTACAACGGTCTGGGCAATGTGCTGAGTAACCAGAAGAAATTAGATGCTGCGGTTGCCGCCTACCAAAAAGCGATTCAACTAGATCCTAAATATACTTTTGCTTACAACAATCTCGCTATTGCCCTGAAAGATCAGAATAAATTAGATGCTGCTATTGCCGCCTTCCAAAAAGCAATTCAACTCAACCCCAACTATGCCACTGCTTACTACAATCTCGGCAATGCCCTGAGTGAGCAGAAGAAATTGGATGCAGCAGTCGCCGCCTATGAAGAAGCAATTCAACTCAACCCTAGCAATGCTGATGCTTACAACAATCTCGGCAATGCCCTGAGTGAGCAGAAGAAATTAGATGCAGCAGTTGCCGCCTACGAAAAAGCGATTCAACTCGACCCTAGCAATGCTGATGCTTACTACAATCTCGGATCTGTCCTGAGTGAGCAGAAGAAATTAGATGCAGCAGTTGCCGCTTACCAAAAAGCAATTCAACTCAATCCCAACTATGCCACTGCTTACAACAATCTCGGCAATGCCCTGAGTGAGCAGAAGAAATTAGATGCCGCAGTTGCCGCCTACCAAAAAGCAATTCAACTCAATCCCAACTATGCCACTGCTTACAACAATCTCGGTTTTGCCCTGTATGAGCAGAAGAAATTAGATGCCGCAGTTGCCGCCTACCAAAAAGCAATTCAATTCAATCCCAACGATGCCAATGCTTACAACGGTCTTGGCAATGCGCTCAGTTACCAGAAGAAATTAGATGCCGCAGTTGCCGCCTACCAAAAAGCAATTCAACTTGACCATAACTTAGCTGATGCTTACAACGGTCTTGGCAGTGCGCTCAGTTACCAGAAGAAATTAGATGCCGCAGTTGTCGTCTACCAAAAAGCAATTCAACTTAACCCCAACTATGCCACTGCTTACTACAATCTCGGCAATGCCCTAAGTGACCAGAAAAAATTAGATGCCGCAGTTGTCGTCTACCAAAAAGCAATTCAACTCAAACCCAACTATGCCACTGCTTACAACAATCTCGGCATTGCCCTGAGTAACCAGAATAAATTAGATGCAGGGGTTGCCGCCTTCCAAAAAGTAATTCAACTCAACCCCAACTATGCCACTGCTTACAACAATCTCGGCAATGCGCTGAGGGAGCAGAAGAAATTAGATGCCGCAGTTGCCGCCTACAAAAAAGCCCTAAAATTGCCAGAAGATAATTCTATAACCTTAGGCAGCGCTCATACTCTAGCTAATAATGGTTTGGGTTTAGTATTCCAACAGCAAGGAAAGCTTAAAGAAGCCATTCAACAGTTTGACAAAGCAGAGGAGATTGACTCCACTTTAGATGCAATTAATAACGATAGAGAAAGATTTGTCTATGCCAGCAACAACAATAGAGAAGCACGGCGCTTATGGACAGAGCAACAGAATAAACTAGCCAATGTAGAAGATGATCGCCAATGGTTGCCTAAAAATGATCCAACTGTATTTATTAAACGTTCTGTGGTACGCATCACTGCCGAGTTTTTTAACAGCGATCGCCAAGGAACAGAGATCGGCACTGGTGTCATAATTAAGCGAGAAGGCGATCGCACTTTAATCCTCACCAATCGTCATGTCATTTTTGATGGCTATGACCAGGGTAAAAATATTCAAATTGAATTTTTCAGTTCACCGCCACGCGACCGAGTGCGAATGCGGCGAGATGCCAAGCTGTTTAAAATGACTTCCACAGACGAACAACTAGATTTAGCCGTTTTGGAAGTTATTGCTAATCTGCCAGAAGATATCCAGCCTTTACCCATCTCCTCAAATGCGATCGCCCCGAAAATGCCTATTCGGATTATCGGTCATTCTGCTCAAAGGGGTGAAGATAAATCTTGGTCTATGGAATCAGGACAAATCAGCTATCAAAACCAGCAATTAGAAATATCTCAAGCTGCACTCAAACCCGGTTATTCTGGCAGTCCTGTGCTTGACTCACAAAATAAACTTTTAGGTATTGTCTTTGCCCGAAAAAAAGGTGCAGACCGAGATTTCGCTTATCCCATGTCTGAGATTCAAAAACAACTGCTTACTTGGAGCATTCCTTAAACAAGCCATGAATTATAAAATTATCCTTGCCAGCCTATTGATTCTCAGCATCAGCCATCTTCCTGCTGCTGCTTCTTGCCCAGAAGGAAACCCCCGCACTACTGATTACATCCGCCGAAAACCACCCAATCGTTGCGAAGGTATCAAACTCGAACCCTTAAGCGGCAATAGCTTGAGCTTAATTTCCATTGCTACCCGGAACCTCGCCAGTTTCGGCAACACTCTCACAGTAAAAATTCCCCAAATAAATGGTGGAAAAAACCCCCAAATAATAGTGAAATCATTAGGCGATAATTATCACTATCAGATGGATGACTTGTTATTGTCTAAGAATGGTTCAGGTTTCAGCTTTAGCTGGGATACTTACGTTCTCAGAGAAGCCAAAATCCCAGCAAATAAACTCCGCGCTGTGGCATCCTATAGTCTTGGTTCCCAACCTGTGTATGTTCCAGTTATTTTGGGGCAAACTTCTGGCAAGTATGAATTTGTCTTTTATTCTGAGGATAGAGTCAGATTTACCACCTTTGAAATCCTTCCCCAAGGTGAAAAAGCAATTTATAGCACTTCCCGCCCTAACCCGAAAAAGGGTGAAACTGTTTTTACCTGGGATGGTAATGTCCCAGCAGGGCGCTATGAACTGCGCTACGTTGCTAATATTGAGCGAAGAAATGAACCTAGCGATCGCATCGAAAGGCGAATTGTATTTGAACATAACCCAAATTGGTTGAAATAAATCATGGCATCTCGGCAAAAAGCCAAACAATTTCCCGACTTCATTAAGATTCGCCAATGGTTGAATTCTCTGAAAACACATCTAATTGTGTGGTTTGGAGTCAGCATTTCAGCCCTGAAGCGCTTACTACGAACTATTTCAAATCATCAAAGTTTATTGTTGGGGCTGGTGTTACTTTTATTTTTGACTATCGGCACTATTGCTGCGATCGCACCTGGGACTCATACCTTTGAAGGTAATATCATTTCTCAAGAAATGAGCTTTGTCTATAATGGTCAGCAACCCAAACGCTTTATTGAAAATATTCGTGGCATTAAAGAATTAGAAAGTGAAGGCATCCAAACCTTAACTTTCACGGGTAAGTTTCAAAGTGAATTACCCCAAGTTAATCAGTTAAAGTCGTTAACAATCCAACTTAAAGACCGCGAAAGTAAATGGATTATTGCTCCGGTTAATCTGGAAGGAACGAGCAAAATAGATTTGAATGAACTGCGGCTACAACCGAATACAAAAGTAACTGAGTTAAATTATGACTTTTATCGTAATCAGTTGGCTTTCTCCCTACAGCGAAATCCTAAACTAGACCTAAAAAATAACGCTAATATATTAAAACTGTATTTAGGTGAACAACCAATAAAAGTTATAGTAGAAGGCTATGAATTACCAGATTCTAATTTACAAAAACAACTAGATAATCAAACACCTCTAGAATTTATTTTAAATCCAGATAATCAAGAATTTAACTTAGAATATCCACAAAACACCAATATTTATATTACCTTAGCCAAACCTGCCAAATTTGAATCAGAGCAATGGTTTCGGGGCAAGATAGAAACCAAAAATGTTCAGTTTGTAGATGTAGATAGAAATGGCAGCGATCTCAGAGATGATTTAGATGTTTCTACTATTGTAGAAGGCAAAATTCGCATGGTAGGGCAGGAGCAAGAAATTAAAAAAAATCAATTTCTCATGGGAGAAAATCCTGATATTCCTTTAAATATTCAACTAATACGCCATCTGCAAATTGTCCCCAAAAAAGGCATAGAAGCCCGCTTTTCTGGTAAAACTAAACAGATTCAAATTGGTCTAGATCAGGATTTCCCTGTTTCCAGAATCCAGGGTAGCTGGTTAGATGGTGTTTTACCTCGTGATGCAATTATTGCGCTGTTCTCTTTTGGGGCTGCTACAATTCCTAATCTTGTGTCTTGGCTATTTAGTAACACTTCTAAATCAGAGCCAAAGCCATAACTGTTAAGAGTGAGGATTCAAATTTATTTTTTTGAATTTTGAATTAAAGTCTAGTAAAAATTATCTTTCAGAAGCCCCATTTGCATAAACTTCTGTTTTTGGAATACTTACCAAGATAGTTTGCTGCGGCGAAAAGCTAATCTCGTAAGTCTCGTTCCCAAGTAACACCTGGAATTTCATCGACTTCTCTTTGTCTACAACTGCTTTTACAGATTTGTTGCTCCCCAAAGAGGGGCTTTCCCCAGACTGCTGTAGGCTAGAGTATTGGCTTGCTTTTGCCCCCTTATTCTCAGAGGACAATCCCAGATTCGCGACATTTTCTTTTTTGTTGTCAACAGGTAACAGCGAGATATCAATCAAGGGTAAGGTAATCTTTAGTGTCGTACCTTGATGAAGTCCCGTACTCTCAAGAGTAATGCTGCCTCCCATAAGTTCGATTAAGTTTCGTGAAATTGCGAGTCCTAGTCCAGTCCCTTCAAACTGACGCGCAGTTGTGCCATTCACCATGACAAAGGGGCGAAATAGTTTGTGCTGTTGATTGGGATCAATGCCTATACCTGTATCTTTAACTATTACCACTACTTGAGATTTACCATTACTAGATTGAATTTCAGTAGCAATGGTGATGCTTCCTGTGTCGGTGAACTTAGTAGCGTTGCCAATAACATTAATCAGCACCTGCTTTAGTTTTGCCGCGTCTGCCTTAATTGGTATCGGTTGAGGATCTAACTCGCATTTCAATTGCAAGCCCTTTTGTTGAACATTAACTGATTGTAAATTAATCACCTCTAGCAATATTTGTCGGAGATCGAGAGGTGTGATAACTACAGAAAGCTTACCCGCTTCGATTTTGGAAATGTCGAGTAAATCATTAATAATATTTAGCAAATGAATCGTTGTTTCATTGGCACGTTTGAGGAATTCCATTTCTTCTTCACGGCTATCACATAAGCCATCTTCAACCACGCGAATGCAGTTAATAATAGTATGTAATGGGTTTCTCAATTCATGGGAAGTCGTAGCCAAAAATTGGCTTTTAATCTGGTTAGCGTTTTTTGCTTCTTTCCAAGCTATTTCTAGTTCTTCTGCCCCAGCTTTGAGCCGTTCTACCATTTGGTCTAATGCTTGGGCTAGTTGATTGAATTCCCGAATTTGGAAATTGTGTGGAACTGGTTGTGCGGCGTGGTGAGAGTGAATATTGAGAGCGTAGTCTCGCAATTCTTCTACAGGACGTGCCAAGTAAGGAGCTAGATATAGGGATGCTAACAAACTTGCACCAATCAAACCAACTGTCAAAACAATAAGAATTAGTTTAATTTCTTCTAAACCAAAAAGCGCATTATCGACACTAGTAACAGCTAAGACTATCCATTTTTGCTGCTGCTCTTGGGTGAGTGGATTTGCAATAGCTGTATAGCCAGCGACTAATTCGTTTCCCTCTTTAAAAGACAGATTTATCGAATCATTTCGTCCTGCAAGGGCATTTTTAATTATGCTTTTGAGTTGGGAAGCATTGGGATGTTGATTAATATTAGTTCCCACCCAGTCTGTGAATGGATGTGCCAAAATTGTGCCATCTTCAGCAATAACTACCATCACGCCTGTAAGCGATCCCGGCGGATTTCTGGTTTGTTGGTACAATGCAGACTGAATACTTAAGCTGTAAACTAAATTTTTTCGCTTATCGGAGACTGGTGCAGATAAAACTAACTGTAATTGATTTTGTGCGTTTCTTTTTCCAGTCATTCCTGCCTTTGGCGGGAAGATTGTCTTGACATCAATTCCATCACTAGGCAAAGGGAACCTTAATTCTCCAATTGCTTGATCCCCACAGCTACTGGCAATTATTTTCTGGTTTAGGAGATCCGTTAATTGGATACACTCAATATTGGCTGGAAGTTGTTGTTTTAGCTGTGCGAGAATTTCTTGCTCTTGTATAGGCGAACCCGACGGAATCACCGTTGTTTTACTTACACTCAGTAAACTAGCTTTTAAGATTGCGATCGCATCGCCAATTCTCTCCCCTTTACTAATGGCGCTTTCTGTTAAATTTTGACGCGCAGTTCCCAATATGCTAGAACGTGCCTTATTCAAGGCTACAATCTCGCCTATAAGTAAAACTGGAACGAACAGCAGCAATATTCTCGTTACTAAAATTCGACGAAAGGAAGATTGGCGGGAATTAGTCATCAAGTGTCTCACTTTGCATCTGCAAACCACAACAGCAAAGATATGTAATTAGACTGGCTAGATGAGACATTTTATTAAATTATCAGAATTTTATTTTCAATGTTTAAAAATAACAAATTGCTATCATTCAAAAAGAAACGTGGTATACCAAAACTCATATATGCTAGATGTAAAAGTGGTTTGTGTTGCATATAAATACAGTGGTAAAATTGTAAATAAATAACTTGCAGGCATGGATTTTTTTTGAGAATCTACATACAAACAAAGAAAATATTCCAACTATCAAATCAATTTAATGTTGCAACATCGTCCTCATACTACAGTTGTTTTAGCAATGAGTGCAGATGGCAAGATAGCAGATTTTAGGCGATCGCCTGCTCGCTTTGGCTCAAGGGTTGATAAAGCACATCTAGAAAAACAAATCGCTGCCTCTGATGCGGTTTTATTCGGTGCTGGTACTCTCCGGGCTTATGGAACGACACTTACTGTATCAGATCCAACTCTAGTGCGACTTCGGGCACAAGAGGGGAAGCCTCCGCAGCCAGTTCATATAGTGACTACACACTCTGGAAACCTCAATCCGGAAATTAACTTTTTTAAGCAACCAGTTAGACGCTGGCTACTCACGACAGCACTGGGAAAACTTTCATGGAAAGGACGTTGTTTACAGACGCTTCCTTCAACTCTGGGAACCGGAACACAAGAGTGTCCTCCAGAATTTGAGCAGATTCTGGTTTTTGAAACACCAACGCGAGAAATTGACATTCCCGCAGCTTTGAAGCATCTAGCCAATATAGATATAACACGGTTGGTGGTCTTGGGTGGAGGTGAATTAGTCGCTTCCCTGCTGGGCTTAGATTTAATTGATGAATTATGGCTAACTGTCTGTCCCCTGATTTTAGGTGGTAGTACTGCCCCCACACCTGTAGAAGGGAAAGGTTTTTTACCCCATTTAGCTCCCAAGTTGCAGCTTTTAGAAGTTCATACAGTTGAGCAAGAAGTGTTTTTGCACTATCGCCTGCAACAACCAGCAGATTAGATTACGCTAAGTTAAGTTATTGGATATTGGGAATTGGGAATTGGGCAAAACAGTTCTGAGTGAAGAATTAGGAGTTACGAATTCTCCCCCTGCTCCCCCTGCCTCCCCTGCCCCTCTGCCCCCCTGCCCCCTGCCTCTTACTCATCCCTACTCCCCTAAGATGGTAGAACAACTTAAGCCTCGCTATTCTGTCGTTTGGACAAACAAAATCGCTGAAGTACCCCAAAATGCCTGGAATGCTTTAGCAATGCCACTCAAAACGCCATTTTTAGAATGGGAGTGGCTAAATAATCTCGAAACCTCCCAAAGTGCTACGGCTAAAAGTGGTTGGTTGCCAAATCACTTGACATTGTGGCGGGATAGAACGCTGATTGCGGCTGCACCACTTTATCTCAAAGGACATAGTTCTGGTGAATTTGTATTCGATCACCAATGGGCAGAGTTAGCCGATCGCATCGGAGTTCAATATTACCCAAAATTGCTGGGTATGACACCATTTACCCCAGCTGAAGGTTATCGCTTTTTAATCGCCCCAGGAGAAGATGAAGACGAAATCACCGCGATGATGGTGCATGAAATTGACACATTCTGCTCCAAAAATCGGATTTCTGGATGTCATTTTCTCTATGTCGATCCCCAATGGCGGCCGATGTTGGAACGGCATGGCTTTACAACTTGGTTGCACCACAGTTACGTCTGGGAAAATGCTGGCTTTAAAACTTTTGATGACTACTTGAAAGTGTTTAACGCCAATCAACGCCGCAATATCAAGCGGGAACGTAAAGCTGTCGAGAAAGCTGGTTTAAGATTGCAACCTCTGAGTGGTGATGAAATTCCCTACTCTTTATTTCCCTCGATGTACCAGTTTTATGCAGACACCTGTGATAAATTTGGCTGGTGGGGTAGCAAGTATCTCACACAGAGGTTTTTTGAGCAGCTACACAATGATTATCGCCATCGAGTCTTGTTTGTCGCTGCATATAGCGAAGAAGATAATTCTCATCCTTTAGGAATGTCCTTTTGTTTGTTTAAAGGTGACAAACTCTATGGACGCTATTGGGGAAGTTTCCAAGAAATAGATTGCTTACATTTTGATGCTTGCTATTATGCGCCTATTGAGTGGGCGATCGCTAACGGAATCCAAATTTTTGATCCTGGTGCAGGTGGCCGTCACAAAAAACGGCGCGGTTTCCCTGCTATGCCCAATCATAGTTTGCACCGTTTTTACAACAATCGTTTAGGACAAATTATCCGTCCCTATATTAAGGAAGTGAATCAACTCGAACAGCAACAGATTGAGGCGATTAATGCAGAGTTGCCATTTAGTAACCGAGATTCTTAAAAGTTTGCCAAGGTAGAGGGGGAACGACGAATTACACTTAATATATAGTGTAAAAACCCTGAAAAAAGAAAATTTCTTTTGCTAGTGCTTATGGATTTAATACTTGAAGATTTAGCCGCAATTGATGATAAAATTTCCCAGCGTCATATCGATCTCGATCCCGGTGGATATTTTATTATTTACTTGGATCGAGACGCAGGGTTAATTTATGCCAAGCATTTCACAAACGTAATTGATGAGCGTGGTTTAGCTATCGATCCCGAAACTGGGAAGGTAATTCCGGCACGAGGAAAGGTAGAACGAACTTACACAACGGTTTTTAGTGCGAGGACGGCGAAAGAACTTTGCGTGAAGA
Source organism: Nostoc sp. ATCC 53789 (assembly GCF_009873495.1). Classification (GTDB taxonomy): domain Bacteria; phylum Cyanobacteriota; class Cyanobacteriia; order Cyanobacteriales; family Nostocaceae; genus Nostoc; species Nostoc muscorum_A. The sequence continues at coordinate 6,797,640 of NZ_CP046703.1, read as the reverse complement.
TTTTTGAAGAAACTCAGCCCCCGCCTGTAACTCAATTAAATCATGCGGCTTATTTGGGTCGAGAATTTGTTCGGGCTGAGGTGGCTTTAGTAAAAGGGCAAGAGTATGTTCAGGATTAAGCCAATTTTAGATTTTTAATTTTGGATTGAAGGAAAAATCTAAAATCTAAAATCTAAAATTGAATGACCCTGATTATCCAATTACCCATCAGATGATGGCTGATTTATCTGATAAATGTAGTAAGTCGCCATTGGGATGACGGTGGCGGCAATTAACAACCCTACTACCCAAGCAGTAGCGTTACCTTGGTTGGTTTCTTCTGCTTTCTTGTAGGTGCCTTCTACCTGTACATTGTCAGTAACTTGGGGTGGCCCCGGATCGGCTTTACCGGAGAGGACGGCAACAAGGCGATCGCTAGCATCTAGAAATGCCTGATTGTATTTGTTACCATTGCGTAACGGCACACTTACTGTCTCAGTAGCTACACTCTCGGCAATAGCGTCAGTGAGTAAAGGTTTGACTTCATCCCCAGTAATAATGGAAGTACCATTGGTAACTGTGTCAATAACCAATAAAGTTTGATTAGCTTGGGCTTCTTTTGTCGGAAACCATTTTTCAAACAACTCTTTGGTAAAGCTTTCTGGTGTTTCACCGTAGTCAAGGCGGCGAACAGTCACAATTCTGACTTCCTTATTTGTTTGCTTTGCCAAATCCTCGAAAGCGCTGCTAATTTTACCTTCATTCAGACGGCTGATAACCTCACCTTGATCCAATACCCAGGTGTCTGCTGTGAGGCTGGGTAATTGATACACACCTGTGGCTAAAGCAGGTGTGGCAAACAGCGAGGCTGTTAAAATAACCGTCACCAATGTTAAAACCAGCCGGATAAGGTGTTTTTGACTACTAAATATTTGTTTGAGGAGCTGTTTCATCGTGTGATCCCTAAGACAGACTTGCACCAAAAATACTACAGAACTAGTGCAAAAATCACCTCGTTCGCGGTTTTCTCCGGGATCAAGTTTTTGCTACTACCAGCAGATATGTATTTTACGGGATTTTTTGATTGCACAAACTTCTGATGATCGCGGTTGCAAGCATAAAATTGACAAGAAATACCGCCCATTTTGAGAATTAACCCAAATGCTTAGGGCGGAATTTGCAAACCATCTAGAAATGATATCGTATAATGAATATTTTTGGCAGAAAGAAGTATAACTTTTCATATATGCAAGTTGCTTGTCCTGCTATACCCTTTTATGGGTTATCTCTGCAACTTCTCTGATATTTTGGCTAAATCTAGAATAATATATACATGACTATAATTTTAACTAACGACGATGGCATTGATGCCCCCGGTATAAAAGCTCTAATCAAAGCTGTAAATGGCAAAAATGTTATTATCGCGGCTCCTGCCGATCATCAGTCTGGGTGTGGACATCAAGTTACTACCACTCGCGCCATCAACCTCCAGCGACGTTCTGAGACTGAATATGCGATCGCAGGCACTCCCGCCGATTGTGTGAGAATTGCTTTAACACAAATCAACGCAGATGTCAAATTTGTGCTTTCAGGTATTAACGCTGGGGGCAACTTGGGAGTCGATGTCTACATTTCTGGCACAGTGGCTGCTGTGCGGGAAGCCGCAATGCACGGTATTCCCGGAATTGCTATTTCCCACTATCGCAAAGCCAAGCAGAATTTTGATTGGGATCTAGCTGCCAAATTGACAGCTGAAGTTTTAGCGGACTTACTCAAGCGTCCCCTAGAACCAGGAAGCTTTTGGAATGTGAACTTGCCGAATCTGCTACCAGGAGAACCACATCCTGAGATAGTGTTTTGCCAAGCCTGTAGCAGACCTTTGCCTGTCAACTATCGAATTGAAGGCGATGATTTTTATTATGTAGGAGAATATGGCAAACGCGATCGCACCCCTGGTAGTGATGTGGACGTATGTTTTTCCGGCAATATTGCTGTAACTCAGTTAAGGGTTTGAAACTGTAAAACAAAAAAATCTTTCCCCACTCCCTTAACTTCCCCTCTTCTCTTGCCTTTCTTTGAGTTTCAGCATAATTTCTGCGTGCATCTCGCGGGTAATTGGGTAAAAATACGTTAAAACTAAGCCACAAAGCAAACAAACTGTAGGTATGGGGCCAACGGCAATACGAATAGCAAACAGTGCCGATTCTGGTTGGATAGGTAGTGGACTTCCGGCTACGGATTCTTTGAAACCTGATACTTGCAAAGCATTTCCTACCAAAAACAGTCCGAAAGCTAAACCAAATTTTTGTAGCAAAACCATGAAGCCATAAAAAATGCCTTCTCTGCGTTGTCCAGTTTGCAGTTCATCTAATTCAATTACATCTGGAATCATCGACCAGGGAATCAGATAAGCTGTGGATACACCAATACCTGCCATCACAGCCATCACATACATCAAAACTATTTGACCAGGCTGTAAGAAAAATAGTCCGGCAGCAGCTATTATCCACAAACTCATTCCCAGAAAATAAACAACTTTTTTCCCGACTTTTTTACTCAACTCACCCCAGACAAATAGCATCAGCAGGGCAGTTGCTTGGACTGCAATCAGCACTGTGGGCACATCTGATTCTTTAAGGGCCATACAATTGACTACAAAATAGGGAATAATGCTGGCTGTAATCTGCACACCTAGCCAAGAAAAAAGATATATACCAATAACAAATAAAAAAGGTCGGTTGCTGAAGACTATTTTTAGCTGTTCGCCGAAGGGGAGAGATGCAGGTTCCTCGGTTTGGATGCGTTTAGCCTCAAAAGCCAAGATGCGATCGCGAACTCCAAAAACGCAGCAATATAATCCTAAAATCGAAATTACAGTACAAACTGCTGCTAAAACGAGATATGCTTGTTGGCGATCGCTAATTTTGATAAAAATAATTAGCGCTAAAATTAATGACAAAATGCTGCCACCAATGGAAAATGTAAAGCGATAGCTGTTAAGGCTGGTACGTTCGTCGTAATCTTGAGTTAGTTCTGGAGTCATTGCCGTATAAGGCAAATTCACAACCGTGTAAAACGCTTGAGATAGAATCCCAATCGCTACGTAATACCAGAACAACGGCCAAATATTCTCACTCTGATTTGCACTAAATTGCGGTACAATCCATTGCAAGAAGAATAAAATTCCAAAAGGGATTGCTCCATAAAACATCCAAGGAAGACGACGGCCCCAACGCCGAGATTTCGTTTTATCAGTCAGGAATCCCACAAGAGGATCATTTACGCCATCCCAGATTTTGCCAATCATCAAAATAGTGCCAGCTAAACCCGCAGGGATACCAGCGACATTGGTAAAGAAAATCAGCAGATAAAACACAGAGATATTGGCAGTAATTGCCGGGCCTAAATCCCCTGCACCATAAGCCAGTTTTGTTTTTAAGTCGAGTTTTTCACTAAGAATATCTCGTTGGGCATCGCCATCAGCAGCATAATCTTTCATAATAACTTGCGCTCATACTAAAATAAAAAGTTTGCGATTGCCTTCAATACTAGCCATCTACCACTTCCGTTAGACTTATGCCAGACCTTTACGTTTCTTGGTCAGATTATCACCAAAAAATTGAACAACTGGCTATCCAGATTTATCAATCCAGTTGGGAATTTAACCAGATTATCTGTCTTGCCAGAGGAGGATTAAGAGTTGGAGATATTCTCTCCCGGATATACCAGCAACCACTGGCAATATTAGCAACCTCATCTTACAGTGGCGTTGGTAAGCAAGAAAGAAGTAATTTAATTTTCTCCCGCCACTTGACAATGACTGCCGAAAAGTTAGGTTCGCGCATTCTTTTAGTAGATGACTTAGTAGACTCTGGCATCACACTCCAACAGACTATACCTTGGCTCAAGCAAAATACTGATTCCCAAATTGAGGAAATTCGCACTGCCGTTCTTTGGTATAAAGCCTGTTCAGTTATAGCACCCAATTATTATGTCGATTACTTGGCTGACAACCCCTGGATTCATCAACCCTTTGAACGCTATGAAAATTTGAACCCCGCAGAACTTACCACTAAGGTCAGTCCGTATTGATAAATACTTAGTAGCGCTACGTACAATTCAAAATTAAGAATTCAAAAGTTTATAGAGTGAGCTTTTTTGGCTCACCAGATTTATTACTATATTTTGCCAAAATTGGCACATTTACCCCTAAATATGTATGGTGTTATTTACCTGACTCATTGTTAAAGAATGACAAACGATATTTCGCACAAACGGAACCTTCACCGATTTGACCCTGTTGCGTATCTAGTAATTGGAAAACTTGGTCTTTCTCCTCTAACTTTCGGGCTGTTGGCAGCACTTACCGCTACTGTAGTTTATTTGTTTACTGCATGGATAAGTGATACGCTGTGGTCTAAGCAGGGACAGATGGGGTTACTTAAAGACTGGATTCCCTGGTTAGTAGGACTTTTCATTAATCCAGTAACATTGGGATATTACTTATGGAGTTTTCAAGCAATCGATAAAGTAATTCAAGACCTGGAAAAATCTGACGTATTAGAAATAGACAAATTTCAGATTGATCAATTTGTTATTAACCTCTATTCCCAAAAATGGCGACAACTATCTGCACTTGCCAGCGCTCTCTTTTTCAGCACTATTGTTTTTATCATCAGACCTAGATTAGAAGAGAGTTGGACTAGCTCTAGTTTTCTACCAGGACTTACCATTACGATCGCCACATTTGCAGTCGTATATATGGGTAGTATACTTGTCATTAATTTGATTACAAATATTTGGATTTTCTATAGAATTTTAGGAAACAAGGATCTTGATATTAATCCTCTTCATCCCGATCGCTGTGGTGGTCTGCGATGTCTCAGTGATTATTCGCTTAAAACTGCCTATCTAGTTGCTGTTTTGGGTATCTGGATTGGCGTGATTGAGTATCAAGTAATTACACAAGATGTCGGAAAAGGATTCTGGTTTGTTCATCTGGTAATTCCATTGTATATTTTTCTATCAATGGGATGTTTTTTTGGGCCATTGCTGGCAGCAAATAGCGGTATGAAAAGAGCTAAAGAAAAGTCTTTAGATAAAATTGCTCGGCAGTTCCGAGCAGATTATTCGGGGATTTATACTAGTCTGGCTGAAGACACAGAAGCTTTCAAGAAAAAATCTGAAAAAATTCAGCAGCTACGTGCCTTGTACACTATGACTGATGAGTTGCCCGTTTGGCCCTTCGATGTCAAAACTTTCCGCCGATATCTCCTAACTGTGCCTACTCCTCTTATTGGTATCCTAAGTGGCATATTTAAAAACTTGTTGATAAATCTACTAAAGCAACAGAATATCAAGCTTGGTGGGTAAAGGCGTTATCAGATAAAACTCAAATTTATTTGTCTAGCGGTGAAATGAGCCGGATAGCTTTAGTTAAGTTTTTGATATCTCCCCAAACTTAGGACTCCACCACCCTTTTGGCGTACTGAAATAAGCTACATCTTTATGTTTCGTATCTTTACGGGATTGTGCGTTAGAACATCGCAACATTGTCTTACTCTGCCCCTCTTTGATATAACTGTACTCCTCTAGAGGTTTCTTACATACCGGGCAGGGATATGCCGTCATCTTCACGGGAGGCTTTTGTTGATTTTCAGCTTGGACTGTTTTAGCTTGTGGTGGCTGCCAAGTTTTGTTAAAGTCGCTCCAAAATAGTACGACATTTTCACAGCCTTTTGTGCATTTGAGGAAATATTTCTTTTTAACTTTACTACTCGGAATTTTAGAGAGAAAATTTTTGCATTCAGGGCATCGCGTTTTGGAAGTTTCATATTTGCGATCGCTTATCACATTAGCTTTACCTGTTGGGGAACTCGCAACTACAGTCTTAGCTTTGGATAGTGCTGGTACAAAGTAATTCTGATTCCAACTAGTTAAATAATGCTGCCAAGAGTTTTTTCCTTCGGAAATTGCATCAAGGGCATCCTCCATTTTCGCTGTGAATTCCGCCTCTAGTAAATCTGGTAGTGCTTTGAGCAAAAACGCATCAACTTCTAACCCTAACGCTGTCGGTTGCAGATGGTCTTTTTTCAACTCGACATAATTTCGTTTTTTTAAGGTAGCAACAGTAGGAGCATAAGTACTTGGGCGACCAATTCCTTTACGTTCCATCAGTTGTACTAATTTGGGTTCACTATAACGCGGTGGTGGCTGCGTCTGCTTCTGCTCATGTCCAGCATTCTCCAGTTTCAATGCTTGTCCCTGTTGTAATGAAGGTAAAATACTATCCTTGCTGAGATTGTTCCAGTAGCGGGCATAACCGTAAAATTCAATTACTTGCCCTCTAGCTGACCACAGTAGAGAACCAGACTGAGTAATCACCAAAGTTTTACGCAATTGGGCAGCACGACACTGAGAAGCAATTGACCGTTTCCAGATCATTACATAAAGATTAAACTCATCATCAGGAAGTTCTAAACGCAATTGAACTGAGGGACGAAATACATCTGTTGGACGAATCGCCTCATGTGCTTCTTGAGCTGATTTGCTACTACGATGCTTGGCGACTTGCTGCGGTACATTCTGCGGATCATTTTGCTCTAACCATTTACGAGCGCTGGTACAAAATTCTGGACTCAGCATTACTGAATCTGTTCGCATATATGTGATAAGCCCTGCCTCATAGAGCTTTTGGGCCTCAATCATGGTTTTGTCAGGAGCAAACCTCAGCTTTGAACCAGCTGCTTGCTGAAGGCTGGAAGTTGTAAATGGTGGCGGTGGCTGACGGTTAACTATTTTTCCTTCAAAATGAATCACCTGATGAGGATGTCGCTGTGCTTCTTCAACTAAACGTGTAGCCTCTGCTTCGGAAAGAACGCGCTTAGACTCAGGTGTTTCTGGACTATTACCTACCTTTGCATCATCATGAGTTTCAGTTTCTTGGTCTGCTGCATCTTTTGCAGAATCTACTGTACCTTTGTAAAAAGCCCGAAATCCTTCAGCATAATCTACCCAGACACTCCAGTAATCTTGGGGAACAAAAGCCAGAATTTCGTTTTCTCGCTGACAAATCAAATGCAAGGTGGCACTTTGGACTCTGCCAACACTCTTAGCACCGTTATTCAATGCCCAAACTAAAGGGCTACCTTTATAACCTACAAGCTTATCTAGGCAATCTCGGCATAACCCAGCACCGATTAAATTTTGGTCTAGCTTTCTGGGATTAGCGATCGCACTCTGTACCGCCGATGCTGTAATCTCAGTATAAATTACTCGTTTCGGTTCCCTTAAACCCAGCGTTTCTTTGAGATGCCAAGCAATTGTCTCGCCTTCCCGGTCTGGGTCAGTTGCTAAGACAACTTCATCAACCTGCTTCACCGCAGACTTGAGCTTCTGGATTGTTTCTTTCGCTCGTTGGTCACGCGGAACGTAATTGCACCGAACATTACTGCCGTCCATGACGAAGCCCAAGGAATCGTCCCCTTCATTGCTGAGTTCTCGGATGTGGCCACAACTGGCTAAAACTTTCCAATCCGAACCCAGAATTTGACTGAGTTTTTTGACTTTTCCGGGAGACTCGACCACAAGCAGGCGTTTGATCATAGCAACTGCATTCTAGATTTTGAGCAATAGACTGGCAATTGCAATTAGCGATCGCCTATCTTTGTCATCTGGATTTTCTAGAATACTGTACCAAAAAGCTTTGGAAATTGCTCAACTCAGTTTAGAAGTAAATCATCTCAACACTATCCATTTATACCTTTGTATAACTGTTGCTTCTGTCACCTGACGATAATGAACTAATGTGAATTGCGATCGCAATCCTTTTGGGCATCTCTGCATCTGTAATTTTGGTAAGCGATCGCGATTATTGCACAGATATGATCTATTACCAGGCGTAGGCTAGCAAGAACCGCAGGCATCGCAGCGCTCAAAAATAAAAAGATGTATTTTATCAATCTTTCAAGCATCTTGAGGTTTCCTACTTTGAAAGCTTCGGCTCAAACTTCTTTGTGACTGCTATGTGCAAAATCTTGACTATAAACTCTGAAAATATGAAGAACACACTAAGAGGATTTTTTAGCACATAAGTAGGTCGGCAGAAAAATTTACAAGTATGTAACAACAAATTAATCATGTTTCAGGCATTCTTCCAAAAAAACTATGTCTGACTCCTTGCATTTTGGTCTTCTTCCTCGAAGAAAGTTTATACCAAAGTCTTTGTAGACCAAGCTTTTCCCGTTTATCAAAACAGAATTTAGAAGTCAGGATTCATCCTTAATTCTGTATGATTGGCGGATAACACAGCGTCTCGTAGAGATCATCTTGATTATGACCAGAGTAACGGAAACGTCTTTGTTAGCGTAGCGGAGCGTAGCCCATTTTGATTTCTTCTTCGAACCGATTGCGATTTATTTATCTTTACATAGTTTACTTTTTTTACGACTATTTACTCACATATCTCTCCTACAATGTAAAGAGTATGCAAAGATACTTTTTGAAGTATAGACATACAAGCAAACTTCAGTATTTAGTTAGTATCAGGTTATTTAAATGTTCTCTCTTTTTAAGCTAGACACCCACAGTCAATAGCCCACAACGAGGGGATAAAAATAACCTTCTGTATCAAGAGTTAACTGTTCCCTATTTTCAAGACACTAGGATTTACGCATTGACAAAAAAATTAAAGTATGAAGTGTGATTTTCAGGCATTTAAGCTTGATTTTGTGATGTTTTTGCAAGAATGCCTAAGTTGGGGCTGCGCCTAAGGTATTTAATCAAGGATGCTTATAAAAAGCCTGAAATGAACTATTTGAGTTCATGCACAAAGTCATTAATTTGTACAGTGCATGAGATTTTGATATGTAGATAGGTGCTAGTTGCAATCTGCTCAACAGTGTGGATTTTCAAGAAAAATTACTGTCCCTCCAGAGGGAAATCAAAATATGTCGAAAGTATCAACTCTCGGCGGGTTTTTGTGTTCTAAAACAGTACTAATTCAGGGCTGAGAAATTTAAATTTACGGGAATATCGATTAAGAAAGGTAAAAGTTATGACAAATATCATTGGAACTAACAGTAATGATACTCTACTGGGCAGTAATGACGCTGACATAATTAACAGTAAAGTAGGCAACGATACCATTACAGCTCAACAGGGCGATGACACTCTGACTGGTGGTGGCGGCAAGGATAAATTTATTTACAACTTGGGTGATGGGACTGATACTATCACTGATTTTGGTGGCATAGGTAAAGGAACAAACCCGACAGCAGCAGTTATTGCCGAAGTGGATACGATCAAATTCCAGGGTGCTGATTTGACTGCCCAAAATCTGTTGCTTACCCAGAATGGTAACAATCTGGAAATTACCTTTGATGGGGTTGCTAATACCAAAACGATTCTAAAAAACTTCAAATTAGAAAACCTCGATAACCTGAAAGCTTCTGGAAACAGACCAGCTATTGGTAATATCCTGTTTGATGGGCAAACTAGCATCACCGATAGTTTTGATGTCTTTGATGCCAACTCCACTGCAACTAGCGTGTTCAACAAGAACACGGTGACTTTCCTCAATGACCTCGACAACAACGTTACAGGTTTAGATAACTCAAATGATGTCATCAATGGTCAGGGCGGGAATGACCGCATCGACGGCAAGAGTGGCAACGACTTGCTGCGGGGTGGTACGGGAAATGATACTCTCATTGGCGGTGCGGGGAACGATACCCTTATTGGTGATACTGGCAATGATTCCCTCGACGGTGGTGCTGGTAATGACTTGCTACGGGGTGGTGCAGGGAACAATATCCTCAACGGTGGTGCTGGTGACGATAACTTGAATGTTGACTCTTCAGCAGGCAATAATCTCTTGTTTGGTGGCGATGGCAATGATAGTCTCTCGGCATTAGGGGACTACGAAGGTAATGTGGTGTCTGGTAATAACACTCTCAAGGGTGGCGCTGGTAACGATACCTTGATTGCTGACGGTTCCGCAGGTGATAACTTACTGGATGGTTCCAATGGCAATGATTATCTCTCTGCCTCTAGTGGCTACTACGACCCTAGAGTGTCTGGCAATAACACCCTCAACGGAGGCGTTGGTAACGATACCTTGAGTGCCTTACTTTCAACAGGTAAGAACTTCCTAGATGGTGGTGATAATAACGATTATCTCTCTATCAATCTTTCCTCTGGTAATAACACCCTCAACGGTGGTGCTGGTGACGATTACTTGAGTGCTAATATTTCAACAGGCAATAATCTGCTGTCTGGTGGCGATGGCAATGACTCTCTCTTTGCCTCTGAATTTGAGGGCTATAGGTTTGATAACACTTCAGGGAATAACACCCTTAACGGTGGTGCTGGTAGCGATTACTTAAATGTTAACTATTCACGAGGCAATAATCTGCTTTCTGGTGGAGATGGCAATGATTCTCTCTCCGGTTCTAGCTACGGCCGCGGCTTCGGAGGAGCTTTTTATAACACTACTGGAAATAACACCCTTAATGGTGGTGCTGGTGACGATAATTTGAATGTTGATTATTCAACGGGCAATAATCTACTCAATGGAGATAATGGCAATGATTATCTCTCAGCCTCTGGCTACGAATACGACAATTCCGGCGACGAAAAAGGAGTTTATCGCAGGGCATCAGGCAATAATACGCTCAACGGTGGCGCTGGTGCTGATAAATTGATTGTTGATTATTCAACAGGCAATAACTTACTCTTGGGGGGTGATGATAATGATTACATCTCTGCATTTGGCGCATTAGGGAATAATACCCTTAGCGGTGGTAATGGAGATGACACCCTCAAAGGTGGTAATGGAAATGATATCCTGACAGGTGGTTTTGGTAATGATACCCTAACAGGTGGTTTTGGCAATGATACCTTTGTTTTCAATGGCTTTAATCAAGGTATTGATCGTCTTTATGACTTCAACGTAACTAATGACCGGATTCAGGTATCGGCTGCTGATTTTGGTGGCGGGTTATCAATAGGTTCACTTCAGCAAAATCAGTTTATCGTTGGAACATCTGCAACGACAAGCAATCAACGGTTTATCTATGATTTTTCTACAGGTGGACTGTTCTTTGACCAAGATGGCAGTGCATCTGCCTTTAATCAGGTAAAATTTGCCCAATTATCTGCTGGATTGTCACTAACCAACGACAAAATTATTGTTGCTTAATGATGATTGACACTCTTCCATAAATAAACAGCACAGAGAGATTGCGAGGTACTATTTTCAGCACCTCGCATTCGTATTCAGAAAGCGTCAAAAATGCCTATTTCAAATAGTTGCCATAGTTACTTAAACGCTCAAGGAGGGTGCTAGGGCTAAAGTTTTCGTCAGATCGGCAAGGAGAACGCGATCGCAGAGGTTAAACAATTCTATCTCGGTCTGCGTCTGTCGCATCAGCCGCAGGAAATGACCTTCAGTGTCAACACTCAGGGCAATGTAGTTGAGGAACATTTTCAGATAGCCTACACGCGATCGCTCTGGCATAGTTGCTGCTGTGGGGGTCTGCCATAAACGATCAATATAGTTGCGTACTTCTACTAAAGGAACGGGTGCGATCGGCTCGAAGCGCAAAGCTTGCCGAATTTGATTAAAAATCCAAGGATTGCCAATCGCCCAGCGCCCTATCATCACACCAGCTGCGCCCGTTTGAGAAAGCACTTCAATAGCAGTTTTTGCAGAGTTGATATTGCCATTGGCAAGCACTGGACAATCGACTCGTCTAACCGCTTCAGCAATCAAATCATATCTCACTGCCCCGTGGTACATATCTTTCACTGTGCGACCATGCAAACTCAATAAATCAATGTTGTGGCGATTGATTATATCTAGAATTTTGTAAAAGTTATCTGTATTTTCAAAGCCTACGCGCATCTTGACAGTCAAAGGGCGATCGTTCACTGCCTGCCGCAATTCTGCTAAAATCCGATCTACTTTTTCTGGTGAGAGCAACAATCCACCCCCAACATTTTTGCGATAGATTCTAGGTGCTGGACAGCCCATATTCAAATCAACTCCAGCGATATTATAGCGACAGAGATCAATTGCTGTTCTTACTAAGTCTGGAATGCTTTCGCCAATCATTTGAGCAAAAACAGGGCGACCCGTGTCGTTTTCGGTGATTGCTGCCAGAATGTTACGATTGAGCCGTGAGGTATCATTGACGCGGAAATACTCGGTGAAGAAGTAGTCAGGGCTGCCGTAGTGGGCAATGACCTTCATAAACCAGAGGTTTGTCACATCCTGCATGGGCGCAAGAGCGGTGAGGGGTAGGTATGGATGGAGCGATTGGGGGAGCGATACCTGGGACGACATGAATATGAGAGCGTTTGACAAAGCATCACTCTATCAAAAAATGCTTACTAAAAGTTGTAACCTTCGTCAGTTTTGCTGTGGGTGTAGATGCGATATCTACGACGGGCTACGCCTACGCTGACATTTAATACCCAACGCCTAAAATCCCGTATTTTTATTCTCTAGCAATGACAATATCGTTCGACTTAATCACTGCATAAGCTTCTTTTCCCTCAGATAGTTCTAACTCTTCTGCCGAAGCTCTGGTGATAATTGAGGTTAATTCTACTTTATGAATAATTTCCAGAGTTATCTCACTATTAACTGCTCCATAAACAACTCGTTTAACAACACCTTTAAGAATATTACGAGAGCTAACTTTTAGTGATTTCTTGGGAATAGTACTTTCTATATCAGGCTTTTGAGTATAGTAGATATCTTCCTGTTTTTCTTGCTGAGTTGGTGGTAGTACTGTTCCTGACGAGTGCTGAGGGAGACTACGCACGAGTTCCCGCAAAATCTCAGTCTTGGTGCGTTGAGACTGTTCGCAGAACTCCTCTAGAATCTTCCGCTCGTCCTCTGAGGTTTGAAATGTAACCCATCCTTGTTCTTTTCTTGGCATAATAATATTATTTATCAATTTTGGTTATCGTTGGTAAAATTCTACCAACTATCAATTCGATATGTCGTTTTAGTAATAACATTTTTTTGCGAGAATTTTCGGCATTTTTAGCAAAATTAATCAACTAATCTGATCCAAATAACTACATAAATATTTATTTTTTTGTAGTTGCAAAATATTTTATTCCTTGAAAATGTCTAAGCGTCACTATCTTTATAATAACTAGGATAGTATGATATTGGTCTATGGTATTTGTCGAGATAGCGATTGCAGGGGTAATCTGGCAGAAAATTCCACTGGCGTAGGCGTAGCCCGTCGCAGACATCGCGTGAGTGCCCTAGGATTATCTAAGCGTAAGTTCACAACCGGAGGATGAAACACCTAAAATCGCGTTCTCAAGACCTGCGGAGTTTATTTGAGAACAATATCACCATTGAATATGTGGCAGAACCCCTCAAAGCTATGCCAGCTAATGCGGAGGTGACAGAAGTGCTGCATTGGATGCAGGCACAAAATTTTGATGTTATCGGCGTTGAGACAGGAGATATTATAAGCGGTTATGTAGAACGCTCTAGTTTGATTCAAGGCAAAGAAGGCAAGTGTGGCGACTATCAACGGGTGTTTCATCCCAAAGAACTAATAGCCATTTCTACCCCACTGATAAAGTTGCTACCCATCCTACAACAAACTCCGCGATTGTTTGTCTTGGACTGCAATCAGGTAAGTGGTATTATTACCTGTGGCGACTTGCAGAAAGCACCCGCGCGAATGCTGCTGTTTGGCTTGGTAACGCTCCTAGAAATGAATTTGCTGCGCCTGGTGCGGATTTACTATCCTCAAGATTCTTGGCAAAAAGTCCTCAAACCTGAGCGCTTAGAGGTTGCTCAACGGTTATGGCGAGAGAGTCAGGAAAGAAACGAAGCTACGGATTTGTTAGATTATCTGCAATTCTGTGATAAGCGAGAGTTGATTTTAAATCAGCCAGAACTTCTCCAGCAACTGGGATTAAAATCCAAACGGTTTGGTGAACGCTTCCTAAAGTCTGCTGAACAGTTGCGAAACCGATTAGCTCACGCCCAAAATCTAGTTAGTGGCTCCTCTTGGACAGAGTTGATTTCTCTAGCAGAGGCAATGGAAACGCTGTTAATTCTCTGTGAGGAAGTTGAGTGAATCTTTCAGCTTTGCACTACATTATTTAACCATTTTGTCAAGTCAGATGATGTGGAAAAATCTAATAGCGCCTCACTTAAATCTTCTAATTGAGTAAGAGAATTGAGTTTAGAGTTAAAGCAGTGAACTACCCCGCCGCCGTAAGACGGACGGGGCTTCCCAATTCATCGGGAACAGTCTCCAGGACTTCGTAGTACCAGAAAGTCTAACATTCCCTCCAAGGGCAGGAGTCCTGGTTCCCAAGACCCAAATCTTTTTCTTGCAACATATACCTGTTAGCTTGGTTTTCGCTTATGGCATTGATGGTCAAGACCAAATAATTCTATCAGAAAATTTTCTCCCAAGGGGAGACGGCAAGGGCGATGACGAATCCCCCCGCTCACAATACCTATCATTAGAGTACATTGAACGCAAATAGCGTCTCGCAGAGAAGGTGGGGACTTCTGCGACACGTTAAAGCATTAAGTAAGAAATATCAGAGTTGGCAATAATGTAACTGAGCTTTAACTTGGCTTGTTGAGTGAATCACTAACTTGAGTACCCGTATAATTGGGAACCCAACCCTCGGCTATTGCAAAATAGCGTACTGCTTTGAAATTCAACGACGCACTTGGACTGCACCAATGCTCAACCTCGGCGGGGATGTAAAGATAGTCTTGTGCCTGAACTAAAAGCTGTACCTGACTGCCATCAGGTCGTACAAAGCCATAGATCATTTCTCCTGCTAACACGTAGAGGGGTTCAGGCGCAGGATGAGTATGGTAACGGCTGTAGGTTGCTATCAGATGGTGAAGATTAAAGGAACCTGGATGCACATTTAGCAAGTCACACCAGATAGCACCATTTTCTTGCTGAAGAAATTCAAAAACGCTGTTATGGAGTTCTACACAATAACGTTTCTCAGACTCAGTTAAAACGTCCTGGCTTAACAGATTGGGGAAGAGTAGCGATGTTCCTGGGTCGTAGTGTCTGAGTTGAATGCCAAAAGGCGCAAGTTCACGAGCTATTTCGCCTAAATCGCTCTCAATCGTACCGTCATCAAGTAGTAGGTTAGCCATGACAAAAAGACTAATTAACTGTTAAGAAGAGTATACTCTATCTTTGAGCTAAAAAGCCACTATTCCCGACTGACAAACCGGGGAATGGGGCAGAGGGACAAGGGGACAAGGGGACAAGAAGTGAGAACTTGAAACAAGTCTTTCCCCTTGTCCCCAATTCTCCTTGTCCCCAAGTCCTCTTCCCAATGCCCAATGCCCATTTACAGAATATAATTTATCGCCAGAATGATGTTCATTGGTACCACTAGCATCTAAGCTAGTACGGGTGAACTATATACAGCATAGAATGTCTGACTTAATTCTGTTTTGGCATCGGCGCGATTTACGCATTTCTGACAATACGGGGCTGGCTGCGGCAAAACGGCAAAGTCCAAAGGTGGTGGGCGTGTTTTGCCTCGATCCACATATTCTAGAACGGGATGATGTTGCTACTGTGAGAGTAACTTATATGATTGGCTGTTTGCAGAAACTCCAAGAGCGATATGCTCAAGTTGGTAGCCAGTTGTTAATACTCCACGCTGATCCTGTACAAGCTATACCAGCTTTAGCAAAGGCAATAAACGCCAAAGCTGTTTTTTGGAATTGGGATGTAGAACCTTATTCACAAGAACGCGATCGCACCATTATAAATGCCCTCAAAGAAAAAGGTATTGAGTTTCTTAATCAAAACTGGGATCAAATCCTCAATTCCCCAGATGAGATCCGCACAGGTGGTAACAGTCCATACACGGTTTATACCCCCTTCTGGAAAAATTGGATTATCAAACCGAAAGCGAACCCAGTTGAAACACTGCAAAATGTTGAGGGATTAACAGAAGCTGAACAAGAAATTGCCAAACTTGCGGGTTCTGTGACATTACCTTCAGCTAAAGATTTAGGGTTTATTTGGGATGGAGAATTGATTATTGCACCAGGAGAGGCGGCGGCGCAAGAAAAATTAGAAGAATTTACTTATAAAGCGATTACTGAATACCAAGAACAGCGAAATTACCCCGCAGTTGATGGCACATCACAACTGAGTGCAGCTTTAAAATTTGGGGTAATTGGCATTCGCACCGTTTGGCAAGCAACCATAGAAGCACTGGAAAATAGTCGTAGTGAGGAAACAGCAGTTAATATCCGCACATGGCAACAGGAATTAGCTTGGCGGGAGTTTTATCAACACGCAATGTATAACTTCCCGGAATTAGCCGATGGTGCTTTCCGCGACACCTTTAAGAACTTTCCTTGGGAAACTAATGAAGAACATTTCCAAGCTTGGTGTGAAGGAAGAACTGGCTACCCTATTGTGGATGCAGCAATGCGCCAGATGAATGAAAGTGGCTGGATGCACAACCGTTGTCGAATGATTGTTGCTAGTTTCCTCACTAAAGACTTGCTAATTAATCCCCAATTGGGAGAAAAATACTTTATGCAGAAGTTGATTGATGGAGATTTGTCTGCTAATAATGGCGGTTGGCAATGGAGTGCTTCTAGCGGTATGGACCCCAAACCTGTGCGGATTTTCAATCCAGCCAGTCAAACACAAAAATTCGATCCAGAAGGGGAATATATTCGGCAATGGGTATCAGAATTAAGGTCTGTAGATACAGAATATTTAGTTACTGGGAAAATTCCACCTTTAGAACGTCATGCTGTTGGCTATCCTGACCCAATTGTGGATCATAAAATACAACAAAACCAGTTTAAACTGCGTTATCAACAACAAAAAAATATTAGTGGTGGTGAGTAAAATAGTGAGTTTTCTAATGTTTATTTAAGGTTGAGATTGGATTGTCAAGTATTTCCAATAATTGAAGGAGGCAGAGGGTAGAAGGTTCATAATTTTAGTTCTCATGATCGTCTAATTCATTATGTAATTGGTTGTTGTGGGTGCGGATTTAGCTCCCACCTAAAACACTCTGTTGCCCGTTAAGAATTCTCTCTTTAATGCGTTAGTGCAGGTTGCCGTAGGCATCGCTATACGTCTAGAATTTAGAGTAACTTTATTGAAGTTCAGCAAATATGAATTTTAAATAAACTCTGAATAATTTTTAAATTAAAGTTTTATATCTCTCTAGACTAAGTAGTACTACAGAAAATAACTCTAATAAAACAGATAAGGAAAACTAATTTATGACCTTAACCACAACTTACACTTACGATGCCGATCGCAAAGTGATATCTGAGAAGACAGACAACAACAGTGATGGGATAGTAGACTCCGTTATTACCTACAGCTATAACCGGACATACAGCAGCATTGATAGCAACGGCGACGGCAAAATTGATTATGTCGAAACCTCTACTTATGATGCCAAGGGCAACTGGACATCCTATAGCATTGATAGCAACGGCGACGGCAAAGTTGATTATGTCGCAACCTTTACTTATGATACCAAGGGCAACCGGACATCCTATAGCTATGACAGCAACGGCGACGGCAAAGTTGATTATGTCGAAACCTCTACTTATGATGCCAAGGGCAACCGGACATCCTATAGCTATGACAGCAACGGCGACGGCAAAGTTGATTATGTCGAAACCTCTACTTATGATGCCAAGGGCAACGTGACATCCTATAGCATTGATAGCAACGGCGACGGCAAAGTTGATTTTGTCCAAACCTCTACTTATGATGCCAAGGGCAACCAGACATCCTCTAGCGAAGACAGGAACGGCGACGGCAAAGTTGATTATGTCTCAACTTTTACTTATGATGCCAAGGGCAACCAGACATCCTTTAGCAGTGACATCAACGGCGACGGCAAAGTTGATTATGTCGAAACCTCTACTTATGATGCCAAGGGCAACCGGACATCCTATAGCTATGACAGCAACGGCGACGGCAAAGTTGATTTTGTCCAAACCTCTACTTATGATGCCAAGGGCAACCAGACATCCTCGATCAGTGACTTTAACGGCGACGGCAAAGTTGATCGTGTCGACACCTCTACTTATGATGCCAAGGGCAACGTGACATCCTTTAGCAGTGAATTTAACGGCGACGGCAAAGTTGATTATGTCTCAACTTTTACTTATGATGCCAAGGGCAACCGGACATCCTATAGCTATGACAGCAACGGCGACGGCAAAGTTGATTCTGTCTTAACCTCTACTTATGATGCCAAGGGCAACCGGACATCCTATAGCTATGACAGCAACGGCGACGGCAAAGTTGATTATGTCGAAACCTCTACTTATGATGCCAAGGGCAACCGGACATCCTATAGCATTGATAGCAACGGCGACGGCAAAGTTGATTCTGTCTCAACCTCTACTTATGATGCCAAGGGCAACCGGACATCCTATAGCATTGATAGCAACGGCGACGGCAAAGTTGATTATGTCGAAACCTCTACTTATGATGCCAAGGGCAACGTGACATCCCTGAACCTTGACGACAACGGCGACGGCAAAGTTGATTTTGTCTCAACCTCTACTTATGGACGCGCATCCGCTAGCTATGACTTCAACAATGATGGTGTAATTGATGCAGTTGGCATCTACAGCTACGATTTTAGCGGCAAGCTGACATCACAAAAAATTGACAAAAATAATGATGGCATCTTTGATGAAGTCACCGCTTACAGTTACGACGCTAACGGCAAACTCGCTGCACAGATTGCTGACAAAAATAGCGATCGCATCCCTGACGACATTACGACTTTCAACTACGATCGCAATGGCAAACTAATTTCCGCAGATATTGACAAAAATAGTGATGGCATTACTGATGCAGTTGCCACTTATTTTTATGATACCAATGGTCAATTAATCAGCAAAACCACTACAGACGGAAATGTGCCAAACATTACCTTAAACGGTGGTAACGGTGCAGATAAACTCAGTGGTGGGGCTGGTAAGGATCAAATTTCTGGCAAAAACGGCAACGATCAACTCCTTGGATTAGCCGGAAATGACAAGCTAGTCGGTGGTAATGGTAATGACATCCTCAATGGTGGTGCTGGGCGTGATATTCTCACAGGCGGTTGTGGCGCTGATAAATTTGTGTTTAACAGCCTGAGTGATTCGCTGCTGTCTAGCTTTGATAAAATAACTGACTTGAATATTTCTCAAGATAAAATTGATGGGCTGTATGCAGTTAGCGCTGCTAATTTAGTTCAACTTGGCAAAGTTGCAAGTCTAAATCTCTCGGATATACAACAGATATTGACTGTCACTGATTTTGTCGCTAAAGGTGCGGCAACTTTTACCCTTGGTACAGGCAATCATCAGCAGACTTTTCTGGCACTCAACGATAATACTAATGGATTCTCTGCCCTCACGGATGCTGTGATTGAGATTAGTGGCTACAAAGGTAGCTTGAATAATTTAGCAGTTGTCTAAGGTTTTGGCAAAGGTATTAGACATAGGAGTAAAAACCCTTGTAGAGGCGTTGCATTGCAAGCTCTCTACCCCGGATTTCTCACCACATTTCGATAGAGCCTTGTGCAGGGGAGCAGGGGAGAAAGAAGTTGTACTGAGTTCTGCACCTCTGCCCCTCTGCCCCTCAAGCTTGTGAGAAATGTGGGTCTACAAGGGTTTTAGGTAACGCATAATTAATTTTGGGAGATATCTCAAATTATTTTGACGGACATTAAATTACGTCTTCACAGGTACGCGAGAAATTGTCCATAAGATGAGCAGGAAGATTAAGTAAATTGCGCCAACCAGCCCAAACTCAATCAGAGGAATATAGGCTACTTCGTAAATTCTGCCCAAGCCGCGTTCAGTCAGTCCATAAACGGCGAGTACACTAACTAAAAAGGCTCCGTATATAGTACGTTTAGTCAAAATACCCACAGGTAGACCGTGGAGTTGGGTAAGTACTAAAATGCCAAGAAAACCAAAGAGAAATGTTGGCCACTTGCTTTGTCCTAGCATCAAAGATACAACTACACTATGTAAAACCACTGTAATTTCTAAAGTGAATGTCCACCAACGGTTGACATGGGCGCGGTTAAAGATCAACGACGATTGGAGCAGAAGCAAGAACATATAGAGAAAACCAATTAAGTGCCCTACAGTCGCTTCCATTGGATGATACCAGAAGGTGTAGATGGCGGCGAAGGAGAAAAAGTAGCCGTGGTACAGCTTGATAATTTGCAAAAACTGTTGATGGAATGGAACAGAATTGCCAAAAAACAAACCGCGTCGAGGTGTTTCTAAAATCAGTACGAACACCAGTAACAGTACAACTGCACCTTGAGAAGCCCAAATTGAAGTATCTTGAGCAAGAGCATCATACCAAATGTAGGTCTGGAGGAAGTGTAAAGCGATAAATATACCATTGATGGCAAGCATGAGGTAATTTATCGGGTGCAGGGCTGATTTGTATCTCAACTGCGATCGCTGCGCCCACAAGATACACGCCCAGATGCTAAACTGATGCCCAATGTACATACCCCAAGCTGTCGTTCGACTCCAAAAGGTTGGTTGGGGAAGCTTCCAATAGTACCAGTTTAATCCTTGGTCAGGAAGTTTGACGATGCTTGCAGGAATGCTCCCACCGATCCAAATTGCGTAAGTTAGGAGGATGCTTACAAAGATGCCTAAAAATAATACTCGGCGACCTGTCATATTATTAATTCGTAGTTCGTAATTCGTAATTCGTAATGTTTAATAACAAGGGGAGAATAACCTTCTCAAAGTTCTCCTTTTTAAGGAGCATTTAGGAGGATCTAAAGTTTTGGATACATCAGCAATAACTTTAGATCCTTTAAGACTTGGATTGTCAGGCTATACGTTCTTTGTTTGATTCAGATGCACTTTTAGTAACTCGTAAACTAAGAAACAAAGCTACTATCATTACTAAAAATCCGCTCAAAAAAGGAGAATCACTCCCAAATTTCATAAAACTAATCCCTGCCCAAATTGGCCCAACGATGCGTGCTAAGGCAGAACAAGAACTGGCAATTCCTAATATTTGTCCTTGCTCTTCTGGGGCAGTCATCTGGGAAATTAGGCTATTCAATATTGGTTGACTAACACTAATTCCCCATGCCACAAGTGTAGTAGCGACCAACAATAAACTTAAGCTTTGTGAGAATCCAATTAGCAGTAATCCTAAACCTAACCCTAATATCCCCAAGGTCAGTAATTTGATTTCACCAAAGTTTTTCTTGAGGAATCCGATTAGTCCTCCTTGAACGATTGTGCTAACAATCCCCATGAAAGCAAAAAGATAACTAGTTTGTTGAGGACCCCAATTTAATTGCTGCTTAGACCATAAAGCTAATGTAGAGTCCATAGCTGCAACAGCAAAGGTAACAAAAAAGTAGATGCCTACAAGCACACAAAACTGTGGACGCTGTGACAGTTGTAATAAGTTCAGCCGTCGCCGGCGGTGGCGATTAGCTTGCATCTTGGCTTTAGTTTCAGAATTTAGAGATTCAGGAAGTAACATCAAAGCACAAAGCAATGCAAATAAAGATAATCCACCTGAGAACAACGACGGTAAATGAAAGTTAGCGTTGTCTGGATCTGACCCGATGAGAAGACCTCCAATAGCTGGGCCGAGAATGAAGCCAAGACCAAAAGCTGCTCCGATTATGCCCATACCACGGGCTCGATTAGCTGGCGTAGTAATATCTGCGATGTATGCCTGAGCAGTACTAATATTCCCTGCCATAATCCCCGCAAGACTACGAGCAAGAAACAACATCCATAATGAGTTAGCAAAGCCTAAGCCTGTGTATGCTATTACAGAACCGAATAAGGTCAGTAATAAAACCGGACGACGACCGTAGCGATCGCTAAATCTGCCCCATAATGGTGCAAATAAGAACTGCATTAAAGAATAAATAGCCACAAGTAGAGTGGCTTCATTAGGTTTTGCGCCGAATTGTTCAGCATACAAAGGCAGTATCGGCAGAATAATTCCGAAGCCCAGCAGGTCTATAAATACAGTCAAAAATAAGACCAATATAGGTCTGCTATTATTTTTGCTCTCCATAGTGCAATTCCCTTTTTTAAAAAATATATGTAACTCGGATTGGTTTTATGCACAGCAGGGAATGCTCAATCGTAAAGACCCATTGAATGCAATCAGTAATCAGTTCAAGCAAAATGCGTGTATTTGAGCGTGGTTGAGCGAAATAGCGTGGAATAAACCCATTATGAAAATTAAGCCAGTAATACTACTAATAAAAGCAACTACGATCTCGTGCTTCCGTATAGCTTTTTGTATCTTAGCTTCTATGATGTGTTCGACTTCTTTGTATGACATTAACTTTAATTTGGCTAAAGATCAAAATGTTGCGGAACTTACGTCTGATAGAAGTTGGAGTATGTCTGGAACTTCAAACTTCTTCAATCACGAGCTATTTCGACGCTGTGTGAGCATCAAAATAAGTCGTATTGATCGTGACGTTAACGAGTATTGCTAACATCATTCGTAATTACAATCAGTGCTAGATGATTTCCGTAAAATAAATTACCCGATCGACCTATTGAGCAGGGTAAAGGCATCTAAAGTATAAGAATCCTTTAATAGCAAGGGTTTTGGCTTTTTTTGAGTTAGCCTATTTTTCGTCAATATCCTTATACAGCAAGAATTTCAGAAATCCCGTGCGATCGCCCTGATCTATTGAGTTAGTTGTGATTCCCTAATGGGAAAATGACTGTTTGATCTGGTAATTTCTTATTCAAAAATCTCCTTAGCTCTGGACTAATGACTGATAGCGACACGAGAAAGCGAGTCCACGTACTCATTGCTACGGGGATTTTACTACTCAAAGTGCCTCGGAAAGAGTATGTTGCAGACCACCCAATCAGAGATTTTGGTGTGGGCTACTGTACCCTCTTCCAAATTACGAATTAGAATTAATTATTTGGCTAAGTTACGTTGGCGTAGCTTCAAAACAGCACCAGAAACACCAAAAGCTAATATTGCCAAGGTATAAGTCGATTCGGGAACTGCAAGAATACTTACCTGATTAATGGCCAAACCGAATTGGGGAGCAGAACTACTAAAAACTAGTCGTGAGATGTTTGGAGTGTCACTACGAACTCCCAAGAACACTGCCGAATTATCTAATGCTAAGGACGAAATATTTGGAACTGAGAAACTAGCCAACAGGTTATTGGTGCTATCAAAAGCGTTGAGAAAAGTTTCAATTTTCAATTTACTACTGTCTATAGCTATCTGAGCCCCAGCGCCGAAAACAGGCTGGGCAAAACTAATTGTTAAAGGTTCACCGTTACCCTTAGTACCAGGATCAGGAGTACCAGGAGGAAGAGGGATAAAACCTGTTGGATCTATACCTCCAAAGAGAATAAAATCACCTGAAGCGAAGTTACTCCGAATTCCAGGGGAAGGTAAAGTTTGAAAAACAAACGGTGGAGTAACCCGAGGATTATTAGTTGGAGCTATATTTATATCTAACCCTAAACCACCTTGGGATGCTGTTGAGAAAGAATTAGGTAAAAAAACAGAAAAGTCAGGAGCAGAGGGATTGAATACTTTACCCAAACTTCTCCAATTGACTTGATCGTTACCTTCTAAACCTGCACGTTCCGTTACTAAAAATGTAGCTGCATTAACTGGTAATGGGAGAATCGTGACTATACCTGTAATGACGGTTAAATATTTTACAGACAGCTTCTTGAATAATTGATTGATTGTAAATTGCACCAAGCTCACTCCTTAATTTTGTAGAATAATATCATTAAAATAGGATAATTCAACACCAAAAATTAAACAGTATGTTTTTCATGGCAAACGCATCGAATTTATAAAACTCTTACTAAATAAGGCTTTTAGCTAGAAAACAGCCTAAATTATCAAACGCTAACCCCCTTGCTGTTAAAGGATTATTATACCTTAGATGCGTTTACCATAGTGTGTTGGGTCGAGAGATTTGAAGCAACTGCCATATTCAATGAATATGTTGCAAAAACTTTTGGTTTTCCAGTATTTTTCGCACCAAATTATTAGTTAAACATCAAAATTTGGCTTTAAAATCTAGCTTCGAATACCTAACTAATAGAAAAGCGTAAAATTTTAAAAGATAACGCCTGTTTTTGCCGTACAGCAATATTTTCAGGTTTCTAGCAGATTGATTTAGGATATAAAGTACTGAATAACCAAATTTTTTGAGGGCTAGCTGGTGAGAGTTGACACAATTCATACTTTTACCAGCCCAACCTCATTCTGTTTTTGCAACATAACTTTTATCCTGGGGTACAGAGACAATTACTCGTGTCTGTACTACTCTCAATTTGTTATGTGTAAACTAATAGTCAGTACTTCCACAACAAAGGGCAAAAAGCTTTAACTTGTCATGGAGATATAACCCGTAGAACTTTACACTAATTGAATACTCACATTGGATGAGAGATTTTCAATGAAGGCGAATTGATTACCTAAGAAAGACAAGTTACCACTAGAGTTGTCATACGTAAAGTCTCCACTGTTAGTAGTACCAAACCCTGCTTTAGAAACTTGGATTACGTCACTCTGACCAAAGGTGTAATCTTTGATAATGTCAATAGCATCACTTAAGCTATTGAAGATAAACTTATCTGCACCAAAACCACCGGTGAGAATATCGTTACCTTGCCCACCGATGATGGTGTCATTACCGAAGCCACCGGAGATAGTGTCATTACCATCTCTACCTTCTAATCGGTTATTTTGGCTATCGCCAGTAATGCTGTCACTTGCATTTGTACCGATGAGATTATCAAAGTTGAGTACATTAAATGTTATTGTCCCCAGACTAGGAACATTAAGGGCAGAGATAGTTTGCTCCTGTAAGTTAGCGATGACAGATACACCAGCAACAGATTGAGAGGAATCTATGGTGTTATTCGCAACGTTAGCATCAGCAATAACTGTTTCTACTTTAAATACTGTGTCTGTTCCAAAGCCGCCAGCTTTGGTGATTTGTCCTACACCTGATAGGGTGATGGCTTTGCCTAGTTTGCTGTAGTCTGCTGTATCTAGACCATCTCCACCATTAATGCTGTCGTTACCCCGACTGCCCTTGAAAGTATCATCGCCTGCACCACCTATCAATGTGTCATTGCCATCTCCACCATCAATCAGGTCGTTGCCATCTCTACCATCAATCAGGTCATTCCCAGCAAGACCAGATAACTGGTTATTTTGGCCGTCGCCCTTAAGGGAGTCATTGTTAATTGTGCCAATGACATTGGCAAAGTTAACTACATTAAATGTTAATGTTCCCAAACCAGGAACATTAAGGGCAGAGATGGTTTGGGCTTCTAAGTCAGCAACAGCAGCGACCCCAGCCAAAGATTGAGATGTATCTATAGTGTTGTTGGCAACACTGGCATCAGCGATTACCCTATCCACTTTAAAGACTGTATCTTTTCCGAAACCGCCAGCTTTGGTAATTGTCCCTACACCTGAGAGGGTAATAGTTTTACCTAAGCTGCTGTAATCTGCTGTATCAAAGCCATCACCACCATTAATGCTGTCGTCACCTTGACTGCCTCTAAATGTGTCATTGCCGCCATTGCCTGTTAATTTATTATTTTGGCGATCGCCAGCAATGAAGTCATCTTCATTTGTGCCGATTACATCGTCAAAGTTAACTACAGTAAATGGTAATGTCCCTAGACCAGGAACGTTATTAGCTGTCAAAGTTTGACTTTGTAGGTTAACTGTAATCGATACACCAGCTAAAGATGCGGAAGCATCTATAGTGTTATTGGCAACAGTAGAATCAGCAATAATCTTTTCTACATTCAATAGTTGGTCTTGTCCCAATCCACCAGCTTTAGTAACTGTCCCTACTCCTGAGAGGGTAATAGTTTGACCTAGTTTGCTGTAGTCTGCGGTATCTGTACCGACTCCACCATCAATCTTGTCATTGCCCTGACTACCCTTAAAGGTGTCATTACCATTACCACCAAACAACGTATCACTGCCTTCACCACCATCAATGATGTCATTGCCACCTTTACCATCAATCAGGTCATTACCAGCAAGACCAGATAACTGGTTATTTTGACCATCGCCCTTAAGGGTGTCATCGTTAATTGTGCCGATAACGTTGTCAAAGTTAACTACATTAAATGTCAATGTTCCTAAACCAGGAACGTTAAGAGCAGAGATGGTTTGGGCTTCTAAGTCGGCAACAGCAGCTACTCCAGACAAAGATTGAGAGGCATCTATAGTATTGTTGGCAACACTAGCATCAGCAACAACCTTATCTACTTTCAAGAGTTGGTCTTGGCCCAATCCACCAGCTTTGATAACTGTCCCGACACCTGAGAGGGTAATAGTTTTACCTAATTTGCTGTAGTCTGCTGTATCAAAGCCAGCCCCACCATCAATGTTGTCGTTACCCTGACCACCCTTAAAGGTGTCATCGCCATCTCCACCGAACAATGTATCATTGCCATCTCCACCATCAATCAGGTCATTGCCACCTCTACCATCAATCAGGTCGTTGCCAGCTAGACCAGTTAATTGGTTATTTTGGCTGTCGCCTTTAAGGGTGTCATCATTAATCGTGCCGATAACGTTGTCAAAGTTGACTACATTAAATGTCAATGTTCCCAAACCAGGAACGTTAAGAGCAGAGATGGTTTGGGCTTCTAAGTCAGCAACAGCAGCTACCCCAGGCAAAGATTGAGAGGCATCTATAGTGTTGTTGGCAACAGTCGCATCTGCAATTACCCTATCTACTTTAAAGACTGTATCTGTTCCAAAACCCCCAGCTTTGGTAATTGTTCCTACACCTGAGAGGGTAATGTTTTTGCCTAAGTTGCTGTAGTCTGCGGTATCAAAGCCATCACCACCATCAATGCTGTCGTCACCTCGACTGCCCTTGAATGTATCATTGCCGCCATTACCAGCCAAAGTATCGTTGCCATCTCCACCATCAATGATGTCATTTCCAAGGTCCCCGGAGATGTTGTCATTGCCTGCACGACCAGAAATCTGATCGTCACCACTAGTACCCACCAAAAAGTCATTGTTAGGAGTACCAACAATAATGGACATAATGTATAACCTTTATAGTTTTGCAGATCAAATTTATTTGATCGTTGTAATACTCGCATAATACAATGATCGCAATTATAAATTTCTGATGAAATAAGCCTAAATATAATTAATCCTGTTTTATATCTCTGGCGAAATAAAAATACTACTCACTCTGAAATTATTAAAACCTCTTTAAGGCTCTCAAAAATGCCGACACAAAAGTGTTGCAATTTTTGAAACCCAATTAGATACAAAACTTATCATCTGTACAACCTCATCATGATATGTAACGAAAATAGGCTGTTCCAGAATATCCTTATAAGAGCGAATAAGCCTTCTTTAGCGGCAAGCAATGCTGTGCCCCTATGAAAAATGTCGTTTTTCAACTTCTCTATATTTGGTATATCTTGCCAATGAGTAATTCTTAAAATACGTTTTTTAATCAAGATATATTCCACATTGCGCTTAATCTCTTTTTTGAAATTGATTTAGGATTGCTATAGCTATTAGTTATTATCAAAAAACTGTTGTAATAAATTTCCTAGATTTTAATAATCAGTGATTATTTTGACTTGATATTACCTCTAGTAATAGAAAGCAGAGTGTGGGAGATGAGGAGGATGAGGGAGATCAAGATAATAACTCCCAACTCCCAACTCCCTATTCTATTTTTCAATTACTAGAATCATTGGATCTGTTATCATCAGCATTTTGTTTGATAATTACTGATGAATCTTGATGAGCGTTCGTCGTACCCCTACGAGGAAGCAAACTACGCGCAGCGTTTCCGACTCAGAGCAAACGCATCTAATTTTCGGTCACGATTCCTCAAATAAGCGATCGCCCTGATGTAAACGTTCCGCAATTTGATAAGTTTGCCCTTGAGATCGCATTGTCGGAGAATGAGCGGCTAAATACCGAGATGCAGCCACTAGTATATGAATTCCAGCCGAAGTTTGACCGAGGTAAGAATACTGACGAAAAGCGGCTTCTATTTCTTGAATGACATGAAAATCACGGTTTTCTCGCAGCATCAATTTTCCCAGTCTTGCCATCAGTTTTTCAGCACTACCACCACTGTATAAATAGTTAGCAACTAATTGCCCTGTCTGGTTTACTTGTTGCTGACGGTTTAATAAATCTGGTAGCTGCTGGAGTAATTGTTCGGGATTTTCCACAGTGTCTTTAGGTTCTGGCAGGCGTGCTGGTGGGACATTCAAAAAACGATTTAAATACACACTCATCGCTGCATCAAACACACCTCTTAGCACTTCGACTGTTGGTACTCTTCGTAAAGCTTGATGTACGGCATTTGCAAACGTAAATGGATGGTGGGCTGAATTCCAATCTCCAAAGTCATTATTGGTGTGGAAGCGAGCTACTCGTAATGCTGCTGCATAAGTAACTACACCAGCTAATTGTTCTTCAGTACAACCTGCTTCTAGTGCATTCAACAGCGAGTCTGCGATCGCTTGTGGGTCTTCACCTAATAAAATTGGTATTAGTTCATCTGGTTGTGACCAACTTCCTTGTCGAGATTTGCCCACACTTAATGCAGTCGGTAATTGCTCAAAAGCCGACTCTAACATTGCCACCAAATCTACAGGGTAGCGCCAAGAATTGGATTCTTCCATGCGGGAGGCATTGGCTAAACCCGAAACTAGGCTAGCCAGAATTGATTCTGCTGCTTGCCAAGCTATAGCATCAAGTGCTTCTAATGCTTTATTGATAAAATCAAGCGTATGCCCAACATCAAGATAGCGACGATCCGTAGCAGCAGAGAACAGCATATCTGCTATTTTCTTTGAATTAGCTCCTGAACGAATAGCAGAGACTAAACATCTTTGTGCCGCTTCAGCATCCCGCACCTGAATAAATTGGCGAAACCAGTTTTTAAGAGTCGCAAAATCTACTTTCGAGTTGGGTAATGGGTGAACGACAAACTCTGGTGGCGCACCTGCACTATCATTAGCTACTGCTGACAGTCCGTGGAATAAAGCACGGGGTTTGTCTTCTACATCGAGATAAGGTAGTAGATTCATCATACAGGTATGGATAGTCAAACCTGTACTCCAACCTGCTTTGTTATAACGAGTGCCAAATTCTAGCCCCATGAGAAATGGTTCTACCGGATTCACCCCTATATCTAAGAGTGCAAGCGTTGATTTCGCAATCACTAAAGAAATATTCTGCTCTAAACCGTCTTGCAGACGTTGGGAGTGGTGGCTATGAGGGTTAACTAGTGGTGCTAAATTTACCCAAACTTCACCATCACGGATTTCTACTGGGAAACAAGGAACATCATCTGCCCACGAGTCAAACGTTCCACCACTAGCAAGATCAAAGCGGGCATAATGCCAAGGACAGGTAACAATACCATCTTTGCAAGTGCTTCCTTGTAAGGGAAAGCCCATGTGAGGACAACGGTTATCAATTGCGTAAACTGTATTGTTTGAATAAAACAAAGCAATGGTATGCTTTTCCTTGTGGACTAATAAACTGCCTGCTGCCTGAACTTCTGCAAGTTGAGCAACACGGATATAATCGTCTGTTTTCGTTGCACCTTCAAATATTTGAGTCATTTAATTGCACATAGGTAAATGTCAAAACCCTTATTTCTACTCTGACAAAGTTTTTCAGGTTTGAGCATTTGTGCATTCTAATTTTTGTTAACTTTATAATCAGTAGTAAGGCCTACAGCAACCCCTTCGCTTAGAGGCTGTTTGAAAAGTTTTGAGGGGTCAAATTTTATGCTAATCGCCTCTATGTATTTTTTGAAGTTGTTAATAGAGTTTGCTTTTCAAGCAAAGTTTGTAAATCTACAATCAGATTCTCTCCATTTCGCCGCGCCTCCCATAAACCAGAGTAGCGAGAGCCAATGCTCCACTTTCCTTGCATATAATCTTCGTTTTCTGAGACTGTACCTGTGTATGTAACTGGTGAAGGCGAAGTTATTAAATAAAGCTTTGTAAAGCTGATATTACGTCCAATTACCTCACCGCTAACAGTCGCTTCTCCTAAATAGTTATCATCCAAAATAGAACCCTTGAGAACATTTCCACTTTGCACAAAAGTTGCTTCAAATCGACTTGGCATTTCATCTTGCCAGTAAGTTCCTAACCAATTACCATTTATGTCCGCCATAGGAGTTTACAGTAATTTATGTTTTTTAATCTATATTACTATTTTGTATAGCGTTAACGTGCCATAAAAGATTGACTCAACATATTTACGGTCTTGGGCTAGATGCCAACTTTTTCAGCCATACAGATGCTTCTTTGTACAACTTGAACCTGCTTTCATATACACGAAACTCTTTTGTATGAACCATTCTTCTGCCCTGAACCCACTTTATACCGTGGTACTTGTGCAGCAATTCGTGATATAAAACGAATTCAGTAACAAACTCCGGTATATTGGCATTGTCAAGAGTCAAACTTATCACAACACGATCTCTAGCTGTCTCATAATGTCCGAACTTACGGTAAGTGTTAATTTGGCTCCATGCAAGGCGTGGTTTGACAAGATTTGCCGCAAAATATTCGTGGTTCAGTTTATCAAATAAATGATGTAGGTTATAAAATTTACCTTGTGCATTCTCTGCAATTACTTCAGCAATTAAATCAAGTTCTAGTAGTACATCGCTGTATTCTGATGAACTGGCAAACGACCTAATAAGTCGTGTACTATCTTGGCTATTCCCCAAAAGGGCAGATTTGACTACCGCCTGTAAAACTTCTTCTGACGCATTAATAAAACCTTCATTAATCACGATTTTAGCAACGTTACTAGACTTCTTACCCTTGTATAAGAGTGCAAGATTAGTGAATTCAATCATTACTTCGATTGACCCTTGACCATTATTGAGGATTTTTTGAGCGATTTGCCGCACATAATAAGTTCTTTGCAGATGAAGTTTTAGGTTACACTCATCTGTCAAGAACTTCATCCAGGAGTATATTTGGCGGGATGAACTAGTCAGGTTGGCAGGTGTTACTTGCTGCTGGAAGCATATTTTTTCAATTGCTGTCACTGTTTTTACTAAAGTCTCGGTTATTTGTTGTATGTGAGCAGCGTTTGGGGTTGGAGTTGAAGATAAATCGAAAATCTTTTGTAAGATAATATTTTGTTGGATTTTGATGTTTTTTATACTAATAATCTCAATGCTCATCTTATTTGTATAAATCGAATTAGTTAGCAATTTATCTAATTTAATATATTAAAAAATGAGCCTTCCAGATGAATTGAGTGTACCAAAATGTTGACTTGCTCGATATCTGACTTTTACCCTTAAGTCTTCAAAGGCTAGAAGACAATATTATGGCAACTGGTTGAGCAACTTTTGTAAACTATCTTTGCACTAAGTCAAAACTATGTAGAGTATTGTATCTATAATAAGTTACAGCTAATTCTAGCTATAAGTGCAGCTCATAGCGCTTCAAACGTGTGTATCGCTTTCTTTACGCATCAAAGGCGACACGAACAACTAAATTTTATCGGCAACGCAATAGTCTCTATTCTTATTGCTAATATGCTTAATCCGCGATCGCATCGCATATTGTTCAAGTTGTTACTATAACCATCAGTCTGCCGATCGCAGTTTTAGCATTTGGTTTTATACCAATTTAATATGAAGCTGCATATAATAGAGAAAACAAACTCGATAAATTAAAAGAACCATGAGCCGCCCTTTTGAGATTGAAATCGCAGAGAGCGAAGAAGAACTTAAAAAACGCCTACAAACAGCTAATTTAGGGAACCAGAAAGAAAAACTTATTATGCTGTGGTGGATAAAAAGCGGGCAGGCCAAGGAGCAGCAAGATATTGGAAAACGCTTGGCTAAAGATACATCAACGGTGACAAGATGGTTACAAAAATATAGATCGGGTGGGCTAGATGAATTATTGAAAATAAAAAAAGCTCCGGGAGCAAAACGGAAAATTCCTGAAGGAGCGATCACGGCACTTGAAGAGGAGTTAAAAACAGGAAAAGGCTTTAGTAGCTATGGTGCAATAGTAGAGTGGTTAAAGCAAGAGCAGGGGCTTGATATCGAGTATGCAACGGTTTATGCATTGGTTCGATATCGATTAGGGGCAAAACTAAAAGTACCACGTCCTCAAAGCCATAAGCAGGATGAAAAGTTAGTATCTGAGTTTAAAAAAAACTCGGTATCATTCTGAATTGTCTAGAAAAACATCTAGCACCCGGCAAGTGTGTTCGCTACCTGTGCCAGGATGAAACGAGGGTGGGACTGAAAACTCTTACAGGAAAAGTGATTACTGCCTCTGGAGTTAAGCCTACTGTTGAGGTGAAATGGCCACGGGAAAATTTTTGGATTTATGGTGCAATTGAACCATTGACTGGAGATCATTTTCTTTATGAATATCCAAAACTGAATGGCGAGTGTTTTCAACAGTTTTTGGACTGGCTATCTCAACAATTAGGTGGGGATTACGCTATTTTACAGGTTGACCAAGCACCTGCTCATACAAGTTCAGCAATTCGTTGGCCAGAAAATATTATTCCTCTGTTTCAACCACCTTCAGCCCCTGAACTCAATCCCATTGAAAGGCTTTGGCAGCTCCTCAAGAAACCACTCAAAAATCAGCTTTTCTCTTCTTTACAGAATTTACGCGATCGCATCCAAGAAATATTTAATCAACTTACACTTGAGCAGGTAATATCTATCTCTTCTTATAACTTTATTCTCGAAGCTCTTTTCTATGCAGCTTCATATTAAATTGGTATTAAAATCATACAGTTGCCGAAAGATCAGGGTTTATGTAACCTTAAAACCAAGAGATCATTTCTGAGTATAAATACTCATCTTGATCAATGAATCACGGAGCAAACTTATGGTTACAGTCACAAAAAGATAACAGTTAACATCCTATGCAGCAGTCCACAAGAGGCAATTACCGGGATTTTTGGCGACAGCTTGTTACGTTGGCTGCAATCTTTGGTGCTTTCGTTATCAACGTACTATCGAACGTTTTTCCACTCAATGGACTCAGTATAGGGGAAATTTCCAATACTTTATTTAAAAATGTCCTGATTATCCCTGCCAATTACGCCTTTGCTATCTGGGGGCTGATTTACCTTGGGTTGTTTGCTTTTGGAATATACCAAGCTTTACCTAACCAACGAGATGAGCCTGATTTACGTAAGACAGGTTATCTGTTGGTGATTGCCTGTGTTGCTCAAAGTATCTGGGTATATCTGTTTTTGTCTCGGCTTTTTGCTCTTTCTGTAATTGCAATGCTTTTGATTCTGTTGCCCCTGATTGGTGTTTATGTACAGTTAGAAATTGGCAAATCGCGTGTACCTAGGCTGAAAAAATGGTGTCTTCACTTTCCGATCAGCATTTATCTAGGCTGGATTAGCGTGGCGACCATTGTCAATATAGCGTGTGCCTTGTATTTTCACGGGTGGAACGGTTGGGGAATTTCTGCTATAACATGGACTCTCATCATGGTACTGATAGCA
This sequence comes from Nostoc sp. ATCC 53789, assembly GCF_009873495.1. Lineage (GTDB taxonomy): Bacteria > Cyanobacteriota > Cyanobacteriia > Cyanobacteriales > Nostocaceae > Nostoc > Nostoc muscorum_A. Next base: position 6,764,056 of record NZ_CP046703.1, on the reverse strand, counting down.
ACAGCAGTTGCAGTAGTTATAGTTATCCAGCGTCGAGACATCGCTTATGCAGGAGTAATACTCTGGGCACTAGTAGCCATAGCAATCAAACACTCTGATAACTCAATACTCAGAAATACCGTGTTTGTTTTGGCAATTGTCCTAGTTTTGACCGCTACGATTAAAAGCTTACGCCCCCAACAAGAAAATATTTAACTGCGATCGCCTACCTGCCCACCGTAGGCTCACGCCCCAGGCATATCTCACATTTCCTCGCTTGTGTTCTGGCAAGCGCTTTCGCCTTTAATAAGTATTTATACGTGTTAAGGCAAATATTGGCTTGTCTTTGACATTAAGTGAATGCCAATGTATTTTAGTGTAGCGATCGCACTTAGATCGGAATTGTTAAGCTTTCAGTCTTGTTTGGATAATTTTCGATACATTACCGCAAATGCGCTGATACTTTATTTTCCCCTCTTCATAAATTCCGCAAAAACACCGTTACGCTATTTGTACTTGTGATCAAAACTAAGAACATCCAGTTTATTAGGGCGTGTTTATGACCAACCCTGTAACGACGGTTATCCAAGTCAATCTGGAGATGGCTCTAGAGGTAGCTCAAGAATTGGAGCAAGCTCCATACACTCAACTCGGTGCTTATTGTTTAGAGATTTTACGGGAAATAGGATGTCCTGGTACCGAACTCCCAGTTAACTTACAAACTCGCGATCAGCAACTAAACTTTATCACAGGCTTTGCATCTTATGCTTTTGGGGAGGTACAAAGTGTACAGAGCATTAATTGAAGACATTTTCTACGATCCCGAAGAGATAGAAGAGACTACTTTTCCCGCCACAGATAAAGATTTGTTGATTTTAACAGAAAGATTTTTAGCGTTTGAAATTCCTTCAAAGGTTTTCTTACAAGCTATAGCCATTGCTGATTATGACGGTGCTGCTGCTTTCCGCTACGTTGATAGTTATTTGAATACTCTCAAGAATAAGAATAAGCGCAAGCATAAAAAATTACTTGTTTTAGGTGCTTCTACTAGGTTTGATAATAATTGACGTGTTTCTTTACAAGCTAACTAACAACCAATACGATCTAGATCACATAATTTGCCCAACCGATGCAGAGACGTTGCATTGCAATGTCTCTGCATACATTTGTTACAGACCGATAAGAAAAAACAATTAGAATTTATCTACTAAGCTGTTACACATATAAGAAAGCACATCAACTGGTGAGGTTGTCCTTTGCCATTTGTCCTTGGTAATACACAAATGACTAATGACTAATGACGGTCTACACCGAAAATAGTGCAATATGTAGGCGCGTTAGCTTAGACAAACTTGTTCATAGCTTTTACCAGCGATATCCCAAGTAAAATCTGTTTCTACCAGATGTCTACCGTTATGAGACAATTCTGCACGCAGATGTGGTTGATCGAAGAGTTGACTAATAGCGGTGATGTACTCCTTTGGTGTATTTGCTCGTAATGCCCGTAATGGATGACTAACGCCATCTACAGCTAATCCTTCTAAGCCGCGATCGCTAGCTACTATAGGTACACCAGCTGCCATTGCTTCTAAAGTTTTATTTTTAATGCCAAACCCAGTTCGCATGGGTACAACACAGATGGTACATTTATGCAAGTATTCTACCATTGAAGGCACACGCCCAATTACATTAATTCCTGGTTTTTGATCGAGTGCTAAAACTTCTGGCACTGGATGAGAACCGACGATATCGAAAATTGTATCAGGATAAAGTTTTTGGATTGCTGGCAAGACTTCGTTGCTGAAGAAGCAGACAGCATCAATGTTTGCCAAATTATCCATTGCGCCGATAAAAATTAAGCGATGTCCTCCTGGATCGGTGCTACGGTTGGGGAAAGAAACTAAATCTACACCATTGGGAATAACTGTAATTTCACTATTGGGGTTAAATTCTTGTAGTTGAATTTTATCTTCTTCTGTTGTCGCTACAATTGCCGAAAACTTACCACAGTAATTTTGCTCATAACGCCGCAGAAGCGGTAGATTAATTTTGTCTCTCAGGGAATTTTCTGAAATGCCTGTGGTTAGTTGGTTGCGACAGGTAGCGTAAACAGAACTATGAACATTCACTATGGTTTTTAGCTGTTTCTGAAAATGTGTAGGCGTAGCCCGTCGTAGACATCGCACATAAATTTCATTGACGCTATGTTCGCAGGTAATTACATCACATTTCCCTGCTTCCACCCAGTTATCAACCCATCTTTGCATCTCAAGTGAGTAGCGGTTAAGTACGCTTGGCGGTGTCCCTTGTTGCACAAATTGACCAAATCGCTGTATTTTCTTCAATATTCCAGTGGTTCCAGAATCTGAAGGGCGTTCAAAAATGGCTAGATGATCCACATAATTGCCTAATTCTACTACTTCTGCGTCGGTAACATCGCCCTCGCGTTGAGTAGCGAGGGTGACAGTATGGCGTTGACTCAGGTATTTAAGTAAATGAAATGTCCTGACTTGGGTTCCCCCGCGCGTTGGTGGGTAAGGAAAGGTAGAAGATAGCATTAAGATATTCATATTAAGTTATGAATCAAATGTGATATGTACACCATGACCTCATTGGAGGCTGTATGTCATCATTTGATTTACAATAGCTTTCAAATCAATATAGACAGTGCGTAGACCTCTCTTTAAATCCAGAACTACGCCGGAAACAGTGAAAATTTTAGTTTAAATCAGATGGATGGACAGGTGAACCGAAAAGTTCTACAATCTGACTGATTGTGGTAAAGTTACCTATTGCCCAATCCACATAACCATAGTAAAGATTTTCTAGTGATCCGGTTTGATTGCGGAAGCACTAAATTAAGATAAGAAAGTCTTGAGTAAGGGGCAGCAAACAAATGGATGTAAAGCTGATTCTAGCTGGATTAACAGTTATCTTCACGCTTTCGTGCTTATTCTTTGGCACGAAAAACGGATTCTATGATTCAGATAACTATCACGGCAATGGTTCCGCACATTGAAATAAATCTGTAGAGGCTTGGGCGACTTTCCGTAGGGTAAGTTTGCTAACAGCGCTCAGAAGTTGCAAAGGTAAAACACACAAGAGGCAAACTCCTTTAGCTCCTAGTTTGATGGCTTTTCATTAGCCCACCTTTCCGAACCAGTGCGGGTTCGGCTGAGGCGTCCTCCCCAATCAAAAATCTGTATTCTCAGGGTGTAGGGGCGCACGCGAAAACTTACCCCTAAGTCACAAAACCAAAACTTGTGTAACGTAACTTTTGGCTTTTGGGATATGTCCATGATGATGAGGTTGGAGGGGAGGACAGTATGAGGGATAATCTGTCGGCATCTTCTAGCGTAGATGCTGCGGAACTGGGTACTGAATTAGAATGTTTGCCCTATAGTGTCCAGCATCACGATGAGGGCGTTTGTTTATTGGTAAAGATGGGGCCACACCGCATCCTGTTAGACTGTGGTATGGAAGATATTTCATCGCTGGCTAAGGGGCTTACTAAGTCGGAACGTGCATCTAGTCCGCCCCTACCAGCAGATTTAGTTTTGATTAGCCACGCCCACCCAGATCACTCCAGAGGCTTGCTGGCACTACATAAAGCTTTTCCTAAGTTACCTATCTATGGTAGCGAAGTAACCAGCAAGTTACTGCCACTGAATTGGCTAGACCAAGATGCTGAGGAAATTTCCAAATTTTGTCATGCTTTGCCGTTGCGATCGCCTGTGGAATTTCAAGATGGTTTAGTCGCAGAATTATTTCCCGCCGGGCATCTACCAGGGGCAGTGGCCATTCTCCTTACCTACACTACCAAGCAGCGTACTTACAAATTACTCTATACAGGGGATTTTTTCTTATCAAATTCCCGGTTGGTAGAAGGTTTGCGTTTAGAGGAACTGCGAGGCTTAGACTTGGATGTGCTGATCATTGAAGGCAGTTATGGCACATCCCGTCATCCTCACCGCCGCAACCAGGAAAATCAACTAGCAGAGCGAATTAATCGGGCGATCGCTGACCATTGTTCTGTAATCCTTCCCACTCCTGCTTTAGGATTGGGTCAAGAGATGCTAATGCTGTTACGCTCTCATCACCACTTCACCGGAAGAGATTTAGATATCTGGGTGGATGGTGCTGTCGCTACTGGCTGCGATGCTTACCTAGAACTGTTACCCCACCTCCCCCCATCTGTGCAAAACTTCGCCCGCCATCAACCCTTATTTTGGGATGAACGGGTACGTCCTCGCGTGCGTCGTTTACAAGCAGAACATCGTCCCACAGTGGGCAAGTCACCTTGTATAGTCCTCACCGACTCTACATCTGATTTAGGCAAACACTGCCAACTAGACACCGGCCCTTGGCTGATCCTTCTTCCAGAAAAAATTGATATAAAAGTTAATAAAGAATATTTAGCACCCACCACTGTTGAAAGCTATCTCTTAGCGCAACATAGTGATGGCCCTGGTACTACGCAGCTAATTCATAATTTGCGACCCCAGCATGTCATTTTTGTCCACGGTTCTCCTGCTTACTTAGCAGACCTGACTAGCTTGGAAGAGTTGCAAAACCGCTACCATATACATTCTCCGGCGGCTAACACCTTAGTAGAACTGCCTATCGGCGACACATTCTTGCAACCGGCAGCACCAGAGACTAACTACGAAGGCGAACTGACAGAGTTAGGAACAGTAATCACAATTACCCTACCCAATATGATTACTGCCGATCCGCGTTGGCGGCAATTTGCCGATACTGGTTTAATCGAAGCTCGTTGGCAAGGGGAAGAACTTGTCTTAAGGGGATTGTCTCAACGAGAACTTCTTAGCCAAAATAGCGATCGCTATACATGGACGGATGTCGACTGTTGTGGTACTTGCCGACATCAAAGGGGACAGAGGTGTTGGAACCCAGCTTCGCCGTTGTATAACTTTAAGGTAACTCTCGAAGGTTACTGTCCTGCTTTTGAAGGTTTATCTAGTGCTGAGTCCTGAGTTAGGATTTATGACTTAGAACTCGGCACTAGGCACCAGTGGCTTTTCGCTTGATGCTAGGCTCTCCCCTTGGGGTAAGGGGAGAGCCTAGCGAATCAGCTGGCAGAATCAGAAACCAGTCACCTCTAACGAGAAACCTGTTTTTAGTACTGGCTCCTCAACACTGATTATTCTGGATTCGAGTCAGTGTAACGGTTGTGGATGCGTTCAGCTTCGGGACAGTCTTCAGTCATCAGGGGTTCCACATTTCCGCGTGGCACTGAAGCCAGTTTTTGCGTTACAGCACCAATGCTCTCGAGGCGAACCATTTCTTCCCAAGAACAAACTTCGTCCTCTTCTTCTGTTTCATAGCGTAGGGTCACTAAATCTCCCTCTATGTCGATGATGCGGGCGCGTTCAATCCAGCGTTGCTGGTCCCGCAAGAAAACACATACCTCGCGCCCATCGCAACAGAGTTGATAAATCTTGCGGTGTAGCATGTACTGTTTCTGCCTTTTTAAACAACGTAGTTAAACCTGTCAAAATCTGGGTTCTACCCCATTACATTACACCTTTGGGAGGCTAATTTCACCGTTGAGAACAAGTACGCTTTATCACTCAATGCCAAAATTTGCCTGTAGTTGTCAAAATATTGGGAAATATTGGGCAATAAATCATGAGTTGCTCTGGCAATGAATTCAATCTCCTTTCAGCTTATTCTAAGGAACGTCTGCTTCATAGAAGTCAAACAATTCGGAATCTGTCCTAATCAGGTTCATATTTCTTGGTGAGTCATTCTTACCATTATGTAATAAATAATACTCCAAAACAATCGTTGATTGCGGTTGTTTAATCTGCCTACTTTTACTCATTGGCATTGCTGGGAAGTCCGGGGACTCGGCTTTACTTTTACCCACTTGTATCTGATCTTAACTCATTCTCTTGCTGACCTTGATGGTTTTCAGCAACAACACCCAAAGAGTTTTGAATTTTTAAGGTTTTTTGCCTGATGATGGGTAAAAAAAGGGCAAGAGAATGGAATAGTGAGCATAAATACTTGCAACAAGCTTTCCTCGGTTCCTCTGGTTTTTTTAGAGGATCAGGAAGATTTATGTGGTAGGGGAAATTCTATAAGCAAGTTCGATGAGGATGCTTCTCGTTTAATTCTGCCTGCACGAACTGCGTCATATAGGGCTGCAAGGTCTGGCAAATCCTCTGACTGATAGCATTTAGTAGCTAGCACTTGCTGGAGTAAACCCTCAGATTCAACACTAAGATATCCAGTTTGGAAAGCAGATTCAACGATTGTGCGAATCATCTTGGTTAGGACAGAGTAAACAATTTGTTACATCAAGTGTGGAACATTTTTTTCTACGACTGGTTGATATGGAACATGAATATTATGTGATTATAGTTACACGTAAACAGTGATCCGTATCACAGAAATCGTATTAAATATAAGATTTAGATGAGACTAATCGGGGTATACGGTGAGATTTTAATACAAAGATATTTAGCATTAATCTTGGTAAGCTAAATAGTTTGAATATTAAAATGTAGTGAAACATAAGCAATCAAGCAAAAAACTGGCGGAAATCTTCATCCTTTTGGCTTAATTGCACCCAGTCTAAGTTTAGGGACTGGAATTTTTGCACCAAGCGATCGCAAGCCGGACGTTCGGTAGCATAATGTCCCGCATCTATTAAAATAAGATTGCGTTGGGGTAGCCCGCCGTAGGCATCGCGGCTTTGTTGAAACTGATGAAACTTACAGTCAGAAGTTAGATAAGCCTGGGCACCAGTTTTGGCGACGGCTGAAATATAACCAGCCCCCGAGCCACCTAAAACAGCAACTCGTGAAATTATTTGCTGTAAGTTATCAGTTGGGGAAAAAATCAAATTAGGGGGAGCAAGTCGGGTTTGAATAGCTGCGAGTAATTCCTGTAGTGTCAAAGATGGCTCTAGCAAACCAACACGACCATATCCTAATCCTGCTTGTGTTGGTACTATGGGAGTAACTTGCTTGAGTTCTAAAATTTGAGCTAACACATCAGCTGTACCATCCTGCACTTGGTCGAAATTGGTGTGAGCGCTGTAAATACCAATATTGTGGGTAAAAGCTAACCGTACCATTTCTGCGATCGCTTCACCAGTGCGTAAAGATTTGAGAGGATTAAAAATTAAGGGATGATGGGCGAATATCAGATTAGCATTTTCTGCGATCGCTTCTTGCATTACTGCCAAAGTCGGTGTCAAACAAACCAAAACCCGTACTTTTTCCTGCAATACTCCTGGTTCAATCTGCCAGCCGCAATTATCCCAGCTTTCACACCAAGCGGGATTTGCCCATGCTTCAAACCAAGTAATTAAGTCAGCAATTTTCATAATTATTTTCTTCAGCAATTTTTAATTGCTATCAGTGTTTCTGTGGTTGAATATTTAATTTTAATGCTAATTCCTGGCGCATTTCTTGGAAAGGTTTGTTCCACACAGGGCTAGCATTCCAGTTCCACACTGCTACTGGGATAAGTTGCTCCTCAGCTAGATAAGTGAGTAGACGATATTCGTCTTCTGGTTCACGAGAAAAAGTGAAGGGATTTCGGTAGCCTGTATCACATAGTTTATAAGATACGACCTGACCGTGATTAATCCGTTGTACAAGTTCCTTACCTTTGGCGAGTAAATAATCCAAAAAAACTAGACTAAAAGGCTCTATGTATGCGCGTTTTTGTGGTTCTTTTTGTACCCACCTCGCCCACTCAAACCCATACATGAAATCGTGAACATAACGAAAGCGAATTTCTGTTTTAGTTCCGAACATTTCTATCAGAGAAACCATCTTTTTAGCAAAAATTTTGAGAAAAGGAATAGCGCCCTCATTTGCTACTAAAGCCTGCCTAAGCATACTACTAACCAGAAAATCAAAATCCCAAAATATGTTTTCTGGGAAGTTTTGTAACTGGGTACAGACTATGATTTCGAGAGTTTGCTGAAGATTTGTAAGAAGTTCAATATCAGTGTTTTGCTCAGTAATTAAATTTTCCAACTCAGTAAAGCTGGTAATTAGTTTCTTTTGGGGATTAAGTGATAATAAATTAATAGACTGTTGGGCAAGGATTTCATCAATATATTGAAAAGTATGAGTTGGTGTCAGTTCTTGCTTCATAGTAATTGAAATAACCCAAACAGCTTACACTAATTATTAGTGTATATCGAAATAAGTAAATTATTAAATAAGGAAAAACAAACTTAACTTTTAAGTTAACAAATTGACACCAATTATTTAATATATTATGTCTAATTAATTCCGCATCAATAATTTTGCAATGAAAATTATAGGATTATTATTTGATTTCTGAAAAATTAGGTATTTAGGGGGTGTCTTAGAACGGAGTTCCTAACGCACCATTATCGAAGGTTGAGTGCATTACTGCGTATCTTTTCAGAAATCAAACCGGATTTCTGTATCACGACGAAATTTGTTTAATGTATATTACCGCGAGTTTATGAAATTATATCCAAAGGGTAGGTAGAATAACCAGAGTATTTAAACTCTACAAAACTCAAGCTGGAATCAAACTTGAAAATCAGCTATCCAGAAATGTGGATAACCAATTCTCTTAAATGACTGTGCTGGCGATGTTCCCAAATATAAATTCCCTGCCAAGTTCCCAGTACTAGATGACCTCGATTAATAGGGATTTGCTCAGAAGTGTGGGTAAGTGCAGTACGAATGTGTGCTGGCATATCATCGGGGCCTTCTGCATCGTGGATATATTTGCCTGATTCTGGGACAAGTTTTGCCATAAAATTGGCTAAATCCACAAGAACATCAGGATCAGCATTTTCTTGAATAACTAAACTGGCTGAAGTGTGGCGCAAAAATAAAGTACAAAGACCAGTTTCAACCCCCGATTCTGCGACTGCGGCTTCAATTTTAGCGGTGATGTTGTAAAAAGATTTGGCAGTAGTGGAAATTTTTAGTAACTTTTGGTAGTGAGTCATTTAAAACAGTAATGATTGATGATAGTAAAAGCTAATTAGCCGTTCAACCTGCTTGATGTTATGTTGTGTTATCGTTGCTTTATCGTTAGATAGAGTATATCTTCTCTTAAAAAGGCTTAACACCGAAATCTTTGAGCAAATCGCGGATGATCGGTGTAGCAAGAAGATTGTGAGACAATGTAATGTTATCTAGGTTTGACCCTGGCAATTCTAAACTCTCTTTAGAGGATGTTATATTGTCTTGGTTAATATTCATATATTAATTTATACTGTTTTGAATAACTTTATTTCGTCTGTAAATAATTTAGAACCGCTTTAGCGATCGCTTCATTACCATCCTTAGCAATTAGCTGGGATTGCTTTGGTAGTTGGGGTAACTGATACAGAAAGTCCCAAGTCCCTTGAAAAAACTCAGATGGGGTGATGATTTGATGCTGGTTATAATTTGTTATACCTTCTAGTAGAAAACTTGCTTCGGCAAAGTCCTCACGGGGAATAGTAACAATAGGTACTCCCAAGAGTGTAGCTTCAGCAAAAGTACTGTAGCCAGGTTTAGAGACGACTCGCCCACAAATAGGCATAAAATCTACTGGGCGGTATTTACGGTCATTAATTTTTACTAAATTAGGTAAATCAGGCGCAGATTGATCAAAGACGATAAATTGCCAATCTGGAAATCGCCGCAGGTTATCGTAGGGAATTTGCTGCAAACCCAAGCCGCCAAAGGTCAACAAAATAGTTTTTTCGATAGGTGCAGTTATTCCCCAAAGAGAACGTAAATCATCAGCAGAGTAATGGGGGGAACCACCTGTTAGACCGACATCTGTGATATTGTTGAAAGCTTGCATCGGTTCGTGGAAAGGGAGACGGAATAGGCGATCGCACTTTGAGTACCAATCACTAATCCAATCTGCAACTGCTGTAAATTCCCCTCCCCAATCTCGGTAGATAAAGTCCCAGCCAAAGTTACTCATCATCCAGCAAGGGATATTTGCACCTTTGGCAAACCCAGGAGTCAGGAAGGGAATATCTGCCAAAATGAGATGAACGCGATTTTGGCGGATAAAATTCACTTCTGAGGCAATCAGCGAATTTTGATGTTTTTTAATATCCAGTAACTTTTCTAAAGTCGCTACTTTATCCATTGTCAAACTATCGGTTTGCACCACACCCAAATCAAATGCACGGGGACGATAGATGAAATCGCCTTCTATATAGCACTCTAGCAACCAGCGCGGGGCAGTGGTAACAATAATTAGCAAAATTTCTGGACATAATTTTTGAATTGTCGCAGCGACGGAAGCCATACGGGTAGCATGACCAAAGCCGTGGTTAGTGATGGCTAAGTATAAGATTGGGCGTTCCATTTAAAAGGTATTAGTGAAGAATTATACGAATTATGTGTGAAGATGCGTCAAATTATATGAGCAACGAACCGCAAAGGACGCAAAGGACACAAAGGAAGAAAGAAAATTTGGTGTAGCCTCACAAAGAATTGGTATTGGGAATTAGAACTTAAAATCGTAATTACTAGACTAATAACTTATAACTCCTAATTTTTAACTAATTTTGCAAAAACTTTGAATGGCCTCAACTAATTGGTCGATTTCTGATTCTAAAGTCAGGTAATGGATGGTGGCACGTATACAGCTAGGATCGGCAATTGTTCTAGTTAATATATTTTGTGAGTCTAGAAATTGTACTAACTTGAGATTAGCTTGGGGCTGATTATTTACAAGTTGGAATGAGACTATACCGCTTTCAGGTGGGGAAGTTCGCAAACATTTAACTTCGGGTAACGCTACTAAGCGCTGCCAAAGATAGCCACTGTTTTGGCAAATTTGCTCGTAACGTTCCTGTGAAGTTCCCCATTGCTGATGAATTGCGATCGCTTCCTTTAACCCAACATACAACGGATAAGCTAATGTAGACACTTCATACCGTCGCCCATCGGGAAGCCAGTCCACAGGCTGAGATTGACTATCTACAACAATGCCATTCAAGCCAATAAACGTAGGTTTCAGGCTTTCTCGTGCTTCTGGTCGGACATACAAACCACCAGCACCCGCAGGGCCACAAAGCCATTTGTGACCAGTGAAAGCATAAAAATCTACACCCAATTCTGTTAAGTTTAAAGGCAATAAACCAACAGATTGGGCAGCATCTATCAACAGGAAAGAATTATTATTTCTGCATACTTCGGCAATTTTATCAAGGGGTAAAACTTGACCAGTATTCCAGAAAACATGACTTAATATTACAAGACGAGTATTAGGACGTAAGTGCTGGGCAATAACTTTTACAGGATCGCCCTCATTTAAAGTCGCTTTCAGAGGACAGGTGGTAACTTCTACCGCGAATCTCCGTGCGATTTCTTGTGTAGTGGCAATCACGCCTGGATGTTCGCAGTCTGAGAGCAGTATATGGTCGCCAGAATGCCAGTCTATGCCCCACATAGCGATATTACAGCCAACTGTGACATTCTGGGTAAGGGTAATTGCTTCGCTTGGTGCATTTAACTCTGAAGCGATCGCAACTCTAGCGGCTTGAGTCTGCGGCGCTATCCAGCGATACGCCTCATTACCAAAGGGGCCTATTTGCTGAACATAAGCCTGAGTTTCGGTCATAGCATCCATTGCCCTTTGGGGCATTGGCCCTTGTCCCCCATAATTGAAATAAGTCTTATTGGCTAAAGCGGGAAATTGCTCTCGATGGCTTTGCAGCTTGGTTTGGGCGACAGAAAGACTAGTCATAATTAAGGGATATCTGTTGTTTACAGGTTATTGATACTTAGTAGCAATGGTAAAAATAGGGATGAGATTAATTTAAGCGATCGCAGCCAAATCTTATCTTGTAATCAGTAACGATAAATGCTCTTTGACTTTTTTTCCTAAATTATGCGCTGTTTGAGGCGTAATTAGATGGTGTTTGAATTCTGATGCATGAAGCCACGGGGTACTTTGGCGATCGGGATCAGACTCATAGCGTGGGAAGAGATGCCAATGAATATGTGGTTCACTATTGCCATAACAGGCATAATTCATTTTCCACGGACTAAAAGCATTAACGATCGCTTGTCCTGCGAGCATCACCTCTTGAAATAAGGCAGACTGGATAGGTGGAGCAAGTTCATGCAACTCTCTAATATGTTTTTTTAGAAGAATCAGAGAGTATCCGCCATGAAATTGATGATCGCCAATCACAAAGATTGAATGCTCAAATTCGTAGATGAAGTAAGGATTTTTACCGCTTCTCCAGAGTGTGACACGCTCACAGATGAGGCATGGCTCATGTTGTTCTGTCATGTACCCTTGTAATGATGGATAAAAGGTGATTTTGTCATTCTCCCTTATCTGTCACCCAAGAGAAACACAAACACTTAGCTGTTGACTGTATAGAATAAACAGCAAATCAGCTTTAGAGGCGTTGGCGTAGCCCAGCGTAGCCCACCGTACCCCATAGGGGAAGCAAGCTACGCATAGCGTCTGTCTACGACACACTGCACAAACGCAGAGAAGGTATCGCCACTTGCAAACTTTAGTTGTCTAAGTTACTCCCACATAATACTAATTCTTGTTAACTTAAAAGAATGCTAATTAATGCTGAACTCCTACTGCAATACCAACGTTGTAAACGCCGAACTTTTCTAGATATCCACGGTGACAAAAGTCAGCGCGATGCACCCAATGAGTTGCTGCGGAAATTGCAACAGGACAAAATCGCTCATCAGCTAAATGCTTTGGCACAGATGACTTACCACCAACCAGATTATTCTTATGGAAACTGGGAAATAGCAGAGCAGGCAACTTTAGAATTGATGGAGCGTGGCGTTGAGTGTATTTATAAAGGAGTACTGCTAGCAAATTATTCTGACGAATATACCCTGCTGAGTCGCCCAAATTTACTTGTGAAACAGCCAGGACAGTCTCGTTTTGGAGATTGGATGTATGTCCCGGCTAGTATTGAACTAGGTAAGCGCCCTAAGCAAGAATATCAAGTTGTCGCTGCATTTCATACTCAAGTCTTGGCAACAGTACAGGGAGTTGTACCAGAAACAGCTTTGCTGATACTGCGAACGAAAAACAGCAACTATACGGTGGATTTATTTAAATGGATTCCACGGATGCAGCAAATTCTGGAGGAGTTTATTGAAGTTTTAGAGTTACCGAATCCGCCAGAGGTGTTTATTTCTCGGCAAAAGTGCAATTTTTGCCATTGGTATAGTCAATGTTATGCGATCGCTCAATCTGAAAAACATCTCTCACTATTACCAGGTGTAACACCTCTTCGCTACACTCAACTCCAAGAGTTAGCCATCACCACACTAGAATCTCTTGCTAATACCAGTCCCAGCACCTTAGAAAATCTAGTTGGTTTCGACCCGAAAGTAGCACCCAAGCTAGTAGTGCAAGCTCAATCTGCATTGGAAAAACGACCCCTAGTTTTACCCTACCCGCTACCAATAGAAGATATTACATTCACAGCACCCATAGAGCTTTACTTTGATATTGAGGCACAGCCAGACTTAGATTTAAATTATCTTTTGGGGGTTTTGGTTGTTGATAGACTTGCCAATACAGAACAGTTTTATTCGTTTTTAGCAGATAAACCAGAAGACGAAGAATTAGTTTGGCAGCAATTTTTGGATTTAGTTTGGCAATATCCCGAAGCGCCAATTTATCATTTTTGTGTCTACGAGTTTGATACAGTCAAACGCCTAGCAAAGCTTTACAACACTCCCTACGCCTCAGTGCGCCCTGTACTGAATCGATTTGTGGATGTGTATGAACAATTAACCCAAAGTGTAGCATTACCTGTAGAAAGTTATGCCCTCAAAGCGATCGCACGTTGGTTAGGATTTGAGTGGCGGGAAAAAGAAGCTAGTGGTGCCAAATGTATTTACTGGTACGATCAGTGGCTAGAAACTGGCGATCGCACCTTACTAGAAATTATCCAAAGCTACAACGAAGATGACTGCCGCGCTACCCACAGAGTAAAAGACTGGCTTGTAAACTTTTTCCAGGAAGAATATGGTTTGCGACTAGCTTAAGTGATTTCGTATTTTATAAAGGGTTTCAATTTGTTGGAATACAGATTATTTTTAGCAGCGCACAGATATGTAGCGCTATATTCTTCAGGGTGATATCTTATTTGTTCATTTTACACTTTAACAAAAAACTCTATGCAGATAATCAAAAAAACCTTCGTAATTCCACGAATTATTTACTTATTTATCCCGATTCTAATTATCAGTTTTTTATTAACAAAATTACCATTAAGTGCTGTTGAAGTTAGTAGCATAGAGTTTATCGGTGAAGCTACTTTACCGAAAGGTTTAATCTTTAAGAAAACTGAGGTTGGAGGTTTATCTGGAATTACTTATGATGCAAAGAACAATCTTTATTATGCTATTTCTGATGACCGTGGACAAAAGGCTGCTGCCCGCTTCTACACCCTAAAAATAGATTTAAGCAAGGGTTCTCTAAAAAAGAGTGGAGTTATTCCTGTAAATGTTACCACATTATTAAATGAAAACGATCAAACATTTCGCCCCAGTGAAACTGATACAGAAGGTATTGCATTAACTAATAAATCAACTATATTTATTTCTTCTGAAGGCGACGCTGCAAAACTAATTAATCCTTTTATTAAAGAATTCTCACTATCTTCTGGTAAAGAAATTACAACACTTCCCATCCCAAACAAATTTTTGCCAGATAAAGCTGGTAAACAAGGTATCCGCAACAATTTGGCTTTTGAAAGCCTCACCATCACACCTGATAAAAAGAATCTATTTACAGCCAGCGAAAATGCTCTCATTCAAGATGGTGTTGCCGCGAAACCTAACATCGGTAGTCCTTGCCGAATTTTGCAATACAACTTACTCAACGGCCAGCCAGAAAAGGAGTTTCTTTACCAGACAGAACCAGTTTCACCCTTTTTGAATCTGACTGGCAAATTTGCTAGTGGACTACCTGATTTACTTGCTCTCGATAATCAAGGGCACTTCCTAAGTTTAGAAAGGTCTTTTACTGGTTTAGGATTTGCTATTTCCCTGTTTCAGGTTTCTTTAGAACAAGCTGATGATATTCATCACATCGATAGTCTTTTAGCAATTGACTCCAAAAATATTAAACCAGTTCAGAAAAAACTACTGTTAGATTTGAGAACTCTAGATGTACTGCTAGACAACATCGAAGGCTTAACTCTTGGCCCCAAACTACCCGATGGTCAACAATCATTAATTCTTGTGAGTGATAACAATTTTAACTCACTACAACGTACCCAGATACTAGCCTTTAAAATGAAAATTGAAACACCACTGATCAGATTATTACGCCGTTTACTGCCGAATTTAAATCGTTAACTGGACACAACCATCCCCCCTTTACTGCTATTTAGTTATTTCTGCTTATTCCTGTGTATTCACGGAATCTACTAGGTAACTTTATCTAGCCTATTCTTAGTTTACGTGTAATTTCTCAACCGTATTCCTTAATAAATATGTTACATAATGTTTAAGAAATTTTGCAGGCAGATTAACCGTAGTGGCCGTATATTATTAATTTCCGACAAATTCCGATATTTTTAGATTTAAATTTAGTACTTAACTAGACTGATTAAACTAATTTGCCAAAAATATTTTTCATAAATGATTTTTATGCCACAAAAAAAAATTGAGAATATGGTAGGGCAAAAAGCAGAATTAGACGATTATATCGGACAATTTTTAAATAATCGCTATTTAATCAGAGATTTGATCGGCAAAGGGGGGATGGGGAGAGTTTATTTAGCAGAAGATACTGCTAAAGGTGGTATGCCGATCGCAATCAAAATTTTATCACTCAGTTTGGCGAATCAGCAAATGTCCCAACGCTTTGCCAGAGAGATTTTTATTGGCGCTCAATTGGGTCGTAAAAGTAAACATATTGTTCGCATCTTAAGTTATGGCGTTACTGACGATAAAACCCCCTATTATGTAATGGAATACCTCCAAGGAAAAAATCTCAAACAAATCCTCAAAATTCAGCCCTTAACAATATCGAAATTTTTGGAGATTTGTAATCAAATTTGTTTAGGCTTACAATGCGCCCATCAAGGTATTAGCCTCAAAGGAGAGATTTATCCCATTGTTCATAGAGATATAAAACCCGAAAATATATTTCTTAGTGAAGATAGTAAAGAAGGAGAAATTGTTAAAATACTCGATTTTGGCATCGCCAAATTTTTAACAGAACGAAGTGGGATGACCCTGACAGATTCTTTTATTGGTAGTTTACCTTACTGTTCTCCAGAACACATGGAAGGGCGCAAATTGCTAGATGTGCGCTCTGATATTTACAGTTTGGGAGTATTAATGTTTGAGATGCTAACAGGAAAACATCCATTTCAGACAAAAAGTAACTCCTTTGGTACTTGGTATCAAGCGCATCGCTTTCAAATGCCACCTACAGTTGAAGAAGTGAATCCGCAAGTCAAAGTACCGCAGATATTAGAAAAACTATTGATGAGTTGTTTAGCGAAAGAAGTAAGCGATCGCCCGCAAAATATCAACCAAATATTAGAAGGTTTAGAAAAGGTTAATAGTCAGATTAATGATGTTATTGCTAACAATACTAGTGACATTCTTAAAGCCTCACTTCCAGTTCAATTAGTACCTGCAACATTCTTGTCAGAACAAGAATGTTTACAGAAAAATTGGCCTAAGAACAAACCAATTGGCGCAATTGGCTTTCCCCATTTATTACAAACTACTCAAAGACCTATACCAACTTTTTGGGCAATGTTGCCCAAACAAGAGATTGCAAAATTTTTGAATAAAGTACACAGCACTGAATTTATTAGTAAAATTAATGTATATCCGATGTTGTTGTGGGTAACAGTCCTATACGATGCCCAGCCTTCTATGACTAAGTGGCTACCTTATTTTCTAGATTTGAAAGATAATAAAGGGCAGAATTTAGCACGTAGTTTAGCAGAGGTAGGCTACTATCATCTACTATTTTTTACCCTAGAAGAGCCAAATCGTTGCTCTCATGTAACAACCTTAAGTCTCACAGCTAATCAGCGTCAGCAACTTGTAGACTGGTTAGATATGAGTCAACGGTCAAATGAATTAATTTTGTCTAATCAAGCTAAAAATCTTCTAAAAACAGAGTACGAAAAATTAAAATTAGACATTTTACAAAAGTTAGCCGCAGATCATAAAGCTGAGAAAGAAGGGTTAAAAAATTGGATGGATAAATTCTTGGAGATTTTTTTTAAACTTTTATCGCGTTCTTAAAAGCGCGTCATTAAAATACTTATCACCATTACCTAATTATATTCTTATGTGTGTATTACTAACTTTAAATAGACTCAGCAGCAGAGGTGAATAAAGTGAATCAAAGCCCATTTACATCTCCAAGTAGTACGGGCTTACTTGCCAATCGTTACCAACTGAAGCAATTAATTGGTAGCGGTGGCATGGGTGAAGTTTTCTTAGCAAATGATATTTTGTTAGGAGGTATACCAGTTGCTATCAAGTTTTTAACTCAGACTGTTGTCGATAGCAAGATGCAACAAGACTTTGCTCGTGAAGCTTTAATGAGCGCAGCTTTGAGTCAAAAGAGCTTACACATAGTGCGGGCGTATGATTATGGTGTGAATGAGAAAGGAAAACCATACTACGTGATGGAATATCTATGCGGTAAGAGTTTAAAGGACTTAATTCCGCTACCATTGTCGATGTTTTTGACTCTTTCGCGCCAAATTTGTTTGGGCTTACAGTGTGCCCATCAAGGTATTAATATTGACGGCAAAATTTGTCCGTTGGTTCATAGAGATATTAAGCCTGCCAATATATTAGTTATTCCCGATCCGATATTAGGTCAGTTAGTTAAAATCCTTGATTTTGGGATTGCTAGATTTTTAAATTATGCCTCAACAGCTAGTACAAGCAGGGGATTTAATGGCACTTTACCCTACTGTTCTCCAGAACAGTTAGATGGAGAAAAATTAGACAGTCGCTCTGATATTTATAGCCTGGGTGTGATGATGTTTGAAATGCTCACAGGCAAAAAACCTTGGGAACCAGAAACTGATTACTTTGGTGCTTGGTATAAAGCACATCACTTTGAACAACCAAAAACGATCGCAGATGTTAAACCAACTCTGAAAATACCTCAGAAGCTAAATAATTTAATCATGTCTTGCCTTGCAAAAAAAGCAAGCGATCGCCCCCAAAATATCGCTCAAATTTTGCAAGTATTAAACAGTTTAGAACAATCTAATTCTACCAGTTTCCCAACAACTTTATCCTCTAATCCCATCCTTAGCCGTCCCCTAGATTCTGGATTACCAATTGCAGTAGAACAAAGCTGCCGACAACTTTTGTGGCCTCAAAACAAACCAACTCAAGAAATTGTTTTTCCCCAGCTTATAGATACTGCACAAGAATCTATGACCGCACTATGGCTGATGTTGCCTAAACAAGAAATCAAAAACTATGCTCTTTCTACCCTTTACAACCAGTTTATCTTCATGACATCCCCTCACCCAATGCTGTTGTGGGTAACTGTACTCTACAACCGGCAATTGGCTCCTAAGTGGCTACCGTGCTACTTAGATATGCAAAATTCCCAAAATCTGAAGATGGTAAGCCTACTGGCTGAAAATGAACACTATCCTTTGATTTTCTTTACTCTGGAAGCACCACATTCCTGCGCCAATGTCCTCAGTAGTCGCATCGAGCCAACTCAGCGACAAATGTTGAAAACCTGGGTGCAACAGACTCATAGCCTACCACCAGCTTCTGTGCCCCAAGTCAGCAAACAGCTATTAAAACAGCAATATAAACAAATGCAATCCCGGATATTGCAGCATTTAGAATCTAAGCCCCAGGTTGTATTATCAAGGTCTATTTAACGGTAAATTCGCACCTTGGAGAGACGGGGCAAAAATAATTTCTAATTTCTCACTCCAAAATGCTTGACAAGCAGAAAAAAAATAGTGATAATAGCAAAGTTGACCAAACAAGGGACTGTAGTTCAATTGGTTAGAGCACCGCCCTGTCACGGCGGAAGTTGCGGGTTCGAGCCCCGTCAGTCCCGTTCTAAATTTATAAGTAGTGAATCACCGAGCTTCGGTGATTTTTGATTTGGAATTCCCCAAAAGGATTGACCCAGAATTGGGGGTTTGAATATAAGCTACATTTATCATGCTTTGCGAAAGAGAGAATTAACTGTGACTGTCAGAGTCCGTATTGCGCCGAGTCCAACCGGAAATTTACACATTGGTACAGCTAGAACAGCTGTATTTAACTGGTTATTTGCCCGTCACCACGGCGGGAAATTTATCCTGCGAATAGAAGATACAGACCTAGAGCGATCGCGTCCCGAATACACCGACAATATTCTTGAAGGATTGCGCTGGCTAGGTCTTAACTGGGATGAAGGGCCATTTTTTCAATCTCAACGCCTGGATCTTTATAAAGAAGCAGTACAAAAACTGCTAGATCAAGGATTAGCCTATCGCTGTTACACCACCAGCGAAGAACTAGAAGCGCTAAGAGAAGCCCAAAAAGCTAGAGGCGAAGCTCCCCGCTATGACAACCGTCACCGCAACCTCACACCAGAACAACGTGCTGCTTTTGAAGCAGAAGGTCGTTCTTATGTGATTCGCTTCAAAATCGAAGATGGGCGGGAAATTGTCTGGAATGACCTAGTAAGGGGAAAAATGTCTTGGCGAGGTAGCGATTTAGGTGGTGATATGGTCATCGCCCGTGCCTCAGAAGAGGGTAGCGGTCAACCACTATACAATTTTGTCGTTGTAGTGGATGACATTGATATGCAAATCACCCATGTCATTCGCGGAGAAGACCACATCGCCAATACCGCCAAGCAAATTCTGCTGTATGAAGCAATGGGTGCAAAAATTCCAGAGTTCTCCCACACGCCGTTAATTTTGAACATGGAAGGGCGCAAGCTTTCTAAGCGGGATGGTGTTACTTCCATTTCTGACTTTCAGAAAATGGGCTTTACCTCTGAAGGCTTGGTAAATTATATGACATTGCTGGGTTGGTCGCCACCAGACTCGACGCAAGAAATATTTACCTTAGAAACAGCAGCTAAAGAGTTTGGCTTTGAGCGTGTAAATAAAGCAGGTGCAAAGTTTGACTGGGACAAGCTGGATTGGTTGAACAGTCAGTATATCCACCATACACCAGTAGATAAACTCACAGATTTACTCATACCCTTTTGGGAAGCGGCTGGCTATAAATTTGATGGTGGAAGAGATCGCGCTTGGTTAGAACAGCTTGTAACTTTAATTAGCCAGAGTTTGACTCGTTTAGTAGATGCAGTACCTCAAGGTCAACTATTTTTTAGCGACACAGTTGAATTTAGCGAAGAAGGCAGTACACAACTTAAGCAAGAAGGTTCTACTGCTGTCCTTGAGGCAATTGTCACAGCTTTAGAAAATCAGCCGCAACTCTCGGAAGCTGCCGCTCAGGACATAATCAAACAAGTGGTGAAAGAGCAAAAAGTTAAAAAAGGCTTGGTAATGCGATCGCTCAGAGCAGCCTTAACCGGAGATGTTCATGGCCCCGACCTCATTCAATCTTGGTTATTACTAAATCAGATTGGTTTAGACAAGTCGCGTTTGAGTCGGGCAATAACAGAAGCTAATTAGCAATTACTTCCAGATTTTAGAAATACTTTAGATTTTAGGGGCGCACAAACGTGTGCCCCTATCCATAAGGTAGAGCAACTATAAGAACAACAAATCATTGACTAATTACTAATGAATTATCCCCAATTTCAAATCTAAAATAGGTAGTCAATTCTCCCCACATTGGGAACTTGGTGTGTAAAATTCATGTCTTCAAAACCACTTAGAAGCGAACGTAATTACAATGCCGACAAAAGCGCTCAATAGAGGGATGAGATTATCGTTGATGATAGTTACGCTCTTCATCACATCGACAGTTAACGCTGTGACTGATGCTCAGGAAGCGCCAACGATATTTGGAGATTTAACTATTAGTCCCCAGTTTTCGCCAGACCCCCTGACAGTTCGCGGGATGAGTGGTGGTTCAATATCTGGGACTAAAGTAGGTGCCAGAAGTGAAACAGCCACTGGTCCTTGTACCGGATTTGTTGATGAAACACCAGACCACACATTAGCGTTAACAAGTAAATTCGACTACTTAAAGTTGCAAGTCCAAAGTCCTGAAGACACCACCATAATTATCAAGGGGCCAGGTGGTACTTGGTGTAATGACGATTTTGATGGCAAAAATGCCGGCATTGTTGGTGAATGGCTGGCTGGAAATTACCAAGTTTGGATTGGTTCCTACAAACAAGGTAAATATCTTCCTTACACTCTCAAAATTACAGAAGTTAAGTAGGGTATTGGGCAGAAGAGGCAGAGGGGCAGGGGGAAGAATGCAGAGGGGATAAAAGGTAATTTTTATTCTCCCCCTTGCCCCCTGCTCCCTGCTCCCCTGCCTCTTCCCTAGTCTCCCTAAATAGATGATTGTGAGAGGTTGAAACGACATGAGGAGCGTTGTGGAGAAATACTCCGTGGCTTTGCATCTCGTTGCGCTCCCTTTTCTCGTGCGATTTTGTATTAAAATTAAGTTAACTTTGATTAAGATTCTTGTTAGCATCGCCATAATGCTCTAATTGCCTTATGACAGTGCATATAAGAGATCAAATTAAACAAAATGGATTTATAAACATCCGTTTAACAGCTTAAAGTGACAGAGTGATGAACACTTGGTTACTAGAGCTGATGAATTGTATAGGCATCTAGAGGCAAATTAAGATGAAATTCTCTTGGAAAGTCGTAGTACTCTGGACATTGCCGGCTTTGGTAATTGGCTTTTTCTTCTGGCAAGGGGCCTTTGCAGGCGCTCCTACTGACATGAGTAAAAATGCAGCCAATACCCGCATGACTTATGGCCGCTTTCTAGAATACTTGGACGGCGATCGCGTCAGCAGTGTTGACCTCTACGAAGGCGGTAGGACAGCTATTATCGAAGCCCGCGATCCAGACATCGAAAATCGCATCCAAAGGTGGCGGGTGGATTTGCCTGTTAACGCTCCTGAGTTAATCAGCAAGCTCAAAGAAAAAGATATTAGTTTTGATGCTCACCCCATGCGGAATGATGGCGCAATCTGGGGATTGTTGGGCAATCTCGTATTTCCAGTTTTATTGATTACTGGGTTGTTCTTTTTGTTCCGGCGTTCTAGCAACCTTCCCGGCGGGCCAGGTCAAGCGATGAACTTCGGCAAATCTAAGGCGCGTTTCCAAATGGAGGCGAAAACCGGGGTTAAATTTGATGACGTAGCGGGTATTGAAGAAGCTAAGGAAGAACTACAAGAAGTCGTCACTTTCCTGAAACAGCCAGAAAGATTTACTGCTGTAGGCGCACGGATTCCCAAGGGAGTGCTGTTAGTTGGGCCTCCTGGAACTGGTAAAACTTTATTAGCAAAAGCGATCGCAGGCGAAGCAGGCGTACCTTTCTTCAGTATTTCCGGTTCGGAATTTGTAGAAATGTTCGTTGGTGTGGGTGCATCCCGTGTCCGCGATTTGTTCAAGAAAGCCAAAGACAACGCCCCTTGTATTATCTTCATCGATGAAATCGACGCAGTAGGACGGCAACGGGGCGCTGGTATCGGCGGCGGTAACGACGAGAGAGAGCAAACCCTCAACCAGTTGCTCACTGAAATGGACGGGTTTGAAGGTAACACAGGCATCATTATTATTGCTGCTACTAACCGTCCCGACGTACTAGACTCAGCTTTGTTACGTCCCGGTCGCTTTGACCGACAAGTAACAGTTGATGCACCCGATATTAAAGGGCGTTTGGAAATCTTGGAAGTCCATTCACGCAACAAGAAACTAGACTCTAGCGTATCTTTAGATGCGATCGCTCGCCGCACTCCTGGATTCACTGGTGCTGATTTAGCTAACTTACTCAACGAAGCGGCAATTTTGACCGCTAGAAGACGCAAAGAAGCTATCACCCTCCGCGAAATTGATGATGCGGTGGATCGGGTCGTCGCTGGGATGGAAGGTACTCCTTTGGTGGACAGCAAGAGCAAGCGCTTAATTGCATACCATGAAATTGGACACGCCTTAGTGGGAACTTTGTTAAAAGACCATGACCCAGTGCAGAAAGTTACCTTGATTCCAAGAGGACAAGCACAGGGTTTGACTTGGTTTACTCCCAACGAAGAACAAGGATTAATTTCTCGTTCTCAGTTGAAAGCCAGAATTACTGGTGCTTTGGGCGGTCGCGCTGCTGAGGAAGTAATTTTTGGGGCTGCCGAAGTTACCACTGGTGCTGGTGGAGACTTGCAGCAGTTATCGGGAATGGCACGGCAAATGGTGACTCGGTTCGGGATGTCCGATTTAGGGCCACTATCGTTGGAAAGCCAGCAGGGTGAAGTATTCTTGGGTCGTGACTGGACAACTCGATCTGAGTATTCCGAATCTATCGCCTCTCGCATTGATGGACAAGTGCGAGCGATCGTGGAAGAATGCTACGAAAACGCGAAGAAAATTGTCCGCGACCATCGCACTGTCACCGATCGCTTAGTCGACTTGCTCATCGAAAAAGAAACCATTGACGGCGAAGAATTCCGCCAGATTGTGGCTGAGTACGCTGAAGTACCTGAAAAACAGCAGTACGTACCGCAACTGTAAGCTCTTAAAGAAAAATCTTGAGCTACTGGTCAATTTAAATGGGGATGGTGTTAGCTATCCCCATTATTTTTTGTAAATTTTATAATACAGAATACTACATCAATTTTTAGTCTAGGAAGGAATTGTGCCAACAACAAAAGATCCTCGACTCGTTTGCGCTCAAAATTCCCTTGAAGGTCTATCGGTGGGTGATGCTTTTGGAGAGCGATTTTTTCTCCATCCAGATGTGGCAGAAAGTTTGATTGTCGCCCGTGCTATCCCTGCATCACCTTGGTACTACACTGACGATACCCAGATGGCGCTCTCGATTGTATCTATTCTCCAAAAATACGGGGAAATTAACCAAGATTATCTGGCAGAAAGCTTTGCCAAACAATACGACAGCGAACGGGGTTATGGTCCAGCAATGCACAGGCTATTAATGCAAATACGCAATGGCGAATCTTGGCAGGAATTGGCAAGTAGTCTGTTTAACGGACAAGGTTCTTATGGAAATGGAGCAGCGATGCGCGTTGCACCAATAGGGGCGTTCTTTGCCGAAGATTTGGATTTAGTTGTCAAGCAAGCACAAGCCAGCGCTGAAATCACTCATACTCATCGAGAAGCGATCGCAGGTGCTATTGCTGTTGCTGTAGCAATTGCTGCTGCTTGGGCGTGGAGACTCAAAGATTCTTTACCCAGCAAAGAAGATTTTCTCAACCTTGTCTTACCTTATGTTCCAGAAAGTGAGGTAAGTGCAAAAATTCATCAGGCTGTGAATTTGCCGGAAAACACATCAGTGCAATCAGCAACGGCAATCTTAGGAAATGGAACTCATGTCTCAGCACAAGATACAGTCCCCTTTGCTCTGTGGTGTGCTGCCCAACATCTTGACAACTACGAAGAAGCACTGTGGTTAACTGTAAGTGGCTTGGGAGATAGAGATACTACTTGTGCGATCGCGGGTGGTATTGTGGCGGTATCTACAGGTGTAGAAGGTATTCCCACGGCATGGCTGCAAGCACGAGAACCTTTGCCTAACCATGAGCAAGAAACAATCACACTCTTCCGTCCTACTGGGCCAAAAGAACTGGCTTTGATTAAAGAAAGTGGCGATCGCGAATTTCCTCCTCGACTACCTGAACAGCCTATTTTCTACCCGGTACTTAACGAAGAATACGCCGCACAAATTGCTCGTAACTGGAATGCCACAAGTACTGACACAGGATACATCGGCTATGTAACACGTTTTCAGGTGCGTGCAGAGTTTTTAAGTCGCTACTCCGTAAAAACTGTAGGCGGTTCTATACATCAGGAATATTGGATACCTGCGGAAGATTTACCTGAGTTTAACTGTAATATCGTTGGTTTGATTGAAGTAATATCAGAATTTCGCCAGTCAAAAAATTGAAAATCTGAAATTGGTAGCATAGGTACTGTATACAAAAATCTACCTACTTTTATTCCCACAATTTATGAATAATAAAGTTAAATTATTGACTCTTGCTTCCTTAACATTGGTAGTTTCTTCTCTAACTGTCGGCACAGTTGTAGCACAGGCGAAACTGACAAATCAGGCAAAACTGTTTATCAATGGAATCGGTGCAGTACGAGTTGGGATGACTGTTTCTCAAGCGGCAAAGGCTGCTAGTACTAAGTTAGTGGGCGATCCACCCAATAACAATTGCTACTATGTTAAGCCACAAAATGAACCCAACAATCTTTCATTCATGGTTACAAAAGGTCGTATTTCTAGAGTAGATGTGCGGCAGAATACCCAGATTACTACCCTCAAAGGTGCAAAAATTGGCGACACCGAAGCGCAAATCAAGTCTCTTTACCCAGGACAAATTAAAGTCACACCTCATAAATATGTCCAAGGCGGACACTACTTGACATTTGTCCCGAAAGACCGTGCTGATCAGAACTATCGCGTTATTTTCGAGACTGACGGTAAGCGTGTTACTGGGTTTCGGTCAGGTAAACTACCAGAAGTTGAATTTGTTGAAGGCTGTTCTTGATTTAGGAACTTTCTGCGATCGCTCCTAGTGCCAAAAGTGACGATCGCACAGATTAACCCTCATTTTTATACAAGTGCATAAATTACCCCGGCTTACTTTATTGAAGCCGGGTTTTCTAACGTTTCCCAGATTGGGAGAGAGACTTGAAAATTAGCTCCCCTTCTCCCTTTTTTATCGTTCCAGTTCATCCACTGCCTTGGGAACTCCCGCAGTTAACACCTCATGTCCATCAGGTGTAACTAACACATCATCCTCAATCCGAATACCAATGCCAATCCATCGAGGAGCAGTCTCTGGTTGGTCTTCTGCTAGTTTGGTGTCAGGCACAATATATAGTCCCGGTTCCACTGTCAAAATTTGACCTGGTTGCAAAATCTGCGGTTTGTCTTCACCGTGCTGGTAAACTCCCACATCATGAACATCCAAACCTAACCAATGACTGGTGCGGTGCATATAATATGGCTTATATTTCTCTTCTTCAATTAACTTATCAATTTCACCTTTGAGAATGCCAAGTTCAACTAAACCTTCTGTGATAACGCGCACTGCTGTATCGTGAACTAATTTGAAGGGATTACCTGGTTTCACTTGAGCGATCGCTTGTTTTTGCGCCTCCAAAACAATCTCATACAGCGTTTTTTGTTCAGGCGTAAATTTACCCCCCACAGGAAATGTCCGGGTAATATCCGAGTTGTAATAACCGTAAGCACAACCGGCATCAATTAGCAGTAATTCTCCATCCTGCATTTGACGATTATTTTCAATGTAGTGGAGTACGCAAGCATTCACACCGGAAGCCACAATCGAAGGATAAGCTGGCCCCATTCCACCCCGGACTCGAAAGATGCGTTCCATCTCCGCCTGAATTTCGTACTCATAACGTCCAGGTGCGGTGATTTCTTGGGCGTAATTGTGTGCTTCAGTGGCGATCGCAACCGCTTGACGCATTAACCCCAACTCAGCTTCACTTTTAATTAGTCTCATGCTGTTGAGAACAGGGCCAGTATCTTCAATGGCGATCGGGCCAGTACCGCGTTTAGGATAAGTCCGCAGTAAACTTTGGTAATGTCTCAGGATTTGGTCATTAAAAGTGCGATCGCGTCCTAAGTGATAGTAAAGGCGGCTGGCTTTTTCCAAATACTGCGGCAACTTTTCATCTAACTCGCTAATGGGGTATGCTTCATCAGCACCATAAATTTCCTTGGCTGCATCTACCCCACAAAGATAACCAGTCCATACTTCCTTTTCGCGATCCTTCGGTTGGACAAACAGCACAAACCGATGTTCTGAATGATGTGGCGCTAACACTGCTACTGCCTGTGGTTCGTTAAAACCAGTTAGGTAGAAGAAATCACTGTCTTGGCGATAAACATACTCGACATCGTTGTGCATCACTGCCATTGGCGCACTGCGAAAAATGGCTGTGCCATCACCAATTTTTGCCATTAACTGCTCACGACGCTGCCGATATTCTGCTTGCATAGCTGATGTTTTTATGAAAATATTGTATTATTTTACACTTTTAGCAACTGATAGATGCACAGTTCAGGCCTCTTAATAGTTGCTAATCTAAGTTATTCTAACCAATATTTGTTTCCACTCAAGCCATAAATCGTTGGAGAATAATCAATTATCTTGAAATACTCAGATTTCCTAATTTTGAAATAACTCGCAAATATTGTTGTTATCGAATGATTTAGTATTTTTATAAAAAATAAATTATTTTTAACGCCTTATTCCATATCAATTTTGGTAGTTAATAAATTCCACAACACGCTGTCAAGAATATGTCTGCTCAACCCCTAGCAATAAAAGCGATCGCTTACGTGGTCAATAAAGATGAATTCGTAGTATTTACATATACTAATTTTTTCGAAACTGGCGTGCAATTACCTGTTCGTACAGTTGAAGAAAGTAAGCAGACATCTAGAGCTATTCCACAAAATAAAAAATAGTAGTTATTCCGCAAACAATTGAGAAATTCATCATAAAACAAGGACTTATTACACAAATTATTAGAATTGATGTAGCGATTATTTCTATTTTAGCATATTTGTAACTTTGTAATAAATACGGATATTACTTTATAAAGCTAATTTTGAAAGTTTGTATTAAACATTTGAGTACTTAAAAAATAAGGACTAAATTCCTTCCTGCGAACTTACTTACCAATGAATTGAAGTTTGAAAGGCTACTATAGGAAGCCGCTTTGATTTTTGTTCTAGCCATAGTGGGCAGGCAATAGTCAAGAAGGATTTTTGAGCTGTACTGAGTTATTTTAGGCAATCAAATATTAGTCCTATAGTGTAGTGTGAATACTTTTTGTCTGACTCATGAACCGTTAAAGATATAAGTAGAATTTTGATAAAAGTTTTGAATGTCAAAGAAAACAGATAAAGCTTTATTGCTTTATCTGTAAATCATCATATACATAATGAACAAAAAGAATTTTGTAATTGTTTGTATAGGACTTGAAGATTTTATAATTATCACTTAAAACAAACAAAGATTTATCTTCAAATAATGATATTAATAAACAAAAAATAGTTATAAAGAAATATGGAAAACCTGGAAAATGTTATTTAGTTACAGAAAGCGGCTTCAAAAAAAAGTTAAAAAAATATGACAACCAATCATAAAAACACACCATGTTTGGAACTCAAAATACTTCAAAAACTTTGAATGCACAATGGACACAAACTTCCGAAAAAATACAAGCATTATCATCTCCTCTTGATAGCGTAACTCCTCTAAATTCTGATTCGTTTTTGGGGAGTAAGAGTTCCTACCAACCACAACAATCTGCTGTGGTGTCAGCAAATCCTAATCCTAATCCTTACTTAACCAGTGCGGCGATTGTTCCTGACTTCAACGGTGATGGCAAAACAGATAAAGTTTGGGTCGATTCTACAACTGGTGAGATTATTATTCGGTTGATGGATGGCACAAAAGTTGTCGAACAGGGTTCTTTGGGTCAATTTGACCTATCCGCCTATGATTACAAAATTGCTGATTTCAATGCTGATGGTAAAACCGACTTCTTATTACGCAATAAGACAACAGGTGAGAACAGCATTGTGCTGATGGATGGAACTAGAGTTGGTTCTGCGGCTGCTCTATCTAGCGTTGATGCAGCCTGGAGTCCTCAGATTGGGGATTTCAATGGCGATCGCAAAACCGATATCTTCTGGCACAATGCTACAACCGGTGAGAACGCTATTTGGGAGATGGATGGCACCACAGTTCTCACTGCAACTGTTCTAGACACTACAGACACAGCTCTAACTCCTACCATTGTTGATTTCGATGGCAATGGCAAGAGCGATATTTTCTGGCGCAATGGGACAACTGGCGATAACAGCGCTTGGTTTATGGATGGTGCCCAAAAGACTGAATTTGCGCTGCAATCCCAAGATGCAGCCTGGACTGCTAGCCTTGGTGATTTCAACGGCGATTTAAGCACTGACATTCTGTGGAGAAACGCTCAAACCGGTGAAAACAAGGTTTGGACGATGAGAGGCATCTTAGTCACAGAAGGCGCTTTGGGAACACTTGACTCATCCTGGACTTCCAAAATTGGTGATTTCAACGGTGATGGTAAGACCGATATCTTCTGGCACAATGGAACCACAGGCGCGAACACCGCTTGGTTGATGGATGGTACAACAGTTGCGACTGAAGCTTTCTTACCGACCAATAACGCAGCTTTGACACCATCTCTTGGTGACTTCAACGGCGACGGTAAGACCGATATCTACT
This sequence comes from Nostoc sp. ATCC 53789, assembly GCF_009873495.1. Taxonomy (GTDB): domain Bacteria; phylum Cyanobacteriota; class Cyanobacteriia; order Cyanobacteriales; family Nostocaceae; genus Nostoc; species Nostoc muscorum_A. Next base: position 6,734,644 of record NZ_CP046703.1, on the reverse strand, counting down.
GGCGCGATCAGACCGCAGGTTCAGACAACATTTGGACTATAGATGGAACAACAGCCGTTGAGAATCCCATCAGCGATGCAGATAAGCTTGGCCCACAGTGGTATACATTCTAAAATCAGAATTCAACATTCAGAATTCTGAATTCAGGAGGTAGGAGGTAGAAGTCATTATTCTCCCCCTGCTTCCCCTTGTTCTTTCTCAGTCCCTTTTATTCAAAACTTGTAAGTCAAAACCTGAATTTCACTCTTTTCTGGCAATTTACCAGGGCTAATGGAAACACTATCTCCATTGCTACGCCGCACTGTCGTACCTTGCATTAAGGTCAAAAAATCATCAAGTGGTGAAATATCGCACTTAGCAGCATCAGCCGCCTGTGTCCGATAATGGGTCGGAATCACCAGCTTGGGATTTAATACTTGAATAGCCTGCTTTGCTTCTTGAGCATTGTAGGCTTTTGCGCTGCCTCCCACCGGAATGAATAATACATCGGGTCGTCCCATCAAGATTTTTTGCTCAATGGAAATAGGTGCAGCGGCTCCCCCTAAGTGTAAGATATTAATCCCGCCTTGCTTCCAACTCCAAGCAGTATTTGAGCCAAATTGCTTACCACCTTTGCGATCGTGGTCTATGGCAATTCCTTGGAACTTAATACCTTTAAACTCATAAACTCCTGGTTCGTAGATGAGTTTTGCATTTCCCGGTAGTACGTCCACCGCACCTTCATCCAGCAATTGACTGCTAATCAGTACCAAATCTGCTGCAACTTTTGGTATTCGATATTTAGCAGTACAGCCAACCGTCCGAAATGGATTGACGAGAATTTTTGCACCACCACCAGTAAAAAGAAAGCAAGTATGACCCAACCACTGAACTGATAAACCGCTAGATTGTGCGTCAGCTTGAGATTTAGAACCCAAGGTAGTAACTAAAGCTGTGGCCAAACCCGCCCCAGCATAGCCCATCAACTGTCGTCGTTTCATTAATTATGCTCTTGACTGTAACTGTTCGAGAAAATTTCGTAATAACTGTTTTCCTGAAGATGTCAGGACACTCTCTGGGTGAAACTGGACACCCTGAATGTGAGGATAGTTCCGGTGTCGCACTCCCATGATGGTGTTATCTTCAACCCAAGCGGTGATTTCTAACACATCTGGGCAAGTCTCACGTTCGATTACCAAACTATGATACCTAGTGGCGATGAGAGGATTTTCTAATCCCCGAAAAACCCCCACCCCAGTGTGAGATACCTGAGAGGTTTTGCCATGCATCAACTCTGGAGCAGGAATTATTTTACCACCGAATACTTGGCCGATGCTTTGATGTCCCAAACAGACACCTAAAATTGGCAAATCTTGTCCTAGCTGTTCAATCAATTCTAAGGATATACCCGCATCTTCCGGGCGGCCAGGCCCAGGAGAAATAACTACGGCTTCCGGCTTTAATGCACGAATCTCATCTATGGATATCTTGTCGTTACGAAAAACTTTAATATCATTTGCTACTGAGAATTCTGCTGCTAATTCTCCCAGATATTGCACTAAGTTATATGTAAAACTGTCGTAATTGTCGATAACTATAATCAAAGCTCATCACTCCTGGTTTTTAGCTCTCATCAGATTACTGATACTATATTGTTCGCTAGATATAAAAATAACGCTAACGTAGACACATAAATATGAAGCGGCTACTTTATAACAAGCCACTTCTTAAATTTTTAATTTATTAAAATGTCTTCTCTACAGTGAATTGGGTAGAGTGCGATCCTCTTACCAAGTCACTTGGCGATCCCTGGGTTGGGCTACGCCTACGCAAATCATATTTACAAAGCGGATATAATTAACCTTACCAGAGGAGGGAGCAATAGCGTACCAGCTACCAGCACCGCTACCAAAGCAGAGACAAGAACTGCACCAGCTGCACAATCTTTAGCGATTTTTGCCAATTCATGATATGTCTGCTTAACGGTTAAGTCCACAAGAGACTCGATCGCTGTATTTAGTAACTCTAATGCCAAAACTAAACCACTAGTTATACCAATTACCGCTATTTCTACAGCTTGCAGGTGCAAAAATACGCTTAAACCGATCGCTAAAGCACAAACGCTTACGTGGATGCGAAAATTACGTTGAGTTTGAAAACTATAGCTGATTCCAGCCCAGGCATATTTAAAACTAACAAATAAATTAGAGGCTACTTTCCAGGAAAATTCCCGTTCGTTAGACACCAGTGTTTGTAACGAGGTAGGCGTTGGTGATGAAGAAATTTTTGGGGACATAGACTTAAAAATACAAAAATAGAGTTGCTACAGTGGGAATATTCGCCGATCTTAATGGCAGAATTAACTTTGAGGCAATCTTTAAGCAAATTTGCACAGAAGTATTATAAAAGTATTACCCAAAATTAACATTAAGAACACATAACTACTGCTATTCCATGTCAATAGCAATACCTATTGCGTTCAGCAATCTTACTTGCTGTTTTAACATTCGCCCCAAACTTTCTTCATCAGGATGATCCCAGCCCAACAGGTGTAATAAACCGTGAGATGCTAACCAAGCTAGTTCAGTTGGTAAGCTATGTTCCTGCTGGTTAGCTTGACGCTGTGCTGTATCTACAGACACGATAATATCACCTAAGTATAATGGTACAGATGCAAGCATTTCTTTGCTTTGCGGAAAATCCACTTCTAAAGCAGCAAAAGCTAAAACGTCTGTAGGCTTATCTTGTTGACGATACTGAGCATTCAGTTCTTGAATTTGCGAGTCATCTGTCAAACGCAGCCCAATTTCATAACTTGGTGCTGGCGGAATTTGAGGTTGAAGTATTTCCAACCACTGATTAAACCAATTTTCCCAAGTTTCAGGAGGAATTCGAGTATCAGTGTCAGCAATTTTTACAGATGTTGTCGGGGACAAATCGTAAAAAGAATCCTCCACATATAGTTCAACGCTCAGGGGCACATAGTCTCCTTATCTGAGGTTTAGGGTTGACTGTCCTTTGTCCTTTGTCATTGGTCATCTGTCCTTTTAAATATAATTAATGACTAATGACTAATGACTAATGACTAGCTTAGTGAGTTAAGTAAGCAAGACCAACAAGGAGAGCTAAAAGCCCTACGGCTGTCAACGCAAAATGCTTTAGGGAAGTTGCACCCTTCCGCACCATGTTTCGCATGGCGAGTTTTACGTAGCTAGGTTGAGGTTCTGTTGAAGGAGAGTTGCTCATAGTTATTTGTCTACAGACTCTTTTATAACTGTAACAGTGGTCTGGGATAGAATGGCGATCGCTTGCATATTACTCAGAAATTTCTCTCAAAACGCGCCAATCTAAAATCCTCAAAAATCAAAAGTGCTAAGTAATGTTAAAAAATCATTACTTAGCACTTGCAAATAATCCCAAATTATGAGTCAGGGTTTTCTACTAATTTGTTTTCTTGGCGCAGATAAGCTTGAATGAATGGATCAAGTTCGCCATTCATCACATCGCCAATCGCCGTTGTTTCTGTATTTGTACGTAAGTCTTTCACCATTTGGTAAGGGTGAAATACATAATTACGGATTTGGTTTCCCCAGGAAGCCTCTACCATATCGCCACGAATTTCGGCAATTTCTTGGGCGCGTTGCTCTTTGGCGATGACCAAAAGCTTTGCTTTGAGGCGATTTAGGGCTTTCTCTTTATTTTGCAACTGCGATCGCTCTTCTGTACAGCGCACGGCAAGACCAGTAGGAAGGTGAACTATCCGCACCGCAGTTTCTACTTTGTTGACGTTTTGCCCACCTTTACCACCAGAACGAGTTGTGGTGATTTCCAAATCCTTATCTGGAATGTCTAATTGCACAGAGTTATCAATCTGTGGCATCACTTCCACCCCTGCAAAACTGGTTTGTCGCTTACCGTTGGCATTAAAAGGAGAAATCCGCACTAAGCGATGTGTACCCATTTCCGATCGCAAGTAACCATAAGCATAGCGACCGGTAATTTCTAGAGTTGCCGATTTAATTCCGGCTTCATCACCCTCCGACTCTTCAGCTAAAGTTACCTTATAGCCGTGAGCTTCGCCCCAACGGGTGTACATTCGCATCAGCATAAATGCCCAGTCTTGAGCATCTGTGCCACCAGCACCAGCACTAATCGTCAGTACAGCACCTTCCGCATCATAGGGGCCAGAAAGTAACTGTTGTAACTCCCACTGATCCAGGTCACGATTCAGTTTAGTGATGGTAGATTCCGCTTCTTGGAGTAGTGCCTCATCGGTTTCTAACTCCAACAATTCAACAACTGCCCTAGTATCTTCCAGATTGGCGTGCCAGCGATCGTATTGCTCGATGTGGGCTTTCAGTTCGGTGAGTTCTTGTAGGGTTTCTTGGGCTTCGGTTTGATCACCCCAAAATTCTGGTTGAGCGGATATTTTTTCGAGGTCTTGAATTTTGGCTGTCAGTGCAGGTACGTCAAAGATAGTCCTGGGTTTTACCCAGGCGGCCAGACAACGTTTCGATTTCGCGTTTGAGTTCTAAGACATCCATAATGCTTGCTGTAATGATAGATAGAGCGCTTTGGATTGAGAAATCGCTCTTTATTCTACTTGTATCTATATAATTTTAGCTGTAGTTGGGCAATTTCTCTCTGCACCACTTGTATAATGCACCTTTTTGGTCGCAGGGGTCGGACATCAATTGTTGTATTTCTACTGTTTCGAGTTCTTGCTGGAGTTGGGTAAGGTTGGTTTGCGCCTCTAGCAACAATTCATCATCAGCTGATAATTCCAACAATTCCAACGCAGCCTTGATATCTTCTAGAATCGAACACCAGCGCTGATATTCCTGATGCTTGTAGAATATGGAGTATTCAATTTCTTGAAGTACTTCATAAGCACGGGTTGGATTATTCCAAAAATCTGGTTGAGCAATTACTTGATGTAAGTATTGAATTCTTGCAGTCAAATATTGGAGGTCAAAGACAGTCCTCAGCCTTACCCAAGATATTAGACAACTTTTCTACTTCAATTTTGATATTTAAGAGTTCAAGCATAGTTTTGCTCACTTGAGGCTTAACTTAGTCTACATATATTACTGTTAAACGGATAAAAAAAACCGTGGCTGCGAAAAATTTAACCACGGTTTTACTTTATAAAACTTTACTTTTGTTATTGCCTATAGGCAATTAATCGCGGCCATTGATGGCAATTAGCAACCGCAAGATAAAGACAAACAAGTTGATATAAGTAAGGTACATCGACAAAGCAGCAGGTAGATATTGGTCATCGCTGTAAGTGCGGGGCAAAATGTAGAAATCGACAACAGAAACCCCAACAAATAGAAATACTCCTAAACCGGAGATGGCAATTTCTAACCAATTTGGCGTGTAAACACCAAACATGGCAAATCCAAATTGGGCAAGGCACACAACCACCAAGGCGATAACGCCAAGATTGATGGTTTTCGTCAAAGCCATCCCATCTTGTTCAGAAAGATTTGAACCTATTTGACGGGCGAAAATAAAAGTAACGCCACAACCAAGGGCAGCTAAACCAATGCCTTGAATGCCAACACCTTGGGATCTCAAAGCGACAAATACCAAGCCACTGAGAGTATATCCAGACAACAGGCTGTAGGTTGCCAACAGGGGTAACGCAAGACCCTTGTTACCTTTTTGGGCAACATTTTGGGCAACAAAGAACAAAATTAACTCCAAAATCACCGCACCAATAAAGGTGGGAAAGAATATTCCGGGGTTAGTACGGATAACTCCCAAACCACCGTAGGTTCCTAATGCCGTTAGCACCAATCCACCACCGACGTAGGGGAGGGCGTTGGCAATCACGTTTGGGCCAACGAGGGCGTGAGATTTAGCCTCACGCATAGCTTCACGAAAATTACTGGTATTGCTCATATTGAAAAACTGTTTTTTAGGAAAACGTTCTGCCTATTCCTATTCTTACCAAGATTTTGGGCCAGCAACCAGAAAGGGGAAGAGACGACTAAACAAAAAACATTATCCAATGTTGAAATTTTTATGTGAAAAACAAAAATAACCTGCAACAGAAAGGTTATGAAAATCATGCGTACAAATACTGAATTATAGAGTTAGACCCCTCATAAGTTCAGTGAAACGACGATAGCTTATTCTTCCCTGACTAAGCAAAATAATAACAGCTTAGAAGAAAATATACGCAACTCCATTTTCTGAGGAATAGGAGTTTCAACAAAGGAATGTATATGGCAACAAGTGAGTCCTCTTTACGAACTGATGGTATAGAATTATTACACTTGTACCACCAGAATCCTTCTATTAAACTTCGTAATAAACTTGTACAGTTACATACTGGCTTAGTACGGAAGATGGCTCATAAATTCAGCCATCAATGTAATGAACCTTATGAAGATTTAGAACAAATTGGGTATTTTGGTTTGATTAGGGCTATTGAGCGTTTCGATCCTAGCCAAGGATATGCTTTTAGTTCCTTTGCAGTGCCATATATTCGTGGAGAGATGCTGCACTTTTTGCGCGATCGCAGTACTTTATTAAAAATTCCTCGTCGTTGGCAAGAATTATACAATGAAGGACAAAAGATTCGCAAGGACTTAGCAATGTCTTTAGGTCGCCAGCCTAAAGATGCTGAAATTGCCAACGAACTTCGGGTATCTGTACAAGAATGGCAAGAAACCAAGTTAGCTGCTCAAAATCGGATGCCTTTAAGTTTAGATGCAACCGCAGTTAACTATGTTGATTGCCAAATAACCTTGGGTGAAGCACTTCCTTGTCCTCGTTCTCATGTTCTTTTACAACAAGAAGAAGAACGCCAACAACTGCAAGGTGCAATCAATATGTTGGAAGAAAAGCCCCGTATGGCAGTCGAAATGGTATTTTTGAAGGAACTTTCTCGCAAAGATGCCGCTAAAAATATTGGCACTAGTCCAATGACGGTAACACGCTATCTGCAAAAGGGAATCCAGGATTTGATTTGTTATTTGCAACCACAGGTAATGCCCACTGGCTCGTAGTCATTAGTCAGTGGTTAGTAGAAAAGCAACTGACTAATGATAAATGACAAATGACAAATTATCTAGATTTTAAATCAGCGATCGCACCTTTGGTCATAGCAGCAATAGCTTGATCTGTCGCTTTTGGCAAATGATAATATTTACCGCCTGCTGTTTGCGATAATTCTTTAGCAAAGCCAGTAGACACAAATTTACTTTCCGTATCAATTACTAATAGTTGCATCCCCAAAGCACGAATTCTAGCAGCAATTTCTAATAATTCTCCTTTGATATCTGGCTTTTCTCCTGGTTCAAGCTGTTCACCTAAAGAACGCGCTAAGGGAATATTACCCCGCCCATCGGTGATTGCTACAAGGACAACTTGCCCAATATCTCCACTCATCTGGGCATTTAGGCCAACGCGCACAGCTTGAGTTAAACCATGCGCTAAGGGCGAACCCCCACCACAGGGCAACCTTTCCAAACGGTTACGCGCCAAAGCAATAGAACGTGTTGGAGGCAATAATACCTCTGCCTGTTCTCCCCGGAAAGGAATTAATGCTATTTGATCACGGTTTTGATAAGCTTCTGTTAACAATTGCATCACTGCACCTTTAGCCGATTGCATTCGATTCAGAGCCATTGAGCCAGAAGCATCTACCACAAATACTACCAACGCCCCGGCTTTGCGTACCAGGCGTTTCGAGCGAATATCAGCCTGTTCGACAATAACTTTTCTATCTGGTTGTCTTTCTCTGCGTGCTTTTTGATAAGGAGCAGCTGCTCTGAGGGTAGCATCTACTGCAATACGTCGCGCTTTTCCCTTGGGCAACATCGGCTTAATGTAGCGTCCCCTGTCATCGGAAAAGATGACACTGCGACTACCAGATTTACCTTGCCGCTTCGCCATTTGAGTAAAGTAAAGCACGTTGTCATCAAGGATTACCCCTTCTGGATCAAAGATAAATTCTTCCGGGATGCTAGGGGGTTCTTGCTCTTGATTTTCTTCTTTTTCTTCCTGTTCGTCTTGTTCTTCGTCTTCAGATTCGTCCTGGGGTTCTTCTTGATTTTGTTGCGGCGGCGGTGGAGGCGGAGGTGGTGCTTGATCGGGTGGTGGTGTCTGCACAACTGTGGCGCGTGGTACAATCACCAGTTCTACAGCACGGCGCAAATCTTCGGCATTAACTGTTGTTCGTCCCTCCAAAGCCGCAGCAGCTTTGGCAACTCGTGTGGCGAATAACTCGGCGCGATGTCCCTGAACTCCGCCGCGAATTGCCTCATCCACTAAGTAGGCAATTTGTTCGTGGGTGATGATTACTTCTTTCAACCATTCCCGCGCCAAGATGATTTGGGTTTTGAGGGAGTCTAAATCTTCGTTGTACTGTTTGAGAAAGTCTTGGGGAGATTTAGAATAAGCGATCGCTTGTTCAACTGCTTCTACTCTTTGGTCTAAGCCGAGTACACCGTCAGCAGAGAGTGCGATCGCAATTCTATCTAATAAATGCTCCCGTAATCCACCTTCTTCTGGGTTGTAGGTGGCAATAAATAGGGATTTGCACGGATGCTGAAAACTAATCCCTTCCCGTTCTATCTGGTTGCGTCCATCAGATAATACTGTTAGAAGCTGATTTGATATTTGGTCATCTAATAAATTAATTTCGTCTACGTACAGTACACCCCGGTTTGCTGTAGCAAGTAATCCAGGCTGAAAAATGGTATCACCTTGTTTTACCGACTTTTCCACATCTACTGAACCGAGGAGTCGGTCTTCTGTGATACCTAGAGGAATTTGTAAAAAAGGCGCGGGGATAATTTCGACGGGAACATCTTGAATGTCTTTGTCTGCGTACTCCGCCAAAAGTTGATCGTCCCATTCCTCTGGGTGATTGGGGTCACAATTACTGATTGAACCTTTGACAACTTCAATCGGCGGTAGGAGAGCGTGGATAGCACGAGCCATTACAGATTTTGCCGTACCACGACGACCTGCGATCGCTACTCCTCCCAAACCAGGATCAACGGCTGCTAACAGCAAGGCTAATTTAATTGCTTCTTGACCGACTACGGCTGTCAAGGGAAAGGCAGTGATGGTGGGGTTGATAGTAGGCGCAGGCATTGTTTGCTTTCATAGCGAGTCTCGGCCTTTAGCATACCAATTTCTGGCACATTTAGAATATAAGTGCGATCGCAATGATAGAAAGGTAAGTTTATGAGTATTGCTCAGGCTAAACGCTTCACGCTGGATGAATACCACAGACTTGGAGAATTGGGCTTTTTCCATGAAGATGACCACATTGAATTAATCAACGGGGAAATTATTGAAATGGCATCTAAAGGTAAAGCCCATGAAACTTGTTTAAGAAAACTGTGGAAGGAACTCCCCAAAATAATAGGAGACAAGGCTACTTTACAATCTCATGCACCAATTACTTTACCACCTAACAGCGAACCTGAACCAGATTTTGCGATTGTTCAAAACCGAGATGATAATTATCTCTCGGCTCACCCTAAAGCGGCTGATGTGTTATTGGTGATGGAAGTTTCCGATTCTTCTTTAGCTTATGATCAAGATGTGAAAATACCTCTCTATGCTAAAGCGGGTATTACTGATTATTGGATATTCAATTTATTCGATAATTATTTGGAAGCTTACAGTGAACCATATCAGGATAATCAAGGCAGATATGGCTATTCAAATAAGCGAATTTTATTGTCAAATGAGGTAATAAGTTTTCCCTGCTTTCCTGATTTGTCTCTTGATTTAGCTAAGGTGTTTCCGCCAAAGCTTAATTTTTAAAATTTGTTATAGTATTCAGTCATAAGACAAAGGAGTAAGTTTTATGGCTTATAGTGATTTTAAACTTATTGAAGTTATTGAGTCTTTTGGGTTAGTGATCCAGGAATCATCTGGACTATTCGCAAATGTCCAGGAGCAAGACTGTAGTGATTTATTATCTACTATTCTTAAGGAGAATGTTGATTTAGCAGTAGCGATAAGTTCTGAAAAGGCTCGTAGTGAAATGATAATAAGTCCAATTTTATTAGAAATTAGACGCAAATTTAATTATGAAATCAGCTTTTTTTCGGGAGTAGATTTTACTGTTGATAGTCAACGAGGATTAAATGGCTTTTGTGATTTTATTTTGAGTCTTTCTTCGGAGCAGTTACTTGTACGCAGTCCGGTGATTGTCTTAGTAGAAAGTAAAAATGAGAATTTGAGGTCTGGTTTAGCGCAATGTATTGCCGAAATGGTAGCTGCTCAGTTATTTAACGAAAGAGGTGGAAATAAAATTAAAGCTATATATGGTGCTGTTACTATAGGTACGCTCTGGCAATTTCTTAAACTTGAAGGCAATGTCGTTTTGATTGATTTGAGCGAATATTATATTAAAGATATTAAGAAAATTTTAGGTATTTTGTATAGTGCGATCGCGCAAAGTAAGCTATAGATTATTTATTAGGTTGAATATTATTGACACTACTATTCAGTTATCTTGGGAACCATACAAATAAAATACCTCAATGGCTATTAGTAATCGCAACAGAATCGAGAGTGCTTTAATTTATTTAAATCAGGGTCTACACCCCTATTTTGAGCAGGAAATGCGGAAAGTCCACGGTGAACGCTGGCTGGATATAGCCACATCCTGTCTATCTGATAACCAAAGTCTAAAGCGTAACCCAGAAGACATTCTGCACGATGATATTTCGGAATTACTAAAAGTAATAATCGGACAATGGAATCAGGTCTTCAAAAGGAAACTGGGTCATGGAGAACGTGCCTTAGTTAGCGAAATTATGGAAGTTCGCAACAAATGGGCGCATGAAATTAATGGAAAGCGTTTCTCTACTGATGATACTTATCGCGCACTTGATAGTATTGCTCGACTTCTCAAAGCTATTTCAGCATCAGAGGCAGATATTGTAGAAAAGCAGAAGCAAGAAGTTTTGCGATCTCTTTCTCCGAAACAAGCCGAAGAAGTTCGCATCAGAGAAAGCTTAGATGAACTACTAATACAATTGCCTTTTCAAGATGCATCTTTCCTGCTTCGCGCACTCACTCACACATCGTATATGCATGAAAACCCTAATTCAGGTGAAGATAATGAGCGACTTGAGTTCCTGGGTGATGCCTTACTAAATTTTTTAAGTGGTGAGTATCTTTATCGTCGATATCCTGAGAAAAAAGAGGGCGAACTAACACCTTTACGTTCTCGGCTAGTGGATAAGCCGCAGTTAGCAAAATTTGCTGTTAGGTTAAATTTGGGTAAATGGATACGGCTAGGTAATGGTGCAGAAAAAGATGGAGGACGCACACAATCTAGATTGCTCAGTAACACTTTTGAAGCGATTATCGGTGCGTATTTTTTAGATTCGGGAACTGAGTCAGTACGAGATTTTGTAGAACCATTGTTTGATTCAGTCATAGCTGAAAACCTATCCATCTCTCATAAGTCTGATAGTAACACCAACAATTTTGTAATTGTAGACTCAAAAAATCGCTTTCAGGAATGGGTGCAACGCAACGTTACCCCCACTCCCCCTAAATATTTCACAGAACAAATAGGTGGCCCTTCTCATGCACCAGAATTCATCGCCAAAGTATTGGTAGATGAAAAAATTTATGGCGAAGGTAAGGGACGCAATAAGAGAGATGCAGAGAAAGCTGCTGCTGAGGATGCGCTAGCTGAGTTGAAAAAAAAAGGGTTGTTGTAAAAATGTTTTTTGATTTCACGCAGAGGTGTAGACAAAAATTTTACGTCTTGGCGCGAAATCAACTCTCTATTTGTAAGGGAAAAATTACAGTGAAGGTAGAACCAACTCCTACTTCAGAAACTAGGTTAATTGTACCTTGTAGTAATTTTACTAACCGCGAAACGATCGCTAACCCCAATCCTGTACTATCAGGGAGATAGGGACGATCGCTAAAACTGACCCGAAAGTAGGGTTCAAATATCTGGGCTTGGTTTTCTGGTGCAATGCCAATTCCAGTGTCAGAAACTGCGATCGCCCATCTCTGGTTCTCCAACACCTGACACATTATAATAATAGTCCCCGACTCTGTATAGCGAATTGCATTACTAATAAGATTTGTAATAATTTGTTGGCATTGAAAAGGATCTGTGATTAATTCTTTGGGAGCGCGATCGCAATCTACTACGACTTTTAAATTTTTCCCAACAGCTAAAGGTTCCAACATTTCACAGATATTATTGATTAATTCACTCACATCAGTGGGTGCTAGTTGAAGTTTTATCTGTCCTGCTTCATAGCGCGAAAGTTCTAATACATCGTTAATTAGGTGGAGTAATTGTCTACCGTTACGTAATACCCGCTCAATATGTTCTAAATTAGCTGAAGTGTCTTTTATCTGTGTCTTGCGTCGCTGTTGGCGTAAAAACAGATCCGAGTAACCAATAATGGAAGTTAGAGGATGTTTCAATTCGTGGGCTAGTTGCGAAAGATACTCTTGATTGGCGCTCATTAAGCGCGTAAGTTCTTCATTGTGGAGCGTTAGTGATAACTGCAACTGCTGTAATTCTCGCAACCGCTCTTCAACATAACTCTTAAAACATCGAGCGATCGCTTCGTCTATGATAGCGTCAATCAAACGCATAGAACGAATTATATCTACAGGTGTTCCCTCTAATAAATCTGCTTGTAGAGCATCAAATATTACTGTTCGCAGCAGATGATATTCTCTGGCAATTTCTGCTGGGTCAAAGCCTTGTTCGGCTCGAATAGCTCCATGCTGAAAACTAGCAGTAACTATTGACTCAATATCATTCTCCTGAGATTTTGAAAGCACTGTTACCATTGCTTGTAAAACATCAGGGACATGATCTTTTACTGCTGTATAAGATAGGTCATCAGCACTTTCAATCCGTCTATCCTTGCGAACTGCTGTAACCCATTTATCGAGGATGGTGTCCGTTTTTTCAGCCAGTACTTGACTAAAATCCATTATGTTAAATTCAGCTAGGAGATAGATGAGCAAACTGCCATATCCAATTAGTTTAGCGATTGCAGTGGTCTTTTACCAAGTTTAAGAATTTAATTCACCTACCAAAAGAAATACATTCTGTATATTCGTTTGTTTGCAGGTTAACTCCCCGTATATAAAAACTTTAAAGTATAATATATTTAGTATTAAGAAATATTAAGCAAATGGTTAACAATATTAATGCTTGACTTAACTATATTATTTAGCTTTGTATGCAAGGAATTCACCTACAACAAGACTAAAAATATAAATTTTATTTATTCCGAAAAATCAAGGTGATGTGCTAAATTGCGGTATTAAAATAAACAATATTTATCATCGAACAGATGGCTTTTACCGAGCATCAATGTTATATTGTGCATAATTTAGTATCCATTAGAGTAAGTCAGCCTAATTCAGCGTGTCACAGTGCATAACGCTGGAGCGGAGGAACCAAATTGTGGGGCGTATCTCATAGAAAGTGAAGAGTTAAAAGTGATAAGTGAAGAGTTAACTCAGCACTTAACACTCGGTACTCAGCACTCTAAAAAGAAGGGCATCTCTCAGCCCTAGCCCGTCAGCTAACTTCGTAGGCATTGGGAGGAGACTGAAGAGACGGCATTTTTATAATGTTCCGATCTCATCGGTGTCCAAGGCTGGTACTGCTCGGATTTCTTGTACCTGCACTTAAATCTGTTGAGGTCGTAAATGATATTTCAACTAAATTTGGTTGCGATCGCAGCGATCGCAACACAAGCTGCGTGGAAAAAGACAAAACCTGTCATCCTCAGAGATGTATTTATTTTACCAGTATTGGGATTCTTGGGAATAATTGTGCTGTGGTGGATTATTGCACTTGCCAACGATGAATTAATGCCCACCCCACCAGAAGCGCTCATTGCTAATCTAGACTACATCTTAAATCCCTTCTACCAAAGAGGCCCAGGTAACTTGGGAATTGGTTGGTTGTTGATCGCAAGTCTGCGCCGGGTATTACTAGGTTTTTTGTTAGGAGCGGTAGTAGCGATTCCTGTGGGGTTTTTAATTGGGATGTCTAGACCGGCAATGCTAGCCCTCAATCCTATCATTCAAATTTTTAAACCTGTATCACCCTTAGCTTGGCTTCCTATCGCCTTGGCAATTTTCAATTTAGCAGATCCTTCAGCCATTTTTGTCATTTTCATTACCTCCTTATGGCCGACAATTATTAATACCGCATTAGGAGTTTCTAGCGTTCCCAAAGATTATTTAGATGTGGCACAAGTGCTAGAAATGCACCGTTGGAGGCGGATTACCAAAATAATTTGGCCCGCAAGTTTACCATATATTTTTACAGGTTTACGAATTAGTTTAGGCATAGCTTGGCTAGTAATCGTCGCCGTGGAAATGCTTACAGGTGGTATTGGTATCGGCTTTTTCGTCTGGGATGAATGGAGTCGTTTAAACCTGAGTTCAGTCTTTTTAGCTGTGTTCATAATTGGCTTAACTGGGTTAATTTTGGATTACGCCGTGGGCAAACTCGAAGAATTAGTAACCCATCGTCCGAAAACTTCCAACTAACCAGATTTGATTGTAATCAAAATAGCAAGATGTAACCAGACTCTGCGCTTCTGCGTGAGCAATTCATCACCAATGGAGCTATAAAAATGGGTGATATAAACTGGACTCGACGAGATTTTATTAAGGGAATAGGAGCAACTACAACCGGGATAGCGCTGTCCTCCTGTGGAATTTCAGGAGATAGATCCGCCAAAGGGCTAACAGAAGAAGCCTTGGCTGTACAACCAGTAGTTAGATCGCAAGACCTAGAAAAATCCGATCTCACCATTGGTTACGTTCCTGTTAATGATTGTGCGCCATTTGCGATCGCCTGGAAAAAAGGCTTCTTCCACAAATATGGTTTGAACGTCACACTCAACCGCGAGGCTAGCTGGGCCACCTCCCGCGACGGTTTAATTTTTGGTCGCCTAGATGCTTCACCCGTAGTATCTGGTGCTGTTACCAACGCCAGAATTGGTGCAGAAGGCGCACGTCACGCCTCCTTGTGTGCAGCAATGACCATTCACCGCCACGGTAACGCCATGACCATGAACAAAGCCATGTGGGATTTTGGGCTGCGTCCGTGGTATGAATATCAAGAAAAATATGGCGATGGTGCTTTAGAAGCCTTTGGGCGTGATTTTCGAGGCTACTTTGACAAGCAACCACCAGAAGGCAAAGTTTGGGCGGTAGTATTAAGTTCGTCCATTTACGAATACTTTATCCGTTACTTATCCGCCGCCGCAGGGGTTGATCCCCTGAAAGAGTTTCGCGTCATCATCGTTCCGCCGCCTCAAATGGTGACAAACGTGCGGATTGGTGCAATGCAAGCTTACATGGTTGCAGAACCCTGGAATACAAGGGCAATAACAGGTAACGAAAACATCGGTTTTACCTTTGCACAAGGCAAAGAAGTCTGGTTGGGACACCCAGATCGTTTATTGGGAGTAATGGAATCTTTCATCGATAAATATCCCAAAACCTATCGTTCCCTAGTTAAGGCGATGATTGAAGCTTGCCAATATTGCAGCAAAGCAGAAAACCGCCAAGAAGTAGCTGAACTGCTTACAGAACGTTCCTTTACAGGTGCAAGACCCAAAAATAAAGATGCCCCAATTGCGAAGTATACCAGTCCCGGAATTCTCGGCAACTACAACTATGGCGGCTTTGATGGCAAAGACCGCACCATTCAAGCTGCCGATACTACCATTTTCTTCGATATTCCTGACAACCTTCCCAAACAACCAGAAGAACATTCAACATTCTTATGGCAATCGCGAAGTCTCTGGTTAATGACACAAGCAGCGCGATGGGGACAAATTAAGGAATTTCCCAAAAATGCCGACAAACTAGCCCAACAAGGCTGGAGAACAGATTTATATCGCGAGATAGCATCTGAAATGGGCATAAAATGTCCCAAGGATGATTACAAGGTCGAACCACCAGAAGTATTTATAGATAAGAAAGGCTTCGATCCCAGCGATCCGGTGGGCTATCTGAATAGTTTTGCTATCAGGGCTAACGCTCCCACTAACTTTTTCATGTCTTAAATCCCAAGTTTAAATATTGACCCTGGCAATTTTAGATTTTAGATTTTCGGTACAAGTCGCGGTTAATCCAAAATTGATTGACTAAATTATTTCGGGAGCCTTTGATGATGGAATATACCTCATTACCTATTAATACCCAGACTGGAGTTCTGCCCCGCACTGGATTTTTAGAAATTGAAAATTTAGTCAAGTCTTATCCGACACCTGATAAAGATAACTTTGTCGTTTTAGATGGAGTTAATCTAACGATTGGTGAAGATGAATATATTTCTGTAATTGGTCACTCTGGTTGTGGGAAATCAACCCTATTAAAGATAGTAGCTGGTTTAGAAAAAGCCACTTCCGGATCAGTTCGGCTTGATGGCAAAGAAATCCGTCAGCCAGGAGCCGAAAGGATGATGGTATTTCAGAACTATTCATTGTTACCTTGGTTAACCGTGCGAGAAAATATCCGGTTAGCTGTGGATGAAGTGCTAAAAAATGCTAATCGGGCTGAAAAAATTAGCATTGTAAATGAACACTTGGCAATGGTAAACTTGACGGCGGCAGCTGACAAATATCCTGATGAAATCTCTGGAGGTATGAAACAACGAGTAGGTATTGCCAGAGCCTTAGCAATTCGTCCCAAAATGTTACTGATGGATGAACCTTTTGGGGCATTAGATGCGCTAACTCGTGGTAAATTGCAACGGCAAGTATTGGATATTTGGGAAAATAATCGTCAAGCAGTGATGATGATTACTCACGATGTAGACGAAGCAATTTATATGTCCGATCGCATCGTCTTGATGACTAATGGCCCATCTGCTAGTATAGGAGAGATTTTAGAAGTTCCTTTTGAGCATCCACGCGTTAGCAAAGCTCCTCTGGAAGAGGCTCGCGCAGCCATGCGAAACTCAAAAGAATATTTTGAACTCCGCAACCACGCCCTAAATTTTCTCGATCGATATTTTGCACAAGACGAGTAAATTAGATTATCATTTTTTTTAGTGGGTAGCCTAATTCAAATTCATGAAAGCTGGATTTGGAACGGAGGAACCAATGTTTGGGGCTAATCTTATGAGAGACACCTTCCAGTCTTAGCCCGTCAGCTAACTCCGTAGGCAATGGAAGGAACCCCCAAGACTTTGGCTGTAATACAGTTATTATTGGGGTTTCCTGGACTGATTTAAGATTTGCAATTTTGGTTATCGTTACTCAATCTAAAATCCAAAATTGTTCGACTGAGCGTAGCCGTACCCCTCTGGGGAAGCAAGCTACGCGTAGCGTTCCGCAGGAAAGTCCAAAAATCTAAAATTTGTCCCCCTGCTTCTCATTACTAATTCATTTCATTGGGAGAAGTAAAGCTGTGCAAATCAAGCCAATGTTAGCACGTCTGCAAAGTGCCACAGGTCGCAATGACTTAATTGAACAAATGGTACTAGTGCCAGAACCAAGAAAACCTTTCTCTAAAGAACCTCAAAAAGCAAAAGCAGTTAATTTAATTGTTGCTTATGACGCATCTCCTAACAGTCATACGGCGCTAGATATTGCTTTCTGGATTGCCCATCAAACGCGTTTAGCTACTAATGCAGAAGTCACTGTTCAAGCTGTTTATGTGGTAGAAGACAATCAAAGCAGTCAATATCCAAATATCTTGAGCTTTCCGCAACAGACTTCATTAGAATGTCAAATCAGTGAAGTATCAAAGTCTGTGACACAGGTATTAACTCAACCCAAATTGCAGACAGTGGTAACTCCCCTACAACAAGCAGATATAATTCTCTGGCAAGCCCGAAGTCTGGCTGAAGAATGGCAAGGTTCCTTCAAATCTCATTTGCGGTTTGGCAGCATTTCCACAGAACTTCACAAAGTTGTTGAATCAGAAGCCGCCGATATTCTATTTCTCGGTTGCCAATCTGTTAATCATCCGATGATTGAAGCATTAGGTTATAATTTCCCCTGCGCCGTTTTGGGTATTCCCAGTTGTATTGATGAATAATCGCTGTTTAAAATTTCAGTAATTTTTATCCAATTGTAATCATAAGATAAGTCACCTAAAACTAGGTGGCTTTTTTCGCTACTATGCAACCAATAAAACTTCAGGAGTAAGATGTGGACAACTGGCAAGCAATCCTTAGTGTAATTACATTTATAAGCGTCATTATTTTAGTGATGACGGAATGGGTACATCTCACCATCGCAGCATTATTGGGAGCATTATTATTAGTTTTTACCAACGTCATGACTTTAGAAGAAGCTGTTGGTTACATCGGCAACAGTCATGGAACACTCGGTTTATTCTTTGGAGTTATGGTGCTAGTGCGGGCTTTTGAACCTACCAAGATATTTGATTATTTAGCAACTCAAATAGTACTCCTGGCTAAGGGACAAGGCAAGCGTTTATTACTCGGAATTGTGGCTATTGTGACACCTATCTGTGCAGTTTTACCAAATGCCACAACAGTAATGTTGTTAGCGCCTTTAATTCCACCAATGGCGAAGGAAGTCGGGATAAATTTTGTTCCCTTGTTAATTTTAATGGTATTTGTTGCTAATAGTGCCGGACTTCTTACGTTAGTTGGAGATCCAGCTACCTTTATTGTTGGTGATGCTGTGAATATCAGCTTTACAGATTATTTGTTTAAATTGAGTTTAGGAGGAGTAATTGCCGTTGCTATAGTAATTGCAACACTACCATTTTTATTTCGTAAAATTTGGAATACCCAGTTAGATAATTTAGAAGAACTACCACATCCACAAATTAATCATCCACGAGCTTTAAGCTTTGGTGCAGTTATAGTATTTTTCGTCCTGCTATTTTTTGTCGTTGGAGAAACTCTACCAGTTCCGGTTTCGCCTGCTGCCGCAGCTTTGTTAGGAGCAGCTTTAGCTTTGCTGTTATCGCACCATAGCAGAATCGATTCAGTTAACAATATTTTGCGGGATGTAGACTGGAGTACATTAATATTTTTTATGAGTATTTTTGTGCTAATTGGAGGGTTAGAAAAAACAGGTGTAATTAATGGTTTATCAGGAATATTGGCAGCAATATTAGGAAAAAATATTATCCTGGGTTCCCTGGTTTTATTGTTTTTTGTAGGTATATTATCCAGCGTAATCCCCAATATTCCTTTAGTGGTGGGGATGGTTCCCTTACTTAAACAATACATTGTTACTGTGGGATTAGCACCCGCAGAAGTTCTAGCACAAGATTTTCAAGGGCAGTTTCCCCCAGAAGTATTACCGCTTTTTTATGCCATGATGTTTGGTGCAACTTTGGGAGGTAATGGCACATTAGTAGGGGCATCATCTAATATCGTCGCTGCCGGTATTTCTGAGCAACATGGACGACGCATCTCGTTTAAAACTTTCCTTCACTACGGCATTCCAGTAATGCTGTTGCAACTGGTAGCTTCGGCTTTGTATGTGTTGTTTCGTTTTCTGCTTTAGATAAAAGTAGGGGCAATTCATGAATTGCCCCTACCTGAAAACTAGGGTTTAGATTACTATTTGCGGAAGTCTTAAGCTGTTACGTATACAACTTGCATTATCAGGGCGGGCAAGATGCCCACCCCACAATCATATTGAAAAAATATTAGTGCAAATTAAAGGCGTAACAGCTTATATAGCTGTGGTTACTAATAGCTAATTATGTGCAATACATCGCGTAAGACACTATAGCCAGCTAAATCCCAAAGCAAATAGGCAAGAAAACCAATTGCTGCCAAACGACCGTTCCAGATTTCAGCTTGAGGAGTCCAACCAAACAAAAAAGCATTGCGGTCTACACCATTGTAGGCTTTAGCAACAGGTGCTAAATCAGTAGAAGATCGAGGTTCCATTTTTTTTCTCCAATATCCAGTAAGTTTTCAAAGGTTCAATCTTTAGTAGCCAACTAAGTGCAGTACGTCGCGTAAAACGCTATAGCCAGCTAAATCCCAAAGCAAATAGGCGAGAAAACCAATTGCTGCCAAACGACCATTCCAAATTTCGGCTTGAGGAGTCCAGCCAAACAGAAAAGCGTTACGGTCTATACCGTTGTATTCTGGTGCAACAGGTGGTAAGTCAGTAGAAGACCGAGTTTCTTGAGTTGCCATTTGTTTCTCCAAAATTTCTTAGCTTTTGAGATGTTTAATTTCTAGCAGTCAATCAGATGTAGAACATCGCGCTGGACACTATAACTGACTGAATTCCAAAGCAAATGATTCTCTTACAAGTATTGGCAAATCCCTGGAATAATGAGTTGCCATCTTGTTGTCATCAACAATTTATTTGTTAACTTTAATGTAGCTATTTATAACTAGATTTCTTTCTGCCTGTAGGCACAAACTACAGGCACTTCTTGGGGACGATAATCAACAACATATTAGTGCAGACAAATCCACCCTGAGAGGGTGATAAAAAGATAATTATAAATAAATGTAAAGTTATAGTAATCAAACTATAGCTCTGGCAAAATCAATCATTTTGATTAAGCAGTTAAAATTAAGAGCGTGGCAGCCAATAATTAACTAAATTTTTAACTACTTTTATCGTTAGATAATAAAATTTATATCTTTTGCTGTATATAGTTTTCAGCCCTTGGAGAGATGCTTTCAACAGCTAAATTCTACGATTCTGAACTAAACAGTTAGGTATTGCCATAGATACAGACAAAAATACTAAGAGTTGCTTCTCAAGAAAATCTTAATTCCCCAAATTTAAACTTAGTAGAAGGAAATACAATGTTCCAAAGTACGGAAATCATGCTGGGACTCTACAAACCACTATTGTGGTTAGCACAGATTCCAGTAGATCCCTCAAACGTCACGCCAGCACAGGCATCGGTTCTGACTTCCGGGCCACGCTTTTTTGTGGCCTTAATCTCCGGCGTGATCCTAGCCTTTGCTTTCCAATTAGTTCTAACTAATCTTTCCCTTGCAGCCGGTATTTCCTATCTGGGGCACTCATCTGACTCGGATTCAGATTCTGGGGAAGTCGGAAGTTTGGGCGGCAGCATTCGCAAAATCGGTACAGCAGTAGGGATTTGGACGTTATTCACTGTAACGATCGCTTTATTAATTGCCTGTTTCCTGGCAGTTAAATTGAGCCTTGTAATCTTAGATCCAGGATTGGGAGCAATTCTCGGTTTGGTAATTTGGGGTGCTTACTTTTTACTCCTGGTTTGGGTAAGTTCCACTACTGTGGGTTCCTTAATTGGCTCAGTCGTAAATACGGCAACTTCCGGTTTTCAAGCGATTATGGGGACAGCTACAGCCGCACTAGGCGCGAAAGCTGTCAATAATCAAGTTGTCGCAACAGCTGAAGCCGCCGCCGCCGCCATTCGCCGAGAATTAGGAAGCGGCATCGACCCTGGAAGTATTCGGGAGAACATAGAAGATTATTTAGATAAGCTGCGTCCACCAGAGTTGGATGTGTCGAAAATTCGGAGTGATTTTGAAAATTTACTCAACGATCCCCAATTAAAAGCGATCGCAGGGACTCCAGATATTCGCAACATCGACCGCCAAAAATTTATCGAGTTAGTCAGCAGCCGCACCGACCTTTCCAAAAAAGACGTTACCCGCATTGCTGATACTTTATATAAGGTTTGGCAACAGGTAGTAAGTCAGCATTCACCCACCGAAGACCGGATGGGTGAGTTAATGGATTATCTGAAATCACTTCCAGCAGGACAAAGTAAGACAGATGAACTTAACGCCAAGCTGGATCGATTAGTTGCAGAAACACGTGGTTCCAAGGAAGCTGACCAAAAGGCATCTACTACTGGGCCAATTCAAAGTACAATCCAGCAAGGACTATCCGCCTTAACCGGCATTGTGTTAGGACGGGCAGATTTATCTGATTTGGATGTGGAAAAAATCTTGGGTAGCCTTACCACAGCCAAAGATAAAGTCACCCAACAGGCAGATAAGTTAGGTTTGCCAACACCATCACAACCCTATAGCCCAATTCGATCTGATGTCGAAAATTATCTGTACAATACTTATGCTTGGCAACTAAGCCCAGAAAAAATCGCCCAAGAATTTCGTGATGTCATTTACGACCCAGCAGCTGACCCTGGAATAGTTCGCAGAGAACTAGAAAGATTATCACGTAACGATTTCGTCAAAATTCTCCAACAACGAGGACTACTTACCCAAAGCCAAATTCAGCGCATTGCAGATCGGCTAGAAGTTGTCCGCAAAGATGTGCTGGTGACAGTTACAGGTATCGAAGAAAGAGAAATAGTCCAAGACTTGCAACGCGCAGTAGAAAGTTATCTGCTCGTTACCCCGAAAACAGATTTGACACCTGAAGGCATTGAGCGGAATTTTAAACCACTGTTGCAAGACCCAGATGCAGATTATGAAACCCTGACATTGCGACTGGCGCACATTGAACGTCAGGAAATTCGGGAGATATTGCTGGAACGTAATGATGTTCAGCTATATGAAGTAGACAGCATTCTGGATGAATTGGAAAAACAACGCGATCGCGTCTTGATAGAATCCAAAGGATTAGCTGAACAAGCACAATATCAAGCAGAAACCCTGTGGTTGAATGTGGAATCATATCTGCGTAACACCGGGAAATCAGAACTGAATCCTGATGCTATCCGCGCGGAGTTCAAAAAGCTATTAGAAGATCCCCAAGCTGGAATTAGCTCAATTCGGGCGCGGTTGTCTCGCTTTGACCGCGATACCTTAGTGCAATTGTTGAGTCAGCGCCAAGATTTGAGTGAAGATCAAGTTAATCAAATCATCAATGCGGCTGAAGAGTCGTGGCATAACATTCGCCACACACCCCAAGCTGTAGTAGATAAAGCCAAAGAGCAATACGACTCTGTTACCACCACGATCGCAGATTATCTACGGAATACTGGTAAACAAGAACTGAATCCTGAAGGTATTCAGCGAGATTTGAGTAAATTGTTTGAAAATCCCAAAGAGGGAGCCAGCGCACTGCGCCATCGATTGTCGCAGTTAGACCGAGATACGCTGGTGAAGTTGCTCAGTCAACGTCAAGACTTGAGTGAACAACAAGTTAATGAAATAATTGATTCCACCCAAACTTCGATTCGTAACTTTATACGTGCGCCTCGTCGTTTAGCTACTCGTACACAGCAAAGAGCAGAAACATTCAAAGCTTATCTGGAAGAGTATCTGCGCCAAACTGGTAAAGAAGAACTCAATCCTGAAGGTATTAAACGCGACTTGCAACTACTATTACACGATCCGCGAGTGGGGGTAGAAAGTTTTAGCGATCGCCTTTCCCATTTTGACCGTGATACCATCATCGCCCTGCTGAAGATTCGGGAAGATATGTCTGATGAAGAAGCAGCGCGGATTGCCGATAACATGGTGTCCGTCAGGGATCAATTTGTAGAACAAGTGCGGAATATCCAACGAGGCATTCAAGATGCAATTGATGGGGTTTTTGCCCGCATCCGCAACTATCTTAACTCCCTGGATCGCCCGGAACTCAATTACGATAGCATCAAGGGCGATGTCCGCACATTTTTTGACGATCCTCAAGCGGGGTTTGATGCCCTGCGCGATCGCTTATCTTCTTTTGATCGTGAGACTTTAGTAGCAATTATGAGTTCTCGTGAGGACATCTCTGAGGAAGATGCCAACCGGATCATCGACCAAATTGAACGGGCCCGCAACACAGTATTGCAACGTGCAGAACGCATACAGCAAGAAGCCCAACGCCGCCTAGAACAGGTGAAGCATCAAGCACAGCGACAAGCTGAAGAAACCCGCAAAGCCGCAGCGACAGCAGCGTGGTGGCTGTTTGCCACCGCATCCGTCTCCGCCGTTTTCTCTGCATTAGGAGGAGCGCTGGCTGCAAGGCCGTAGTTTAACAGTTGTCTCCGCTCACATTCAAGCCTCCCGATAATGGGAGGCTTTTCTATGTTTCATTTGTCATTTGTCCTTCAATGCAGTTCAGTTAAGGCTAAAACTCTTTGTCAAAGTCAATTTTTTAACGTAGACGCGGAGCGGCTTGCCGCAGGCTACCGCAAAGAGAACAAAGAAATGCTTAAAAACCAATGACCAATGACCAATGACAAATGACATAACAGCTTAAGAAACGCCATACTTCTTAAACCACGCCAAAAGACGTTTCCAACCGTCCTTAGCATCTTTCTCGCGGTAGGAGGGGCGATAATCGGCAAAAAAAGCGTGCGGTGCATCGGGGTAGACGATGATTTCAGATTTGCTACTGCTAGACTTTAAGCGATCGCGCATCTGTTCTACTGTATTAAGGGGAATACCCGTATCTTTGCCACCGTAGAGTCCGAGAATGGGGACTGTCAGTTTTGATGCAATATCAATTGGATACTTGGGCTGAAGTTCGGTAGCATCGCCCACGAGTCGCCCATACCACGCAACACCTGCCTTCACCTTGGGATTGTGTGCCGCATACAACCAGGTAATGCGGCCACCCCAGCAGAAACCTGTAATCGCCAATTTATTGGCATTGCCTTTAGCTGATTTCACAGCCCATTTTACCGTCGCATCGAGATCGGATAACACTTGAGAATCTGGTACTTTGGAAACAATTGGGCGAATTTCGTCTATACTGCTTAACTTAGTGACATCGCCTTGACGGATAAATAATTCCGGTGCGATCGCCAAGTATCCCAACTGAGCAAAACGACGAGTAACATCTTGAATATGCTCGTGTACACCAAAGATTTCTTGGATTACCAAGACTATGGGGAAATTTTCACCAGTGGCGGGTGCTGCTCTGTAAGCAGGAATTTCGCCATCTTTGACGGGAATTTTCACTGCACCAGCTACCAACCCCTTAGCATCGGTAGCGGTGACTTGAGCAGAAATGGGTTGCACTGCCAAGGCAAAACCCGTCGCCAAGGTGCTTGTTGCGATAAATTTGCGGCGTGTTATTTCTTTCATCATCTCTACCTTAAAATTGGCGGAAACTTGATTTTTGGTTATCAGTACAGTAGTACGACAACAAATATTACAATTTATGAATCAGTTTACCGTAATATTTTAGATTCGTTTGCTGTCCAAATGTTTTTTCTGTGTGGCTCTTGTCAGAGAAAAACCGCCTGTATTGGCAAAGAAAAGCCACGGGATAAGCAATTTTCTGTACTGAGTTACTTTCTGGCTGGGTTCTCATATCTCAAATGCGCGGAAGGGTAGGTGTAGAAATTCTAAAGTCCCCAAAAAGTGCTTCTATTCCAAATACAGTAAGGCTTTCAACCCATTAGTCACCTAATCCTAATCCGCGCAATCTCTAAAATGCTTACCAAAAGACGATTTCAGCCTTTAAATTTTTTGGCACTCTTTCCAAACAAATTCTGTAATGCTATGATTGCCCTTGAATCGCGCAACTGTACCTTGAAAATTAAATACAGCTTGGGTTTCAGGCTCCCGCTATTGCAATTTATCAAAATCCCTATTAGGGATTGAAACTCGATTTGGGGAGGCGCGATATCGCCACCACTTCTAATTGCAATTTATCAAAATCCCTATTAGGGATTGAAACGTTGCAGATGCGATCGCTCCTCCATCACAATGTCCCCATTGCAATTTATCAAAATCCCTATTAGGGATTGAAACTTGAATTTCTCCTCTATTACCTTTGATTGTGGCATTGCAATTTATCAAAATCCCTATTAGGGATTGAAACTTTGGTCGTCATTGGATATGATGAAACGCCACGAAAAATTGCAATTTATCAAAATCCCTATTAGGGATTGAAACAAGGAAATTGCAGTAACCTAAGCAGGCTGTATCAAATTGCAATTTATCAAAATCCCTATTAGGGATTGAAACCTGATTATATAGCTCTACCACAGACCAACTTTGGATTGCAATTTATCAAAATCCCTATTAGGGATTGAAACGTAACTGCTGTTGTTGATATAGTGAACCCATAAATTATTGCAATTTATCAAAATCCCTATTAGGGATTGAAACTGTATACATTCTTACCATCCGGTGACTTACCTGTGATTGCAATTTATCAAAATCCCTATTAGGGATTGAAACGAGCATCTATATACGGAAAAGTAGAGGAAGGCGCATATTGCAATTTATCAAAATCCCTATTAGGGATTGAAACGCCTAGATTTATCAGGGACTTTGGCGGGGCAATCTTTGAATTGCAATTTATCAAAATCCCTATTAGGGATTGAAACTTATTCCACCACCACCAAACGTTACACTTTTTAATTGCAATTTATCAAAATCCCTATTAGGGATTGAAACAAATAACAGCTACACAAGATGGAGATGTAGTTAATTGCAATTTATCAAAATCCCTATTAGGGATTGAAACTAATATTTAAACGACCAATAAGCTTCTTTGATATACCATTGCAATTTATCAAAATCCCTATTAGGGATTGAAACAATTGTTGTAGCATTTGGGTAAGCTTGAAGGAAAAATTGCAATTTATCAAAATCCCTATTAGGGATTGAAACGCCAAAGCAATTAAGGTGCCGGAGCGATCGCCCCATTGCAATTTATCAAAATCCCTATTAGGGATTGAAACGGATTTGACAATACAGGCATTAGAAAATCTTTACAATTGCAATTTATCAAAATCCCTATTAGGGATTGAAACACTCTGAAAAGTAATTAATCGCTATGGAATTACAGATTGCAATTTATCAAAATCCCTATTAGGGATTGAAACAGTGCTTCACTTTTAGCTGGTGTGGCTATCAACGATTGCAATTTATCAAAATCCCTACTAGGGATTTAAAGCAATGAGAAAAGGGTGGACAAGTAGCCCACCCTAAACCATTATTTAATTAGTATTACTTGACGGGTGCTTCAGTAGCAGACTTACCAACAAGCATTGCGGTATTTTCGTCGCTTTCGAGGATACCGAATTCAATCAACAACTCTTCTAACTCTTCCATCTCAATAGGAGTGGGGACAGTGAGCTTGTCGTTGTTGATAATCTTGGTAGCCAATGTCCGATATTCGTTACTTTGATTACTATCAGGAGCGTACTCGTTAACAGTCATCCGGCGCAATTCTGCGTGTTGAACAATGTTGTCACGAGGTACATAGTGAATCATTTGGGTGTTCAAACGTTTTGCCAAGGTTTCGATTAAGTCGATTTCCCGGTCAACGTTACGGCTGTTACAAATCAAACCACCCAAGCGCACGCCGCCAGTGTGAGCATATTTGAGAACACCACGAGCGATGTTGTTAGCTGCATACATCGCCATCATTTCACCAGAGGTAACGATGTAGATTTCTTGTGCCTTGCCTTCACGAATAGGCATAGCAAAACCACCGCACACAACGTCACCTAATACGTCGTAACTTACAAAATCAACGTCTTTGTAAGCACCGTTTTCTTCTAGGAAGTTGATAGCAGTGATGATACCACGACCAGCGCAACCTACACCGGGTTCAGGACCACCAGACTCCACACAACGTACATCACGGAAACCAGTCAGCATTACTTCTTCGAGTTCAATATCTTCTACAGCGCCTCTTTCAGCAGCTAATTGAAGAACACTTGTTTGAGCTTTACTGTGTAGCATCAAACGGGTAGAGTCAGCTTTAGGGTCGCAACCGACAATTAGAATGCGTTGACCCATTTCAGCCATTGCTGCAAGGGTGTTTTGAGAGGTAGTAGATTTACCAATACCGCCTTTACCATAGAAAGCTATTTGTCTAATCTTTTCGTCAGCCATGGTTGTGTTTTCCTACAATGATTTAATTGATGGGTCGGAAGCTTGATATGAGATATTCACCCTTGGAACGTAGGGAAGTAGAGCCTGTTGGCGTTAACGTGTAGCAACTTGTCGCTAGACATTGCACCCCGACAAAAACAGCCAAAATCAGAACATATTTACCCACAAAGCGATAGCTTAAGTGATAGAAAATCTCTATCTCCTAATAACGAAGTCTTTAAAACGTTGACTTCAGCATTGTCAGTTGTTGTAACAGAATCCCAAATGGTTGCTCAAGCCTCAAGAGTGGTTGCAGCAGGAATTCAAACGAACGCAGATTTGTTCCCTGAACCACACAACCAACCAAATTGCAATCCACTCTAAATGGTCACTGCAACTTCTTTGATTTTGCTGATGTCAAATTGCCAAAAACTTCAATAGTGCTTATCGTTTCGTGATTGATGCAGCAAGATAAATTCCAGCCTAAAAGTGGTAGCTATAGGTGCAATAAGCTGTTGCGTTTACAACTTGCATTATCAGAGCGGGCAAGATGCCCACCCCACAATCATATTGAAAAAATATTAGTGCAAATTAAAGGCGCAACAGCTTACTATAATGTTTGCACAGGCAATTTCTAACACTTTCGCTTAGATAATATCTAAGTAACTTTTGACAGCATGGTTTATAGCACCATTCTGCTTAGAGTTTTTGTTCCAAAAGTCATCAACTGCTTCAACTTAGTTCGCGGTTGAAAATGTTTGCTCCCACAAAACTAAGTTTGTAAATATTCTGTATTTCTATGGATTTGTCAGGCTGTACTAAGAGTCTTTCTTCCCAGACTCCAAGAGTAATTGCCTTTGGCGGGTAATGTTCTAGCTAGGTTAGCCAACTCTTATTGGCTCATACCCAGATAAATTTTGATTGACTTCAAGTTGTTACAAAGGCTACTATCCTACTCAATCTAGTTTTAGATTTTTGTTACAGAAATATGTAGCGAATTGAAGTGGACTTACCAGAGCAAAAAAACTTTCTTGAGCTTGCCTCAAAATTATCTTGAAGTCTTTTTGTGCTTTCACTCGTTTTGATTCCTATAAAAACCATAACATACATCTCACTAATTTATTTGCCGAATCTCAAATTATTTATTTACTAGATAGAAGATTATCCTTACAATCTTTAATAGCCATAAGTTACACGCTCAAAGGTTGCCAATTATTTAAATTATTGTTCATAGTCAATATGTACAGTTAGATACTTTTGGATATTTGATAAAAGTATTTAAAACTAATGTTTCATAACAAAAACACAATTTATTATTTTTCACTTCAAAATTTTGTCATGAAAAAGGTAAAAGCTAATAAGGGACTTCCAAATAAAACAATATCCCAAAACTAACGCAAATAATTCTCTCTATCTCTTCTCCCTCTGTGTTCTCTGTGTCTCTGTGGTTCGTTTATTTGGATAATTTATTTCTTGGAAGTCCCTAAGCAAAAAAGCTTTTGGGATTTGCAAAAAATAAATTATCTCAAATTATTTGTAGATTCTTAGGGGCGCAAGGCCTTGCGCCCCTAAGTACCCTGGGGGACGCTCGTTTCCAGTAGAGGCTGGAAACGAGGTTTTGAATTAAAGGAGTTTTAACTGAATTTGATACCTGTGCAATTAGCGCTTGTGATGATTTCGCATGGCTTTATGAATCTTCTTCCAGCGTTTTTTCTCAGATAATTGCATCCTCTAGTCTTGTTGACAGGTAAGGTAATCGAGTTATTCTTGCAACTTTTGGTAGCTGAGAAACCTGGAATAATCAAGTTATCCTTCCGCTAAAGCCTGTAAATAATCTACATTGCTACATTAGCTTATCCCTGTTTTGTCACTCTGGCGGTAGTATAATAAGGTACAAATGCTAGAACCAAGACACAGAGTATGGTACAGCCCCGTCCAGCCGCACCAACAGTTAAATTTGTGGACGAATATTGCCAGTGGTATAAAAGCCTGTTTCCAGATGTTAGGAGCTTCGAGGCTTTTAAGTACCTTCATGTAGGGTGTATTTCTGAACTAAAACGGAAAACCCTACCAGAAATAGCAAAGATTGTAGGATTGGATAACCAACAGGGTTTACATCATTTTTTAACTACATCACCGTGGGATATAGAGAAGTTAAGAGATTTGCGATTAGAGCTAATTTTACAAGTACTAAAAGGTAGACCAATCATTCTGATTATTGATGAAACAGGAGATAAAAAGAAAGGGAATAAGACAGATTATGTGAAACGACAGTATATAGGAAACTTGGGGAAAGTAGAGAATGGAATTGTGGCAGTAACAGCGTATGGCGTATTCTGCGGTATGACTTTTCCACTGCTATTTGAAATATATAAGCCTCGTGAAAGATTAAAGCCAGAAGATAAATACCTAACCAAGCCACAAATAGCAGCAATTCTCATGCGAAAGCTCAAGTCAATGGGCTTTAAATTTAACTTAGTACTGGCAGACAGTTTGTATGGAGAAAGTGGAACTAACTTCATATCTGTGTTAGATGAAATGAATCTAAACTATATAGTAGCGATTCGCTCAAACCATGATGTGGATTTACTTCCAAGACAATATACTCAATATTTAAAGTGGCACAAGTTTAAACGAGTATTTTCTGATCTGAGTAGTGAAAATAGGTTTATCAGAGAAATAATTCATGGTAAACGTAGCGAAAATAGGTACTGGCAGATTACCACAGACCGAGAGAAATTACCTGGTAACACTACTTGGTATGTAATGAGTAAATACCCAGACCTTACACCAAGAGATGTGGGAAACTTTTACGGTTTAAGAACTTGGGTTGAGTATGGGTTGAAGCAAAGCAAGAATGAATTAGGTTGGTCAGATTATCGGCTAACTCACTACCCGGATATTGAACGCTGGTGGGAGATTGTTTGTAGCAGCTATTTAATGGTTAGCCTACACTCTGAACAAATCCAGTCTTCTGTGCCAAAATCTCCATCAAAATTAGCTTCGCATCCCTGGTGGAATGATGAAAAAGGCTGGAAGAATATTCTTAACAATCTCCGCTTAATAATTCAACCTTTTACCTTATTTAACCTAATATATCCCTGGTTAACAGTTTTTCCTATTCCCCAATTGTCCTTGGGTTTTTCTAAACTTCAATCTATTATTTATAGCCTCACTAGTTCAATTTTTATTTCTCTAACTCACCCTGATTTCTACTTTTCCTCTGCCTAGAGTGACAAAACAGGGTTATTCTAGAAAATTCGTTTAATTGATTTTTGTTCGCGCAGTGCAAGCGCGATAGGAAGGCAACAAGCAACAGTTAATAAGCCTATTTGAGCTATACTGATTTTTTTCAAAAATAAAATATTAGTCTTATATTAAGCTTGCTTTGCTCTTAACTCCTAACTTCTGTCTTTTTCAAATAGCTCTTTGTCGCACCTGTGGCCCATCAAGTCCTTGTTTAATCCAACTCAAGCATTCGTATTCGGATTTGAATAATTTTGGAGCTGCAATATTATTCAATAACTCTGGTGGATAATGGTCATAAAAGCATTTATCTCCTTCTTGGAAGATAATAATCAAATGGTTACGGTAAATGTAGCGAGACTTAAAATAATCTCTCTGGTTAACAAAGTCTGAGTTTTGATCGATATGTTCTTTTGCAATGTCAATGATATTACTAACGCTACTTCCATAGATTTTTGCTGGGTTTTCTGCTTTATGAAATTGGCTTCTATGACCAATTTCAGATAGCAATTTATAAGAATAAATCTCGTAATTATCAACTTTCCCAAAAACGAATGGAATGATGAGATATCCTTTGTATGAGACTGAACTTTCATAAAGAAGACGACTCATCTTAACCTCCTTTGGCGTAACTGCTTTCAAAAAATGCTTAAATTACATATTAAAAATCAATACTTTTCTTTTTAGATATATTTATGTATTATCTAAACCCTCATCACCATTTAACAAAAATGGTAATAGCCGTTTTTGTCAAGAAGAAAGAAATATCAAGCATTCACAGAAAAGTATTGAAATACTAATTATCGCTCTTTTTTTATCACTAAACATTAGATATATTATAAAATTTATAAATTTCATTCTGTGGGACTATTTCCTTTTATCCTTGCGCCTTGCCTTTCAAGACCATAAACTCAGCTGATTGGGAGGATGCTCAAGGTTATTCCAAGGTAAGGGTGGAACTGGTGTATCACTCTGTTCTAATAGCTGTTGGAAGTGACGCACTATGTTAGGCGATCGCGCTTCTATTGGACAATGAACAAAGAAATAAATTCGTACTCCCGCCTGTAACCATTGCTGAATCTGCTTTACCCACTCTTCCATAAACGGCTGATTCACTGATAAATTTGGATGGGAAATAAACCGAATCAGAGTAAAAGGTGCTGTCACACTCAATTGCAACGGTAATTTGGGTTTACGTCGTTCTGATTGTAACTGGGGGTCATCATCTCCAGTGTAAATGGGGCGCGAGTCTAAAAGTACCCGTCCTACCCCTAGCTTTTGCAAAAGCGCTGTCAAATTACTAGCATGGGGTTCTCTGAACCAGTCGGGATGACGAACTTCCAGGGCTAGGGGTGCATCTGTGCGCGGCCAAGCTTCCAGAAAGCTAGTCAAATCTTCAAGTAATGCAGGTGCATAACTAGGTGGTAACTGGGCAAATATTGGCCCAAGATGCTTACCTAAAGGGCGCATCCCTTCCAGAAATTTTAAAGCCGCCGGAATATAAGGTTGTAGCAACCCTTGATGGGTAATATCTCGCGGTAATTTTAGACAAAATTCAAAACCTGCTGGAGTTTCAGCAGCCCAACGGGTTACTGTTTGTTGGTTAGGCACGGCATAAAAGGTGGTGTTACCTTCTACAGTGGTGAAGCGACGACTGTAGAGATTGAGAAAATCGGCGGTGCGAGTACCTTGGGGGTAAAGTTCGCCCACCCAACCTTTATATGCCCAAACAGCACAACCAATAAAAAAGTTCACAATGCCTAAAAGCCTTGATGTATCATATTCAATTTTACAGGTTGGTTGTAGGAATAGATGAGGCTAGGTCAGATTCCCGACTTACTTGGTACTAAAAGATTTGAAAGCTTTAAGTGCAAAAAAGGGCTTTGTTGAGTTGATGTAAGAAAACCTAACATCGATACAGAGTGTTAGGTTCCGTGTTGCTCAAACCAACAAAGCCTTAGACCTTTTTAAAGCTAAAAGTTTGTTGCTCGCGGCTTTGAAAAGACTTAACGACACTGGCGATATTTGACGTGATAAACCAACCCTCGGTGGGCGAGGTCAAAGGAGTCAACAGTTGCCATACCTTGACCACTGGCGGTCATTGCAGCATTTACCCGCATATTTACACTGTCACCACAGCGTGACCAAACATCAGCTACAGTCACTAATTGATCGCGAACGTTGTAATCACTTTCGCCGTTAAATGTCCGAGAAAAAACAGGGCCACGCTGACCAGCAAAAAAGTACTCTGCTCTTAGTCTGCCAATTGTGCTAGGAGCAACATAGCCCCGATAATCAGCATCGTAGAGGGAAATTTGAAAGCCTTGGGGGACTTTGATCGGAATACTTAAGTTACAGTTTTTGCGTCTTTCTTCTGCTTTATTCCCTACAGCTATAAACTTATCAAATAGAATACTTAGCTCTTGACCATCGGGGCTAACACTTACACTAGCAGATCCTTCAGGGCAGCCATTACCACCATATTCTGCACCTACAATTTCCACTTTGTCGTTAGCAAAAGCAGGGCCGACGGAAGCTGTTATCAGTGTAGCCGCAGCTAGAAAAGATTTGATAAAGTTGATAGATGTTGTCTTGAGATTTTGATTATTCATAACTCACCTGTTTTGAGTATTTGGATAGTGTTAGCTCCAAATTCGTTGCGGCTGATTCCGGAAAACTGATCGTTAAAAAATCAGTATCAACCATATTTTAATGGGAGGTAAAGCCCATGTATAGCTTATGACAAGCTGATAGATTCTTGATATATAAAGAATCTAAAGCAAACTTATTTCCGGTAAAATAATCAACGCATTAATAGGGCAAGTATAAATTTGCAAACTAGACAATCTGCTCAAAGATGCCGAAATATAGACTATTAAAGCCATAATAGACATCTCAAAACTATCGAAAAGTTAGCTATTTAACTTACCGAAGCTACATCTGCATATTGAAATTTAGGTAACTAGAATTAAACTGAATTAGTTATAGAAGTATCTAAATTAAATTCAGTATCTTGATTTAGAGTAAATACGTAATTAATGTATGACTGCTGAATAAAAAGCAATAAATTACCTCACTAAATAAAATATTTAGCAGTCTACAATTAGCGATATTTTTTCTCTAATTAATTCTAATTTTTGACTTCTAACTTCTTAGTTAAGCTTTGGATATTTAATCTGTACTTGCTTAATGACTAAAGATTTTATATTGTGTTCCCGTAAAATTGACTAGGCGATCGCAATTAATGATTTAACCGCCAGGCAAGGGCACAGCATTACTTATGCGTGTTAACTTAGGTACTTGTACCAAAACGTTTGGGTTAAGGGCTACTGGTAAAAATTTTGGGTTTTTGAGACGCGATAAATCGCCGTCTCTACAAGTGTTTTGGTCTTTTATACTCAAAAAAATTGGGTAGCACACCTGTGCTACCTGACTCTGTGTCGTAGTGCAACATCGGTTATTGGTAAATTTCCCCATCAGGCATGATTGCCCCAGCTAAGTTAGCGCCAATTAATTTAACCAAAAGGCGCTCACCAGAACGAATCCGCGCTCCTGTTAAGTCGGCTCCTCGTAAGTCGGTTCCACTGAGATCCGCACCAATTAAATTAGCACCACGTAAATTCGCCTCCCTGAGATCCGCTAAAAGGAGGTTTGCCCGAAATAAATTTGCTTCAGATAAATTCGCCCCTCTAAGGTTGACTTTGTGCATAAAAGTGTCGCTGAGATTAGCACCACTCAAGTTTGCATAACTTAGATTTCTGCCTGATAAGTCTTTGTTGCTCAAATTTGCCCGACTGTAGTCTTTGCCACTCAAGTCTGAGTTTTGCTTCGGTGGTGGCTGGGTTTTTTGAAATGGTGTTTGCTGTTGATATGACGGTGAAGGTGAAGGTGAAGGTGAATTAGATATAGTTTGATGTTTGGTTTTTAGAGAGCGCAATTTTTCACGAGCTTCATTTATGGCTTTCAGCTTGTCTTGTGCTTTCTGCTGTAAACGGAGATTTTCTTTGGGAATGCGATCGGGATGCCAAACAAAGACTAAATCTTTGTAAGCCTGGTTCACTTCTTCAAGTGTTGCTCCAGGCTCTAATTCCAAAATTCTATAGTACCGCTCCAGATCGCTCATACGATATTTTGGTGGACAATCAACTTAATTATGAGTGATGGAGCCATGTATTCGCTGCATCTTTTGCCACTTCGCTGCTTCCTCATCTCTCCATCTCCCGATTTCTCCATCGAGCGATCGCTCTCAAATATGCTGCAACTGGAATTTGATAAATTTCAATAACAATCCAAACAATAATTGATAAATGTGATACAAAGGTCAATACTGTCCAAATATATGGTGTCCAAGTAATGGGTTCCTTGAGGTCAGCAGGAAAATAGTAAGCTACTATGCCAATTAAAGTAGTGGGAAGAATTACAAAAACTGCTGCTGCTAGTCCATAACCCCAACCTAACTCCACACCTTCTAACTGGCCTTCTGTCCAACTAAACCCATTCCAACGCCAAGTTAATGGTGGTTGTCTAGAAGGCATCTTGATTTGCTGGATTTCTAAGTTGACTGTAAAAATCTCTTGACAAAAGTCACAAGCCATAGCTTCCATCAATGGCATGTGAGAAATCTTACCTATTCGACAGACTGGGCAGGGGTAAACTCCATAATAGTCGAAAGATTGGGCTAAGATTTTGGAACTGGGCATAATGAAACTGATGATCCTAAAAAGTTAATCTGGTCAATGAGGACTTGGGTCAGAATAATGTATGGCGATCGTCAATTGTCTGCAATCAGCTTTCGCAAGGTGAAATGACAAGTCAGGAGAATTACTGATGTTTTCTTTTGCATGAAGTACGAAGGTACGGGTTTGAGGGCAGGGGGCAGGGGAGCAGGGGGACAAGGGGACAAGGGGAAAAGGGGAAAAGGGGACAAGGGACAGGAGATAGTAACTCTTTGTATCTGGTTTTAAGTTCTGTATTTTGTACCCCATTTAAAAAGCAAACTGGTTTATTTATATGTTTTTAGGAGTTACGCATTCACAGGAAAGACCAAATATAGATTATTTGAAAAACTACATCTGTCTTAGGGGCAATTGATATAGATGTCAAAGTGGCTTAAGGCAGGTTATTTCCCTAGAATGCGAGTCTTTACTCCTACGGTTGTACTGAGTCTATCGCTTTTTTGTGGTTTATTGGGGTCTTGACACTGCCTATTCTTCCTGTTAATGTTACCTTAAATAGGTATATTTATTAAGTTTTCCAGCAAAAGCCCCGCAAATGCTTAAAACAAGTTCCTACTTTTATTTTTGGTCTAAGGTGGTTCACCGGGAGTGAATGTAGTTTCCTAATGGAAACCGCCCGGTGAACCGCAGAGCAAACTCTGCGGTTTTTGTTGTTTTAAGGAGAATTTCATCGTCATGACTTATTTAAGTAGCTGGTTTTATGGCTTTTACTTTTGGCCCAGATTAAATTCCGGGTAAGTAGCGTCATGTCGATGAATCAGAACGCGCCCGGAACTTTTCATAGGTTCCGGGCTTTTTTGTTATCACTGGGGACTGGAAAACAACCTTACCTTAATACCTAATACTCAATCCATAACTTTTCAGGAGAATGAAACCATGATTAATGCTAAACTTGCCGCACAATCTCATCCGAATCACCAGACAATCGTTAAAATCTCAGAAAAAGTCGCTTTCGGAGGCGAAGAACTGGTAATTATCGGCGGGCCCTGTACCGTTGAAAGCTTAGAACAAATGGAAATTGTTGCCCAAAAGCTATCTACTACATCAATACAGGGGTTGCGTGGTGGTGTCTACAAGCCCCGCACATCTCCCTACGCTTTCCAGGGTATGGGTGAGGAAGGATTGAGGATTTTGGCAAGGGTGCGATCGCATTACAATATGCCAGTTGTCACTGAGGTGATGTCAATTTCCCAAATTGAAGTAGTTGCCGCCCACGCTGATATGCTTCAAGTTGGTAGCCGCAATATGCAAAACTTCGACTTGCTCAAAGCTTTGGGACAAGCTGGTAAACCAATACTCCTCAAACGTGGTTTAGCAGCGACAATTGAAGAATTCGTCATGGCTGCTGAATATATTCTCAGCCACGGAAATCCTGATGTGGTGTTGTGCGAACGCGGTATCCGCAGCTTCGATGATTACACCCGTAACGTCCTAGATTTAGCGGCAGTAGCAGCACTTAAGCAAATAACTCACCTGCCTGTGATTGTAGATCCTTCCCATGCTGTCGGTAAACGGGAACTGGTAGCACCTGTGGCTAGGGCTGCGATCGCTTGCGGTGCTGATGGATTAATTATTGAATGTCACCCAGAACCAGAAAAATCTGTTTCTGATGCCCGTCAAGCACTCTCTTTAGAAGATATGGTGCGTTTAGTTGATAGTTTAAAGCCTGTAGCAAAAGCCGTTGGGCGCAATATATCATCAAATGTCGGGGCGGGTTTATCACCTGCCCCGATTTTTTGTGCTGCTTGAATGTCAGTTGAGGGCTATCGCTTAAATGTCTAAGTCCAAATATTTATTTTGGCTGAACGACAAATTGCGATGCCTGCGGCGGTAAACTACGCCTTCGTAAAATAAAGTTGTTGTTTAGTTACGCACAAGTTACGGAATAACTTAGACGCATTAGCGAAGCGGTAGCGACGTTCGCGCAGCGTCTCGCAGAGAAGGAGCGTCAGCCCCTTGCCGCAGGCTATCGCAGAGGTGCAAAGGAATGGGAATTTGAGAAATATTTTGCGTAAGTTCTGATACAAATAAAGTCATACAAAAGTCACACAAGTTTAACAACAATTTCTTTCCAAAAGGGGTAGGCTAAAACAGCAATTATTAGTACACTAATGTTTAGCTTGACTAACATTCTGCTTATCTAATTAGAATTAATCGCAACCAACCATTTTGCAAAAAATGCGATGTCTAACGACAAGCTAGTTCGTGTATGTGCTTCCCCTTTCCCCAAATTGTTAATATGCGCCGTTTAGTTTCTATTCAGACGATAAAGCCTTCGTCCTTGGCTGCTCAAACTATTCCTAGCTTTTATAACGCTATTCAAAGAGGACGATTTTCACTACTTATATTAGGTCTAACTTACTTGTGTGCTGCCTGTAATGCTTCCGAAGCCCAATCAAGTGGAAAAGAAGCAGGAAAAAAGCGAGCCGTGCCAGTGGTGGTTGCCACTGCGACTCAAAAAACGATTCCAATACAGTTATCGGCTACGGGGACAGTTGAAGCATATTCTACGGTATCTGTCAAATCTCAAGTTGGTGGGCAACTTACTGGAGTCTATTTTCAGCAAGGACAGAACGTTAAGAAAGGAGACTTGTTATTTAAAATTGATTCTCGCCCTCTACAAGCTGCGCTGATGCAAGCTAATGCTGCCAAGGCTAAAGATTTGGCTCAGGTGAAACAGGCACAGGCTAATGTGCTAAAAGCGATCGCTCAAGTGAACCAGGCAAAAGCGAATGTCGTCAAGGATAAGTCCCAGGCAACAAATGCAAATGTGCAGGCTCAACGTTATGCTAGTTTGCTCAAGCAAGGGGCAATCAGTAAAGAACAGTCCGAACAGTATCAGACTACTGCTGCTGCTCAACAGGCAACGGTGCAAGCAGATCAAGAGGGAGTAGCAAATGCTCAGGCTGCGATCGCAGCAGCCCAAGCAGATGTACAAAATGCTCAGGCGGTGGTAATGGCAGATGAAGCTGCGATCGATAATGCTAAAGTTCAGCTTTCCTATACTTCCATCTACTCACCAATTGATGGACGCACGGGTAGTCTGAAGCTAAATCAAGGCAACTTGGTAGAGGCGAATGCTACCGATCCGCTAATTACAATCAGTCAAATTCACCCGATTTACGTCAACTTTTCCATTGCCCAGCGATTGCTGCCAGATATCAAAAAATACAGTGCTAATAACGGCAAGTTAGAAGTCGATGCTTTACCTCCTAAAGACGCAGGGCGGCCAGTACGAGGCGAACTTACCTTTGTCGATAGTGGAGTCAATACCCAAACAGGCACAATTCAACTTAAGGGTACTTTTGCCAACGCTGACGATCGCCTGTTTCCGGGACAGTTTGTTAATGTTGTCCTCAAACTAAGCGAAGAACCAAATGCCATTACTGTTCCTTCCCAGGCAGTACAGAGTGGGCAAAAGGGACAATTTGTGTATGTAATCAAACCCGACAAAACAGCAGAAATGCGGACAATTACCGTCGGCGACACCGTTGAGAACGAAACGGTAATTAAGCAAGGCTTGAAACCGGGTGAGCAAGTAGTTATTGATGGACAATTTAACCTTGTGCCTGGTGCCACAGTCCAAGTGAAACCGGAGGTAGGAAGCAGGGGGGCAGGGGGCAGAGGGGCAGGGGGGCAGGGAGCAGAGGGGCAGGAGGGCAGAGGAGCAGGGGAGCAGAGGAGCAGGGGAGCAGAGGGGCAGGGGAGCAGGGGAGCAGGGAGGCAGAGGGGCAGAGGTGATGGAAAACAATGACAAATGACCAATGACAAATGACCAATGACTCATTATTAAAATGAACATTTCTGAGCTATTTATCCGGCGACCAATCATGACGACTCTGGTTATGGTTGGCATTTTGATATTTGGGCTAATCAGTTACCAACAGCTACCTGTTAGCGACTTACCCAATGTAGATTATCCAACACTCCAGGTAACAGCTAATCTGCCCGGAGCTAGCCCAGAAACGATGGCTGCTTCAGTCGCAACCCCTTTAGAGCAGCAGTTTTCTAGCATTGCGGGATTGAGTTCGATGAACTCTACCAGTTCTTTGGGTACTACACAACTGACGCTGCAATTTGACCTGAATCGGGATATTGACGGTGCAGCACAAGATGTCCAGTCTGCGATCGCTAAGGGAGCAAAGCAGTTACCGACAAATATGCCTAATCCGCCATCTTACCGAAAGGTAAATCCGGCAGATCAGCCAGTCCTTTACATCTCCCTCAATTCGTCTATTCTGCCCCTCTCAACTGTAGACAAATACGCTGAAACATTGCTGGCACAACGTCTGTCAATGGTGGATGGAGTGGCGCAAGTGCAGGTCTTTGGTTCCCAAAAGTACGCGGTACGAATTCAGCTTGACCCGGAAGCGCTGAGTGTCAAAGGCATAGGAATTGATGAAGTAGCAACTGCGATCGCTAATGGAAATGTCAATCTGCCTACGGGGACACTTTACGGTAAGCAGCAAAATTCTACGATTCAAGCAAACGGTCAACTCAATGATGCCGCTAGCTATCGCTCCCTAAGTGTGGCTTATCAAAACGGCGCACCAGTGCAGCTAGGAGAACTAGGTCAAGTTCTGGACAGCGTGGAAAATGACAAGATTGCGAGTTGGTATTTTCCTGTCAAAAAGGAGAGTAAGGAAGCAGGGGACAAGTCCTCAATCCAAAATCCAAAATCTAAAATCGTTCGACTGAGCGGAGCCGAAGTCCAAAATTCTGGTGTGCGGGCGATCGTTTTGG
Organism: Nostoc sp. ATCC 53789; assembly: GCF_009873495.1. Classification (GTDB taxonomy): domain Bacteria; phylum Cyanobacteriota; class Cyanobacteriia; order Cyanobacteriales; family Nostocaceae; genus Nostoc; species Nostoc muscorum_A. The sequence continues at coordinate 6,694,231 of NZ_CP046703.1, read as the reverse complement.
CAATTCAGCGCCAACCGGGAACTAATACTGTTCAAGTGGTGGATGCAATCAAGAAACTCCTACCTAGCTTTCGGACACAGATTCCGGCAGCTGTGAACATGGATATTCTCTACGATCGCTCCCAGTCAATTCGGGAGTCGGTAGATGATGTACAATTCACGCTATTGCTCACCATCGCGTTGGTAGTGCTAGTAATCTTTCTATTTCTCCGCAATATCTCTGCTACTGTTATTCCCAGTTTGGCAGTACCGCTTTCGATAGTAGCGACCTTTGGAGTCATGGTACTACTGGGTTTCTCGCTCGATAACCTATCACTGATGGCATTGACCCTTTCAGTAGGTTTCGTGGTTGATGATGCCGTAGTTATGCTAGAGAATATTGTCCGCCACATGGAAATGGGCGAAAACCGGATGGAAGCAGCCCTTAATGGTTCTAGAGAGATTGGTTTCACAATTTTATCTATGACTATCTCTCTGGTAGCAGTATTCATCCCGATCCTTTTCATGGAAGGCATTCTGGGGCGACTGTTTCGGGAGTTTGCCGTTACCATCAGTGTTGCAATCTTGGTATCTGGCGTAATTTCCCTCAGCTTGACACCAATGCTATGTTCCAGATTCTTGAGTCCACCTCATCATGAGCAGGAGAGTGAGGGGGATGAGGAGCAGGGGAGCAGTGGAGCAGGGGAGCAGGGGAGTAGGGGAGATGAGGAGCAGGGGAGAGAGGGAGAAATTCTTAACTCCGAGTCCCCACCCCCTAGTTTCAAGTCCCGAATCAAAAACTTTAACCGTCGTCTCTACAACTTTTCGGAAAACGTTTTTAATGTGATATTGGGCGGATACGATTGGAGTTTGAAGAAATCACTCAAGTATCACCGCACGACTATGGTGATTTCGGGAGCGATTCTTGTAGCGACGGTATATCTATTTATAATTGTGCCTAAAGGGTTTGTTCCCAACGCAGATGTTGGACAAATTACGGCAACTACTCAGGCATCAGAGGATATATCCTTTGATGAGATGGTAAAACATCAACAAGCTGTAGCTGCGATCGCTTATCGTGATCCTAATGTTGATTCCATCAACTCCAGTGTCGGGGCTGGCGGCCCAAATGCTTCCGCCAACGCGGGACGGCTTTTAATTGAACTCAAGCCCCGCCATGAGCGCCGTCTCAGTGCTGATGAGGTTGTCCAGGAACTCCGGCCTAAGTTGTCAGTTGTGCCTGGAATTAAGGTTTTCTTGCAAAATCCCCCAGCCATCAATGTCGGTGGACAACAGACAAAAGCTCAGTATCAATTTACTCTGCAAACTCCCAATATTCAGGAACTTTACCAGTACGCTCCAGCTTTAGAAGAAAAATTGCGATCGCTCTCAGATTTACAAGATGTCAACAGCGATTTGCAAATCAAAAATCCGCAAGTAAAAGTAGACATCAACCGCGACCACGCTTCGGCTCTAGGTTTGACCGCCAATCAAATCGAAACTGCTCTGAGTAATGCTTATGGCACTCGCCAAGTTTCTACCATCTACGCCCCCGATAGCCAATACCAAGTAATTATGGGCGTGGAACCAAAATATCAGCAAAATGCCAACGCCCTAGATTTACTCTCAGTTCGTGCCCCTAGTGGACAACTTGTGCCTCTCAACGCCATAGCAACCTTGAGCAAAGATGTAGGCCCCTTAACTATCAACCACAAAGGGCAGCTTGCTTCTGTCACCTTCTCCTTTAACCTCAAGCCAGGGGTGTCACTAGGTAACGTCACTGGGAAAATTGAGGAACTTGCCCGTCAAACACTGCCACCTACTATTAGTACAGGCTTCCAAGGTTCAGCGCAGGCATTCCAATCTTCGATTCAGGGTTTAGGACTGCTACTGCTAGTTGCCATCTTGGTGATTTATATCGTGTTGGGGATTCTCTACGAGAACTTCATTCACCCGCTAACTATCCTTTCTAGCTTACCTTCTGCTGGATTTGGGGCAATACTGACCCTGTTGCTGTTTCAAGTTGACTTGAATATTTACGCCTTCGTCGGCATCATTCTGCTAGTTGGCATTGTGAAGAAAAATGGAATTATGATGGTTGACTTTGCGATCATTGCCCGTCATAACGGCAAAACCCCTTATGATGCTATCTATGAAGCCTGCTTGGTGAGATTTCGTCCAATTATGATGACGACAATGGCAGCGCTTATGGGAACTTTACCAATTGCCCTCGGTTTGGGAGCCGGAGCAGATACACGTCGTCCCCTTGGTTTAGCAGTAGTTGGGGGCTTAGTATTCTCGCAGTTCCTCACACTTTATTTAACACCCGTTTTCTACACCTACATGGAGTCTTGGCAAACCAAGATGAAAAAACGTAGCTGGCGCAAACAGCCAATTTGACACTCTCTCGACTGAACAAATAACGCTTGGTTGATTTGTTCTTTTTAATCACTAACTCTTGACTCCCTTCATTTTAGAGGGGAGTTTTTTATGTATCATATTTATTTTTGCTAGTTCACTTTGATTAACTTTCCCATAATTGCGATCGCAAATTCACAGCCTCCAAACATCGAATAGCCGTAGTGTGACGCTTGAGATTGAAGGAAGTAGAATATTCCGTACAAGAGCTAGGTTAATGAGTATCAAAGGTGGATTCATCCAGTTCAAACACTCGTTGACGGAGATAAAAGGTGGATTCATCCAGTTCAAATACTCGTTGACGGAGATAAAAGGTGGATTCATCCAGTTCAAATACTCGTTGACGGAGATAAAAGGTGGATTCATCCGGTTCAAATACCCGTTGACGGAGATAAAAGGTGGATTCATCTAGTTCAAATACTCGTTGACGGAGATAAAAGGTGGATTCATCCAGTTCAAATACTCGTTGACGGAGATAAAAGGTGGATTCATCCAGTTCAAATACTCGTTAACGGAGTTCAAAGGCTGAACAAGTCTTAGAATTGCAATACGCTTAGAATAAGTTTTTTTCTCCCCCTGCCCCCTGCCTCCTTCACTCTCATATCAGTTTTGCTTAGAGGAATAAAACCATGACTCAAGCCTTACGCAAACTAGTTACATTCGATGAATTTGTTGCTCAGTATCCAGACAACCCACAAAGACGTTATGAACTCCATGATGGAGTGATTGTTGAGATGGCGCAACCAGCAGGCGACCATGAAGAGGTTACAGGATTTTTAGCCACAAAAATCACTTTAGAATATAGTCGTTTAAATCTTCCTTATTTCATCCCAAAAACAGTATTCGTCAAACCACTTGAAAACGAATCAGCTTATTCACCAGATGTCCTGATCCTAAATCAGCCTAATTTAAGAAATGAACCTCTATGGAAAAAAATATCTACTGTAAGCCTTGCTGCATCCATTCCTTTAGTGGTGGAGGTAGTGAGTACTAATTGGCGTGATGATTACCACAAAAAATATGCTGACTATGAACAAATGGGAGTTCCTGAATACTGGATTGTGGACTATGCCGCATTGGGTGGTCGGGAATTTATTGGCAAACCAAAACAACCTACTATCTTGGTTTGCTGTTTGGAAGAAGGTGAGTATCTAATTAATAAATTTCGAGGTAATGACCGTATCCAATCACCAACTTTCCCAGAGTTGAATTTAACCGCAGAACAAATTTTTCGTGCTGGTATAGTCAGCTAAATTCACAGCGTCTATTAAAATTAGATCAGAATTCAGGAGTCAAGAGTCAGAATTGAGAAGTTAGAAGGCAACCACGCGCAACTATTCACGCCGACCTACTTAAAATTATGTCTGACGCAATTATTCAATCTGAATTATTGGATGACAAACCTAATAAAGAGCAAAATCTCTGTCAAATTCTCAGTGTACAGGAGTTAAGTGTTCTAAACGATCGCTCCAACTCCAAAGGGCTAGTTCAACTGGCTTTGCACCTCACAGTTATGATTTGCAGTGGCTATCTGTGGGGAACAAACTTTGGCAATTGGTCACTGGCTATACCAGCACTGGTAATCTATGGCTTCAGTCTGGCTTCCATGTTTGCACCGATGCACGAATGCGTTCACAGGACGGCTTTCGCTAACAATCGATTAAATGATGCTGTAGCTTGGTTTTCCGGCTTGCTCTCATTTTACAACAGCACATTCTTTCGTCGTTATCATAAATGGCATCATCGCTACACTCGCGTTCCTGACAAAGATCCCGAACTAACCGATCTTAAACCGAGTAATCTGGGTAAATACTTGTTGATAATTAGTGGTTTACCGTGGTGGCGGGGTAAATTAAGCGGGCATTTTCAGGTGGCGATTGGTCAATTTGACGATTTTCCATTTGTGCCAGAAGCCGCACGAGCCGAAGTTATTCGCTCTACTCAATGGCAATTAGGTATTTATGTAAGTGCGATCGCAATCTCAATACTATTTGGTCAACCTTGGTTTTTCCTGTATTGGCTGCTACCCCTGCTTATCGGTCAGCCGATTCTCCGTTTCATTCTGCTAGCAGAACATACAGGTTGCACTCTTGACGCTAATCTGCTCACAAATACGCGCACAACCTTAACCCTTTGGCCTGTCCGATTTTTCATGTGGAATATGCCATTTCATGCAGAGCATCATTTGTATGCATCAATTCCCTTTCACGCTCTACCAAAAGCACATCAGCAATTGAGCCAACACTTTACCCACATTGAACCTGGCTATGTGAAAGTCAACTGGGATATCTTAACTAATTTCTAATTGGGCATGGTTATTCTCCTTGATTTCCCCATTCCCCATTTCCCATTCCCCATTTCCCATTCCCCATCCCCCATTCCCCATTCCCTTTGATTTTAATTTGCTCTAGACTCGACCTTAACGCACCTTTGTCAGATCATGAAGAATGATTAATAAAAACGAGTATAGACAAATATGATAAAAATGCTAGCTGAAAACTTGATGGGAATTGAGGCAAGATTACAAATTAATTGGGTTTGGCTAAATGCCAGCGTACAGTTTGCTAGCTGGGCACTTTTTTCACTCTTACTCGCCGAGGTCTTGAGAGACAGCTACCATGCTTTGTGTCACCAAGTCAATTGGCTTGCTAAATGGCACAACAAGCACCATAGCGCCTATCGCCGAGATTTATCGATAGTTTCCATGAAAATTTACCAAGAATCGCAACTCTATCACGACATTTTAGAATCGAGTCTGCTGCTGGTGATGTTGGTAGCCGTTGCCTTAATTGTCCAACAATGGGGGTTATGGCTGGGAGTAGCTTATGGTTCCACCTTCTTGTATGGCGCGTCTGTACGATATTTCCAGGGAAAAATTGATACAGACTACAACCACCTACCCGGCCCTTTAGAGACAATTCCATCCATTTGGTGGGTGAATCGGTCTTACCATTGGCGGCATCATTTTGATGATGTCAACGCATACTACAGTGGTGTCTTTCCCTTAGTGGATAAAATTCTGGGTACAGGGCTGTCTCTCAAGGGGAAAACCATCGCTTTAACCGGAGCATCAGGAGCGTTAGGGCAAGCTTTGGCGGCTGAACTGGTAAAGAACAATGCTAAAGTCGTGGCATTAACCACTAATCCAGAAAAATTAGTAGAGCAAGTTGGGGTGAAGGTGGTTTCTTGGCAGTTGGGTAATGAAGCCGAACTGAGGAATAGTTTAGAGAAAGTAGATATTTTAATTATCAACCACGGAATCAATGTCTACGCCAGCCGCACATCGGAGGCTATCAACTCTTCTTATGAGGTGAATACCTTTTCAGCGTTGCGGTTGATGGATATATTTTCGACAACTGTAACAGGGCCACAAGCAAAAGCAACTAAGGAAATCTGGGTAAACACTTCTGAGGCTGAGGTTTCTCCAGCGCTGAGTCCACTTTATGAACTCAGCAAGCGATCGCTAGGTGATATTGTTACTCTCAAGCGTTTAGATGGGGATTGTGTAATTCGCAAGTTAATTCTTGGTCCGTTTAAGAGTCAACTGAATCCCTATGGAGTGATGTCTGCACAGCAAGTTGCTCGTGCTATTTTATTTTTCGCACGGCGAGATTTCCGAAATATTATTGTGGCAATAAATCCTCTAACCTATCTGCTGTTTCCCTTAAAGGAAATTAGTACGTCGCTATACTATCGAGTCTTCAGCCGGACAGCGAAAAGTGAACAGGACTTACGCAAACAATAGCCAAAACCCTGATTTTAAGTAGGGGCAATTCATGAATTGCCCCTACAGAGTTTAGTTTTGCGTAGGCATCGCTCTGAGTGAGTGCTGATTATTTAATGTTGAAAAAAGCCTATATTTATGCACTTTTAAAATGGAAAGGCTATTCTCTTCCAGATTTTGAGCATTATTACCCTAATATAAAACACTGACCGAATAGGAACGAATTGCCGGGTCTACAGTTAAAATTGTTAAATTATGTTGTAAAGCTTGACAAATCAACATCCTATCAAAAGGATCACGATGTAATAATGGTAAATTCAAGAGTTGAGCAACACTTTCTTCATCTAGGTTGAGACTACTGATTAAATGCTGTTGACGTTGTTTAGGAAGGTAGATTTCAGGTGATTCTGGTAATGGTAATTTACCTAGCTGATATTTAACAGTTGCTTCCCAAACTGAAATGCAACTTAAATATACTTCGTTGTTTAAATCACGAATGCTATTTTGTAAATGAATTGGTAATTTTTGAGCGCCACTAATAAACCATAAGAATATATGAGTATCTAATAATAGTTTCATTTACCCTCAAAACTATTTAATATCTCTTCAGGTAAGGGACTATCAAAATCATCTGGAACAATGAACTCCCCAGCACATAAGCCATAAGGCCTAATTTGTTGAGAGGTGGCTGAAACTGGTTTAATTTCTGCAATAGGTTTACCTGCTTGCATGATAATAATACTTTCCCCTGCTGCTACTTGTTGAAGGTAGCTAGTTAGATTTTGCTGGATTTCATCAAGTGTTACGCTTAACATGAGATGTGTCTGTAGGAATATTTATAGTATATCAAGTTGATAGTTTTAAGTTATAGCAACTACTATTCCAGGTTTAGCAGCAGCTTTTAGAGTTAATTAAGTAACTGCAAATTCAGTATATTGTCTGATATCGGCTGGTTGAAAGGCTAGAACAATTTTATTTTTAGGAATACCAGCGTTAACAAGTTCATTTGCCATACCGTATTCTGTACCGTCTCTTTGAATCCAGATTTTATCGTTGATAAGGTCAATATGGACTAAGCAACCATGCACCCGTTGATTATTTTCCCAGCCTAATGTTAGTAGTAGGTAATGGTTGGCGGCTTGGTCTATAATTAGTTGTCTTTCTAGCTCTCCGTAAGCATAGGGGAGTTGGGCGTATTCGTTTAATATTTTTTGAATGATTTGGCGATAATTATCTAAGGTATCCATTGCAGTACCACCTCTCGTTTTGAATCGAAGACAAGTAAACAAAGGCGTTGATTTTCTAATAATATTTTACCAATTGGTTCTTGAAATAGTTCTGAGTAGGTTTCTTGACGAATAGCCAGATACAAGCGACGGTCAGCTTCTAAACGAGTGAGAATATCGTAATATAAGATATATTGCCCTAAAGCATTTTCTAGGTCAGTGACTGGAGAAGCACCTATAAAGCTTTTAATTTCGACTGCTATTTTCTCTCCGCTTTTTTCGGCGGCTATGAGTTTTTCTGCACCTAAGTCTATATATAAATCTCTTGTACCCCATTTGAGAATAAATGGATCTTTGGTGATTTGCCAACTATCTTTTTCTAGGGCATTTCTAACGGCATTATGGTAAATGTCTCTAGCTGGCATAGGGGGTAATTTATACTACAATATATACTATATTAATTTGGGAAATTACAAAAACTCCTGGCGATTAGAAATCGCGATTACACAAACGAACTCCACCTGCATATACTTAAAGACAAGAATTTTGAACTCGCAAAGGCGGATTTTATCTGTTTAGATGCGGATTAAATTCGATTAGTGTTATTATTGACATCTAAAAACTATTAATGTAATGGTACTTATATTTTACATTTGTTCATATAAATTAAATTTATTTTAGGGAATAAAAAATGGCTGAAGATTCAATAGAACAGATAGAAGCGAAATTTATAGGATTACAAAACAATATTGCCCAATACAAAGAAATACAAGAAAAAACACAGCTAAAAATTAATTCGTTAGAGAATGATATTAAGCAATTAAAAAAGCAGCAAGATCATCTAAGAACTGAAAGTTATAAAGATTATTATTTCACTCGAAATCAAGGGCATAAAATTATACATAGATTGTCGGAAACTCTTGAGCAAGAAGGCACAATTCTTGAAATGAAAGCCTTAAATGATTTTAGAAGTTCTGGTTATGATGCTTATGAATATTTTTATATTGATACAGTAACAAGTAAATCTAGGCAAATAGATATTGTTGCTCATAAAGAATTATCATTCAAAATTGAGGAAACTAATACAAAAGTATTTATAAAATTATGGGTAGTTGCTGATTGTAAATTTAAGAGTCAAATTGACTTGTTATGTTTTAATTTGGGGATGAATCAAGGTGATATATTAAATTTTCCTAAATTCATAGCATCTGATTATCGATTCAACTTGAGTGAAGTTTTTGATCAAAATTTATTAATAACAAGTAAAATCACTCAATTAGTAATGAATGCTAAGGGATTTCCAAGAAATAAATTATCCAAGAAAACGAACCACAGAGGCGCAGAGGGCACAGAGAGATGGAGAAGAGAGAGGATTGTTGTATGAGATTTTTGAATGTTTTTTAATTTGGAAGTCCCTAATTCAATGAAAGGTGATCATTTGAGGGATACATTTATCTATGATAGTTGTCATCAAGTATATAGTTGTATAAAATCACTACATCATGAAGTAGGCAAACGATATTTCAATAAAATGAAGACAGAACTTTTACGAAGTTCATACATAAGGCAAATTATTAATGCCAAAATTATTAATAATAATGAATTGATAAATATTGAGGAAATAATGGAACGGCTGCATTTAAGTTCAGTTTATGATTTATTATCTGAAATTGAGATTATACATTTAGATGCTTTTATACCTGTAGTCATCATTGATGAGAGTAGAGGAATATTAGAAGCAGAATTAGACTCTGATTTCAGATTAAAAACTTTAGTGGATAAAGAGATAGCTTTATATAAATTCTCTAAGGGATATGACCTGGATGAAAATGATTTAATAGAAGATTATATATTTTTTGCCAATCGAAATGGATTAGCTAAATTATTTAAGTATCTTGACCTATATCTTAATAAATTTGAGGACAAATTTCGCAATTTGCTAGAACGTTATCCAGAAACAATAATTTCTCTTTTTGAGAATGATGCAAGAGAGATAAATAAAGCAAGTAATTAGCTATAACAGATCAGGTATATAAGCTTACCATCTAAATGAGCTGTTCCTCATCTAGTTTTACAATACAATCTAAGGCAGCAAACGGTTTCAGGCGCTAAATTATCAAATTTAGATGCGCGTTAGCTTATTACTAGCTTATTCTCCTCTTCCTTTGCGCTCTCTGCGTCTCATCGGTTCGTTAAATACATTCATAACGCCGAAATAAATACAAAAAAAGGGATAAGCCCAAAAGCCTATCCCCAAAAAATCAACTAATCAATGTATCAAGTTCCACTTGTCCAAGAGTTGATGTACTCAATTTGATCAGCTGTCAAACTATCAATCGTGATACCAATAGCTTGCAACTTCAAACGAGCAATTTCTTGATCGACTTCAACAGGAATTGAGTGTAAACCAGGGGCTAACTTACCTTTATTCTTCACCAGGAATTCACAAGCCAAAGCTTGGTTGGCAAAACTCATATCCATAACTGCGCTGGGGTGTCCTTCAGCCGCAGCGAGGTTAATCAAGCGTCCTTGTCCGAGAACGACAACTGATTTACCATTTTTCAACTTGTATTCTTCGGTGAAAGGACGAACTTCTTTGATTTCCTTAGCTTGTGCAGCCAAGTATTTCAAATCAAGTTCCAAGTCAAAGTGACCGGAGTTACAAACGATCGCACCGTCTTTCATGACATCGAAGTGTTCACCGCGAACGACGTGCTTGTTACCAGTCACAGTGATAAATATATCACCTTCAGGTGCAGCTTTAGCCATTGGCAGGACGCGGAAGCCATCCATTACGGCTTCAATTGCCTTGATGGGGTCGATTTCGGTGACGATGACGTTAGCACCCATGCCACGGGCGCGGAGGGCTGTACCTTTACCACACCAGCCATAACCAACGACGACAATGTTTTTACCAGCCAACAAAATATTTGTGGCGCGGATAATGCCATCTAGGGTTGATTGCCCAGTACCATAGCGATTATCAAAGAAGTGCTTGGTGTCAGCGTCGTTGACGTTGACTGCGGGGAAGGTGAGAACGCCTTCTCTAAACATGGCGCGTAACCGCACGATACCGGTGGTGGTTTCTTCGGTGCTACCAATCAAATCAGCGATTTGATGTTGGCGTTGTTGTACCAGAGTTGCAACCACATCGCTACCGTCATCAACAATAATGTTGGGGCGATGATCTAAAGCTATTTGGACGTGGCGGTTATAAGTTTCGTTATCTTCGCCTTTTTGAGCAAAGACGGGAATTTCGTGATCGAGGACGAGGCTAGCTGCTACGTCATCTTGGGTTGATAAGGGGTTACTAGCAATTAAAAGCGCATCTGCACCACCGGCTTTCAGAGCGATCGCCAAATGTGCTGTTTCTGTTGTAATGTGGGCGCAAGCTACAAGGCGTAAACCAGCGAAGGGTTTCTCAATAGCAAAGCGATCGCGGATTTGCTTCAAAACTGGCATTTCGCGTCCAGCCCATTCAATGCGCTGTCTTCCCAAGGCAGCTAGGCCGAGGTCTTTAACCTCGTGCTTTAATCGGGGAGAAGTTGCGGTCATCAAAAGTTACCTCAAAAAATTAAAAAAGTTACGTAAATTTTACGCACTCTACTAGGTTATTGTACAACTTGCGATTTTTGCTTGAAAGAAAGCAAATCACTAGTCAATAGTCCTGAAAACTAGCTTGACGTTTGATTACCCTAATGTCAACTTCATCGCCAGGTTCTTTCTTTTTGTTTTATCTTTGGTAAGAGTAAGACTCTTCTAAGCTTTGCTTGCTGATTCTAAGTACATTGTCATCTATCTAAAGATAGAGGGCAAATAAAACAACATCGAACTTTCATCATCTAAAGAGAAAACCTCAACTTTAGATGGGTACATTTACTCAAAGTAATTGCGGAGGATGGTTATAGAAGTAGTCAATAGTCAATTGTTTTCAAGGAGGTGTTTGAGTGCGTTTTCAATTTTTGGCGTTGGCTTTGCCCGCCGTAGGCATCGCCAGTTCAATGGCCATAGCCGTTGTACCTATAGCAAAAGCCACAGCCCAGATTCCATTTTTACCTCAATTACAAGCTCCCAGCAGTGTCAGTAGTGATTCAAACGATCGGCTTGTCACAGGCTGGATTTATTTAGATGGTCGGCGGTTATTTCAGATCGCAGCATCAAAAGCCAACTTTCCTGAGCGTTCAGAAGATATCCAAAAGAAGTTGGAGACAATTAGCCAAAATTACATTCAATCACCAGCAAAAACAGCAGTCAAGGTACAAGTTCGCAAGGTAAACGACTTACCAGTAATTTATGTCAACGATCAATACCTGATGACGATCACTTCTGAGGATGCTGGACTACGACAGGTAGATATGTTGACATCGGCAAATCAAGTCGCCGAATCGTTACAACAAGACTTGCAACAAGCAAAGCAAGAAAGACAAACTCAATTTTTAATCAACCAAGGTAAAATTGCTGCTGGCACAGGACTGGCAATGATTATCATGAGTTGGGGGATATATAGTTGGCAGCGCCGTTCCAAAAAAAATTCAGTACAACCCATTGCCTCCCAACCTCTTAGATGGCCCCTAAACTCCCCAATTTCACCAGCAGCAGCTCAACCAATTACAACACAACTAAATCAACAGCAACATCGGCATATCCAAGAAGTCAAAAGACGATTGTTTCAGCTAACTCAAGCTGGAATTTGGGGTAGTGGAAGTTTCTTTATCTTGGGTCTATTTCCCTACACACGACCATTTCAGTTAGGGATTCTCACAGCTGCCCAATTTCCTTTGCGATTAGGTGTCGTGTTCTTGGGAACTTATGTAGCAATCCGTCTCATCTACGCTCTTATTGACCGCTTCACCACCACTCTAATTAGCAGTGGTGCTTTACTGACTCCAGAAAGTTCAGAACGGCTGCAACTGCGAGTTTCCACATTTTCTGGCGTGACTAAAAGCATCGCTACTGGTATCTGCGTAGGAGTAGGCTTTTTGCTAGCGCTGGTGTCATTGGGGATAGATATCGTTCCCTTACTAGCGGGTGCGAGTTTGGTTGGTGTTGCATTGTCTCTGGCCTCGCAAAACCTAATTAAAGATGCGATTAATGGTTTCCTAATTATCCTAGAAGACCAGTACGCTTTAGGCGATGTGATTAACGTGGGAGACGTAGGAGGCTTAGTAGAAAATCTGAATCTGCGGATGACCCAACTGCGGGATTCTGAAGGGCGCTTGATCACGATTCCCAATAGTGAAATTAAAATTGTTGCCAATCTTTCCAGTCGTTGGTCACGAGCCGATTTAACGGTTCCCATTGCCTACCAAGCCGATACAGAACACGCTTTGAAGTTAATTGAAACAGTTGCTTTCGAGATGAATCAAGAAATGCAATGGCAGCGTCAAATTTTGGAACCGCCCCAAGTTTTGGGAATAGATCAATTTGGCGATCGCGGTTTAATTATTCGTGTATGGTTTAAAACACAGCCCCTTAAGCAATGGGATGTAGCACGGGAGTTCCGCCGTCGCCTGAAAGTCGCCCTAGACAAAGCCGGAATTTCTATTTCTGTACCTCAACAAGCGATTTGGGTCAATGACGATCAGTTGTTAAATTTTCAAGGTAATGGCAAATCTCATTAGAAATTTGGATACATTACCGACCGCATTTTTCAGTTGATTAGACCAAATTCTGTCCTATTGCCCCTTACAAAGGGGCTATGGTGTACCCACAAGTCCGGGACTTACGCAAACAATCGCTGAAAAGAAAGATTTTCTTCTTACGTCATCCAACGGAGTACCCGCAGGTTATTGCCTCTGAGTGGAATGGCACTAAGTTAATGGCAAAGCCCTGATATAACTTGCTTTTTGAGTGTGGGGAGTGGGGGAAGTGTGGGGAGAAAGAGGAGAAATTGAATAACTGCATATCAACAAATGCTCCATTGCCTCCACATCCTCCCACACCTCCCACACCATGCCCTGACGAGGTTTCAGCTTTTCTTAGTGCCATTCGCCTCTGAGTGCTTGTAGTTTGACGTAAGTCCCAAAGTTGAAAAAAGCTTGATTTCCCCTTGAGTCAGCAGTCCAGACCTATGTATTCCCATACGGAGTATGGGAAGGAGAAAATATTTAACATGAAACCTTAATAAATCCTTATATTAATAAAAAGCCACTCTGTCCGTAACCAGAATTAAACTGTTCCTGGATTTATGTTTGTCAACACCTTCATCAAACGTCCAGTCTTAACTACGGTCTGTACGTTTATCATCTTGCTGCTGGGAAGCATCTGTATTCCCATCCTGCCAATTTCTCAGCTACCGGATCTCGCCCCGGTGCAAATCACCGTTAGCTCTAACAATATTGGTGCGGATGCTCAAACAACAGAAAGCAGTGTCACCAACATTATCGAGCGACAAATTAATGGTGTTAAAGATGTATCTTATATATCTTCTAACACGGGTAATGATGGTTCTAGCAATATAACTGTCTCCTTCCCAACTAATGTTAATAGCGATATTGCTCAAGTAAACGTTCAAAATAAAGAAGCACTTGCTTCACCTCAATTGCCAGATACTGTTCAAAGAACAGGTGTCACCGTTGAAACTGCATCAAGCAGTCTTCTTCTGGTTTATGGGTTTTACTCAGAAAATAATGAGTATGACAACATTTTTATCAGTAATTATGTCGATCTTTATATTCTCGATCAAATCAAACGACTTCCTGGTGTAGGAAGTGCCAGGGTTTTTGGGGAACGCAAATATGCCATGCGTCTTTGGCTCGATCCCAACAAGCTGGCCCAACATCAACTAACTCCTCAAGATGTGACAACTGCCCTGCAACAACAAAATATTCAAGTGGGTGCAGGGGCGATTGGTAAGGAACCAGCACCAGATAATCAAAGCTTTGAATTTGCTTTACGGGCAACCAGTCGATTTAAAGATGCGGCTGAATTTGAGGATATGGTGCTGAAGGTGAGTCAAGGTGGCACTAATAGTACTAGCAATAGCACTACCAATAGCACTACGAATAGCACCCTAGTTAAAGTCAGAGATGTCGGTCGAGTTGAATTGGGAGCAGAAAACTATCTTGCTGATGCCAAATTTACCATCCCAGGAAATGCTCCCAAGGCAGCCGTGGGTTTGGGAATATATCAACTTCCGGGTAGTAATGCCTTAGATGTTGCTCATGCTGTTGAAGAGCAGATCGTAGCGCTGGAGAAGAGTTTTCCACCTGGACTAAAAGCACAGTTGGCATTTGATACCACGCCATTTGTGGAAATTTCTTTAGAAGAAGTTCTGCACACTTTGGTTGAGGCGATTATCCTGGTGGTCTTGGTAATTTTCGTCTTTCTGCAAGATTGGCGTACCACGATCATTCCTACTGTTGCGATCCCCGTTTCCCTGATTGGAACATGTGCGGCTCTCTTGGTTTTAGGATTTCAGATTAATACACTGACCTTATTTGGTTTCGTTTTAGCGATCGGGATCGTTGTTGATGATGCCATTATTGTAGTGGAGGCAGTTGCAGTCAAACTGGAGCAGGGCATGAGGCCCTTTGAGGCGGCTGTCGAAGCGATGAAGGAGTTGACTGGGGCAATCATTGCCACTTCACTTGTACTCATGGCGGTATTCATTCCCGTTGCATTCATTCCAGGCACTACAGGGATTGTCTACAAACAATTTGCGTTAACCGTTGCTTGCTCCATTGCCATTTCCACCTTCAATGCTTTAACATTCTCTCCAAGTATGGCAGCCATCCTCATGCGCCCTGCTCAGACTGCACGGGGCCCTTTGGGTTGGTTCTTTACGCAATTTAATCGGGGATTTTCTTGGTTCACACGGCGATATGTCGGGTTTGTTAGCTACCTTACCCATGTCAAACCGATTGTAATTGGGGTTTTCATCACTGGTTTAGTAGCAACGGTTTTAATGTACAGAGCAGTTCCTACCGGGTTTATTCCAGAGGAAGATCAGGGTTACTTCTTTGTAATTGTCCAAGGGCCAGATGGGGTTTCTTTGAAGTACACCGAATCTGTTATGGATCGGGTTGTCAAAGAAGTAACATCGGCTCCCGAAGTTAGAGCTAGTTTTATGATCAGTGGCTTTGGTTTCGATGGTAATGCTTCTAATTTGGGTATTGCCTTTGCTAATCTGAAACCCTGGAAAGAGAGAGCTAAAGAATCTGAGTCTGTCTATGGCATACTTCAGAGGCTGAACAAAAAGCTCTCGACAATTACAGAAGCTAGAGCGATCGCAGTGAATGCTCCTCCAGTTCGAGGGTTAAGTAGTACAGGTGGTTTTGAGTTTATCATTCAAGACCGAACTGGAAGTGCGCCGATTGAAACCCTAGTTGAGACTGCTAAAAAATTTATTGCAGCCGCAAATAAAAAGCCTGTTTTACAACGAGTTTTCACTCAGTTCACCGCAGACACTCCCCAATTTGACATTCAGGTAAACCGCAACCAAGCCAAAGCTCTCAATGTGGAGATTAACGACATCTTTGGAGCGTTGCAAACTTACTTGGGGTCGCAATATGTAAATAACTTTGTCCAAGGACAGCGACAGTATCGAGTATACGTCCAAGCAGATGGGGTTTTTCGCTCTAATCCAGATGATATTGGCAAACTCTATGTTCGCTCTGCAAACGGGGTGATGATTCCGTTGAGCAGTTTGGTGAAAGTTACTCCCTTTGTGGGGCCAAAAACCGTCTCCCATTACAACTTGTACCGATCAATCAAAGTCCAAGGCGCTCCTGCTCCCGGTTCTAGTTCTGGAGAAGCGATTAAAGCGATGGAGCAAGTAGCAGCAGAGGTCTTACCTCAAGGATTTGGTTATGAGTGGACAGGGACTTATCTCCAGGAGAAGACATCAGGGGGAGCTACGGGCTTGATTTTTGCTTTAGCGATCGTTATTGTCTTTCTGGTGTTGGCGGCTCAGTATGAAAGCTATGTTGACCCAATCATTATTTTGCTGACAGTTCCCCTAGCAGTTTTGGGAGCGATGACGGCGATTTGGCTACGTTCCAATATTTTCATGGCAGGTAGTCTCTTCCCCAAAGTAGTGGATGATATCTATTGTCAAGTAGGTCTAGTAACTTTGATTGGTCTAGCTGCAAAAAACGCGATTTTAGTCGTGGAATTTGCCAATCAGCTGCATGAGCAAGGTATGAGCTACACACGCGCGGCGGTGAAAGCGGGACAAGAACGTCTGCGACCCATCTTAATGACTTCTTTTGCAGCGCTATTAGGATTTTTGCCCTTAGTGATCTCTCAAGGGGCTGGAGCCAGCAGCCGTTGGTCTTTAGGAACAGCACTCTTTGGAGGGTTGCTGCTTTCAACATTCTTGAGTTTGTTCTTGGTGCCAATTTTGTATATCTTAGTCAAGACCCTAGCTCAGGCTATATTTTCTCGGAAGCGATCGGGTGGCTCAAAACCTCCAGATTATCCTAATGAAACTTCGGGATCTGAACATAAGGCTTTACCTGCTGGCTCAAGTCAGCCAGAGACACAACTCAGGTCTCAGCAGGACGGGATAACCTGATTTTTACCATCCTGTCTCTTTTCTGCCAACTCTACCCTGTAAACACAAGGCTTGCTCTAATTCCCTCCTTTTTAAGGAGGGTTAGAGAGAATCAAGCCTTAACTCAAGCATATTGCACTATGGACGAAGCCTTCAGTAGTGAAAAAGTGATGTTCATAACATCCTCTAACTCTGATACCATTTTCTGTAATTTCCTGCTTGCTAAAAAAGTTAGTCGAATAGAAATTAAGTACTGAGATAAGGAAAAGTGAAATGGGACTTAGCGAAGGACTTTTGAACCCGACCAAAAAAGCGATGGTCGTAGATGAATGTTGCAACATGATAGAAGTACAGCTTGCATCCAAGTCAGGTATGAGCGGTATCGCTTTGAAAACTGCCTTTGCTGCTCTCAAAGGTGTCAAGCCAGGGTATATCCCCTACGTAGTTGAGCAGATCCTGCCGCAGTGCCTCACCGCACTTGATCCCATCTGGAGCGAAGGTGTACAGAAAGGCGATCCAATTGGACACCTGAATGCAAACCGCTCTCATACGGCAGATGCGCTACTGGGTGTAACTGATGCTAGAGTCAAGAGTGCCAAGCGCCAAATCGTGCGAGGAACCTATGAAAAACTTCGCGGTTCAGCCAAAAAGCACGTAGAAGAAGCTATTCCAGACTTAGCCAAAGTAATCGATAATTACACTAAGGTTTGAGGCATAAGGTAGATCGCGCAGCGTGTCGCAGACAAGGCAGGAGCAGTATTACTTATAGGATTCGACCCCTCCTAAATTGAAGCCACTGAACTCTCGTAAGAAAGCAGAAAGCTGACACAACATTGGGGGTCTGAAACCCAAGACTCTAGCAATTGATAAACGTATGCCGCCGTTCGATGCGTCGATAACTGGCATACGTAGCAGATATTAGACATCTTCGAAAATAAATGTAGAGACTTAGCAGTGCTACGTCTCTACAAGGGTTCTGGATAAAACATATTTGATTTCTGGAGATGTTTATGTACTTCTAGCACGAAAGTGTCTGGCTAAGGTCTTAAAAATAACATATCTGCTAAACTTCCTGATATTTTCCGAGTTAGCTTGAAACAGCAAATAATCAGAAACTATCTGAATTATTGTTTTAATAGGCTTGCAATTATGAAAAAACTTACCGTTTTTCGATACCGCACTTATGGACTAATTGGTTTAATATCCTTAACCGCCGTATTAAGTACAACTACATCTGCCCTAACACAGTTAGCAAGCGATTCCCCAATTGGGCAAACTCCTATCCCCGCTTCTAACTTAATCTGGCCAACTCAAGGGTTTATTTCTCAAGGCTTTCGCAAATATCAACATGAAGGAATTGATATTGCAGGGGCATCTGGAACCCCAGTTGTTGCTGCTGCATCGGGTACTGTTGTAAAAGCAGGTTGGGATAATTGGGGGTTAGGCAATGCCATAACTATTAAGCATCTTGACGGTAGCACTACTGTTTATGGTCACAATCGCCGTTTGCTGGTGAGCAAGGATCAACAGGTCATTCAAGGTCAAATTATTGCTGAGATGGGATCTACAGGCAATAGTACAGCACCTCATCTCCATTTTGAAGTGCATCCAAATGGTCGAATAGCAGTTGATCCCCTTCGTCTATTGACATCTTTAACTGCAAGTGTTTCCCCTGCTTCTAAAATTCAGCAAGTGGATAACCCGAACCGCCCAGTCTCGACACCCTCCGTAGCAAAGCAAGTTTCACCTTCATTGCCTCCAATGGGTTTTGCACCTATAAGCAGTGATACTAATTGCAATGGAGTTACCATTATTGATGGTGAAACTGCAAATATTCGTGTCAAGGTCTGTGAAGAAAATGGGCAGTTATTTTATATTGGGCGGTTGAAGCAAGACCCAAGCAAGCCTATAAAAATACCAGCTTTGAATATTGGTAAAGGCAGATATCGAGCAGATAATGGTAGTTTTTATTATTTAGTCAGCCCTGAAAGAGTGGAAGTTTGGCGAAATGGCACCCAAATGCGTTCTGACAAATTTTATACTTTAACAAAATCACCATAAAGTTAGTATTTAATGTTTGACTATGGCTTGAGTTGATTAATTTGCTCAGTGATTCCATAGCTATCTATATATATATTGCTGTAGAAATTATCACTTGTGATGCTGGGCTTGCTTTTGTTTAAGTCCAGTTAAAAGAGATAACCAGGGCGTAGGATGTCACTTATGCTGCTGACAGAGATATGTTCAACTTAACCAGATTTACGTTTGATAAGTATCAATCGCATTTGGTCATAAGTAATTTCCTATCGCTCTGGTGCTTGTTTGGCGGTGAAGTTTCGCCAAAAGTATAAAAGTAAAGGGCTTTCCAAGCCTATAACAATCGTTACTATTTTGTTGTATGAATGAACACAATTTTTGCTAGCTTTCAAATTTCTTCAAGCCTGACATAACACCAACTCGCAAAGCTAGTTAAAAATAAAGTGCCAAATTAACCTTCAGCACTTTCAGCACGGATGGGAATTACAATTCCTTCGCGCAGTAGTGCATCTGTAAAAATCTTTCGAAGAACACGTTGAATCTGAAGATGTTTTCCTGGCTTCACCTTCGTTAATGTCCGCAGCAACAAGTTAGATTCTCCAAGGCTTTCCACTCCATCTATCTGTGTACCTTCGAGTACATCTGGATCGTTTGTTTTTAACTGTTGTCCTACCTCCTCAATCACTTTGTACACATGAGCTAAGTTGGAATTATAGGGCACACCAACTTCCACTACTGCAAAGATATACTGTTTAGAATAATTGGTAATTGAGCCAATATCTCCATTGCGAATAATCTGCAATTGACCATTGGGATGTCTAATACGAGTGGTTCTGAGTTCAATTGCCTCAACAACACCTTCGACAACTTTCTCTTCGACTTTCCCAGCCTCGATATAATCACCCACTAAGTAGTAGTTTTCAAACAAAATAAAGAAGCCACAGACTATATCATTTATCAGTGTCTGTGCCCCTAAACCTACAGCTATGCCGACAATACCAGCACCTGCCAGTATAGGAGTTGGATCAATGTCAAGAGTATAGAGAATAGAGATAATAGCAGCAAAGTATACAAAATATTGTAAGAAACTACGAAAAAGAGGAACGAGTGTCAAGCGTCTACTTCTTTGAATATCACTTAGATTCTGGTCTTTAAACAGCACCTCTTCAACAAGTAAGTAAACGACTTCAAACAACACACGACTAATGAAGATGATGCCGATGATCTTGATGATTCGCGGGCCAAAAGCTGCAATATTGGCGATTAACTGCACCTGTTGAATCACTAATGTTGCCATGCAGACATAAATTACAAACTCCAGACACCGCTTTAAAAAGGGTATCAGATGTCGGAGGCGATCGTAGAATCTTAAG
The DNA here is from genome assembly GCF_009873495.1 of Nostoc sp. ATCC 53789. GTDB lineage: Bacteria > Cyanobacteriota > Cyanobacteriia > Cyanobacteriales > Nostocaceae > Nostoc > Nostoc muscorum_A. The sequence goes on along the minus strand of NZ_CP046703.1, from coordinate 6,673,979 downwards.
AGGTTATCAGGGTTGGAGTATCTGACGCTGAGAGCATCGAGAAAATCAACTACCGCCGCGACTGCTTTGAGAATCAGCAACCCGACGGCAATAATTAAATAGATTCGCAGTGCAATGTACAAATATTCCGAAACCGTTGCTGGCAATTTGAGAAACTGGGCACACAGAATGACAGCCCACAGCCAGATTCCACCGCTAATTCTGTGATAGAGGGCGTTAAAGAAAGCATCAATACTTTCATCATCGGCAGTATTTTTTTCTAAGTTTTTGGCGCGAGTGCTAGCTACCTTCAGCCAATATTTCAGAAATTTCAGTGCGATCGCGGCTAATATGAAAGTGCCAATGCTCTGAGCTATGCCAATTCCTAGAGTTATCCAAAATCCTGATGGAATACGCTCAAGCATTGCTATGGTGTATTGTTGAAGGTTTTCGCCACGATAAACTAGATAACCATTAGCACCCACAATCAAAATACATGACACCAAGCAAGCAAGTAACAATAACCCTGTGATGTTCCGACGCAAGGTTTTGATACTTCTATCTTCGCTCTTTAATATAGAGGTCTTTGTAAATAGCTTGAATAACTTGCTTACAAACCAGTTCAGTAATAAACAAACAAAGATTACAAGGCTGACTTCAGCTAAAATGATCAATATATTCATGCGCGATCGTAAAACTTAAATAATTTAAGCGTTTGATTATCAAAACCTATTGAGAGATACCTTGATATTTCTATAAGATAGATGATAATTATTTCATATAATCATCTGTTGTCAAGCTATTAACATTTAAATCACTTTATATTTAAGTGATGATTTCCAAAAAGCCTTTAAGAAAGATATTTGTGTAATTTTGGCTTTAAGAGTTATATAAGTTACCTTTAAATTTAGCATACTTAAGTGTATGTTCATTGATAAGGGAACTCCAAGAAATAAATTATCCAATCTTATGGGGTGGGCATTTGAAACCCGTTAAGTAACCGGAATAAACTACACACCAAAATACATGAAAGAGAAACTGAGGACTGGGGAATAGGATTTTTTACTCAGTACTTTCAAGCCAAATGGGTGGAAATAAAGCAATCTATATTAAAAAATATAAATTGACCTTTTGTTAATTACAGCGATTTTCAGGTAAATAGACCATACGGTAGGGGCGCAAGGCCTTGCGTCCCTACTGACAGTTTATCTGCACCACACAATTTCTTCCTTGTGCTTTTGCCTGATAGAGTCCCTGGTCAGCAGCAGCAATTAAGGTTGCGGGAGATAATTGGCTATGAGGAGTGATGGTTGCCACACCAAGACTTAGAGTGATGAATTCGCTAACCTGAGAATGGGGATGAGGCATTTTTAATGCACTAATATTGGTCTGAATATCTCTTGCAACTGCAATGGCCCCTTCGATATCAGTATTCGGTAAAATAACTGCAAACTCTTCTCCACCATAACGAGCAACTAAATCAGCAGGGCGTTTAACTGTCTGAGAGATTACCTTGGCAACCTGTCTAAGGGCATCATCTCCTGCGAGATGTCCATGTGTATCGTTGTAAAGCTTAAAGTAATCGACATCGCACAAAATCAAAGATAGCGAACCTTGCTCTCGTGCCAACCGTTGCCACTGTGTGTTGAATGTGTCATCAAAGCACCGTCTATTTCCCACTTGGGTCAGACCATCTGAACAGGCAAGGCGCTGTAATTCTTGGTTTGCTTGTTGTAATTGATGGTAAAGTTCTGATTGCTGAATAGCGATCGCAGCTTGTCCTGCTAACTGGTTAAACAAGTTAATCTCCGATTGCTGCCATTGTCTGGCATTACGGCATTGATGAGCAATCAATAGTCCCCACAAACGCTCTTTCTGCAAGATAGGCACGACAAGGTTTGCTCGGATTTGCAAACTCCGCAGGAGGTCAAGATGACACGGCGATAATCCGGCAGTTTCAACGTCTTCGATCGCTCTGGTGTTACCTTGTTGAAAGTAAATTGCACGGGTAGATTGAAAGCATGTGTCCATAACGTGAAATCCCAAAATGGACATACACTCTTCTGCTAAAGATTCTACAGCTACTAACCCACTCCAGTCTGACTCAAACTGGTAAATTATTACTCGGTCTACCTCAAACAGTTGCCGCACTTCGGCTGCTGTGGTTTGCAAAATCTCGTCTAACTCTAACGATTGTCGAATGCGCTGCGTCACAGACGCGACAATTCGCTCGGACTCATTTTGGTGTTGGACATGCCGCTCAACCAGCTTAGAATCTGTCGATGCTACATTTAACGCGATCGGATCAAAGTGAGGGGTTGTAGTGACAGGCACTGCACTAGGTTTAGCAATTAAATAGCCTTGAGCAAGATTTGCACCTCGTTCTCGCAGCCAGTTCAGTTCCTCAATACACTCAATTCCTTCAGCAACGGTCTGGATGTTTAACTTTTGAGTAATCTCTAAAAGCTTCTCGGTAATCGAAGCTTTGTAAAGGTCTTGATGTACATCTCGAATTAACTCCATATCCAGCTTGATAAAGTCTGGACGTAACTGATGCAGCAAGTTTAGGCTGGAATAGCCAGAACCAAGGTCATCAAGAGCTACTAAAAATCCAGCATCCCGGTAGTATTTAAGCACTGCCTTGAGATGGGTTAAATCTTGAGGATTATCTGATTCTACAACTTCAAAGACAACGCGATCGTGGGAAATTTCGGCAGTATCAATTGCCTCAACTGAACTACTGAGGCAAAAAGCTGGATCGTAAAGTGATGTTGGCGCAAAATTGATGAAGATATGCCCACTCACTTTATACCGACTAAATTCAGTGATTGCGCTGAGGCGAGCAATTTGGTCGAGTTGTGGTATTAGTCCGGCTTCGGTTGCTAACTCCATAATTGGTGTCGGTAGCATTAAATTGCCTTCTTCATCCAGCCCCCGCAAGAGCGATTCATATCCAAAAATCTGCGATGTATCGTTAATTGAGACAATTGGCTGAAAGTAACTGGTAAATCGTTCCGTTGCCAACATTTCAACTAGCCAGTCGGATTGGTTCAACTTAATGAAGCGTTGTAATGAGGCTATGTCACTAAAATCATGGAGTTGAGGTTGGATATTACCTTGAGTGAAAAGGACTTGCGTCTCTTTTAATTCTCTAGGTGCAAGTAGTTTGGCCAGGTTACGGGCAATTTCTATAGACTGTCCGGGTTTACACTTCAAACTCAAACCTGGTCGCTCGTGCATCAGTTCATACTCAAGTCTAAGCTGCTGTAGGTAGGAGGTGACTTTTTTGAGGGTATGTGTAACGGGAAACCAGAGAAAGAGCCTGCCTGCCTCCTTAGTCTGGCAGCGTGCAACATTGCGACAAGCACAGGTTTTGGAGATAGAACATATCTGGCTCATAGCTAACTACTTTGTTCAATCAAATTTATTTTATTATTCCCACTATTTTTACAATAAAAGATAAACTATGCTTCAAATATATGAAGATTTGATGAGTTCGGTAATTTGAAGAATTTGGTGTATCAAATAACAGAGCAGCACATCTATAGCTTTGTATTAAAGGTTTAAGTAATAGTCGATCAATTTTCTAGAATAAAGCAAATTAATAAGAGTTAGATAAAAAATTTAAGCCATGAAATAAAAAGAAAAATTAGCTAGGTAAGGAATAATTTTTTGCTAGACTAATTTAGCTTGACCTTATCCATATCGTTAACTGATGCGCTTGGTGTTAGTTTTTACATCACTCAAGTAGGCTGACAGATAAGATAGTTAAGTAATTAATTTCAAAAATAAGAGTAGAGACGTTGCAATGAAACATCTCTACTCGCCAAGATAGTGGAGAATTGCGATCGCTGGAGATTTTGTATTATTTTTTAACCACAGATTCACATAGATAATTCATCGGTATCAATCTGTGGTTTCATTTTCATAAAATTGACTTTTGCACAAAGTTTACTGTTTCATTCAGCAGATGAAACACTGGGTATTGCAGAACGAATTGCACTAATAAAGTTTTGAGCATAATTCTGCGTTGAAAAATCTAAAGCGCGTTGTCTGGCAGCTATTCCTGCACTGCGGGCAAATTCTTGTTCGTCAAGATAGCGGAGAATTGCGATCGCTAATTTATCTGCATCGCCGTAAGGTGTTAATAGTCCATTCATCCCATCGGTAATAATCTCTGTCGGGCCGCCTGCATCGCCAGCAATCACAGGTTTACCCAGCGCCATCGCCTCAATAATCACAATTCCGAAGGGTTCTTTATCCGAAGCATGAACAAATACATCCATCGCCTGTACCCACTCCGGGATATTACGCTGTAGTCCAGCCATAATTACTTGCTTTTTCAAGCCCAAGTTTGTGATTTCTGCTTTTAAAAAGTCCTCATAGTCTGGTTCCAAATCGTGCTTGCCGCCAACTACCACACAATGAGCATCAGGATACTTCTCTAAAATTTTGGGCATCGCTTGCACTAATACGTGCATTCCCTTCCATCGTTGCAATCGTCCCACAATTCCAATCAGTGGGCCGTGTAAAGGTAAGCCTAGTTTTCGGCGTGCTTCTTCAGGAGTTGGCAAAGCATCAGGCTCAAATCGGTCTAGTGCAACACCGGGATAAACCAAGGGTGTTGGCCTGTGGGGCCAAATCTCTGCTTGTGCTTGCTTACCATCTTGAGAGAGAGTGATAATTGCGCGGGCTGGGATTAAAGTAGCAATTCGTACCAACCAAGTTTTATCGCTAGGTACTTCTAGCTGATACCATACAGCAGGCAAACCAGCCAGCATCGCCGCCAAGCCTCCAGATATATGCGTAATCCACATCCAATTGACAATTATATCTGCACGTTCGCGGCGTGCGATCGCAGCTATCTGAAAAACAGCACCAATAAAACGGTGGATTTGGCGTAAACGTCCACTTTCTACAACTCGCGCATCAATACCAAGGGACTTTACTTGTTCTACCATCGGGCCGTGTTCTAAAAATATCACTAGCCACTCAACACCAGCATTACGTCCCTGCTGTACCAAATCCCAAAGCATCATTTCACCGCCGCCTCGTTGTTCGGCTAGTGGCATTACAATAATTGCTTTCATAATTTATATCAGTCCTAATTTAAGTTGTAAGATTTTGTTGTTTAACTCAATTCATATTTATCGAACAGAATTCAGGAGTCAGGAGTCAGAATTCAGAATAAATTCTTAGCACAGCGTCTCGTAGAGAGGAACGAGTGTCGTGTCTTGATTCTGACTCCTGAATTCTGACTTCTGAATTCTTCTTCAAGAATTCTTGGGATTGCTATAGTATTTATGTCCTGCCATAGCCATAGCTAAAAATCCCCAAAGAATCATCCCTGCTACACTTAACATTCCACTACCAATAATTAGCTGTGTAGCAGAACTGATACCAATGGCGCGGGCAGCACTAATAAAACTATCAAAACGGCCTTCACCATAACTGCTAACACTAATAATTAACAAGATTAATCCACCCATATAAAAGATGGCTCCAAACCAACCAAGGGTGAAAAACATATCTAAAATGCCACTATCAATCACCACTACTTCAATTTGACCAGTTTTTTCGTTGACTTTCCAAATATTTCCTAAGCCGTTACCTAAACCATTAGAAAGTGCTAGACCAAGGTTTTTGTCATAACTTCCCGATCTATCTTTAAAACTTGTATCATCTTGAAGATTAGAAAAAGTTTCCAAACGGGCTGATACAACTCCAGCAATTGGCTCAATAGTTGTCAATGGCACAACACAAATTGCCATCACCGCAATTATAACGATCAAGCGCATTTGAATTCGCGCCTTGACTGAACCCACAATCATAATTATTCCAAATAACCAGCCTCCCCAATTAGTTCGCGCTTGTGTTAGTAAGAACGATAAGTAACCAACGGCTGAAGCAGGAAAAATTAAATTTCCCGAACTGGTAAATAACAACAGTAAACCAGCTTGCATGACTGAACCAAAAGGGCCGACTGAGTGCAATGTACTCCAGACACGCATCCCGAAAGGTACAGGGTTTCCAGAACTCATGAATAGTTTTGATTGGATGAGCCAATACCTATCCCACTCAGGAGCTACTACAAATTGATATATGCCATAAGTTCCTAAAATTAGCACGCACCAAAGAAATGTTCGCTGAATATTCTGGCGATAGCTAGGATAATCTCGCCAGTTTATAAATAAGTGAAAAGCGAAGATAATCGGACTGAGCCAATCCAGCAGTCCGCGTGCTACAGGGATTGGTGGGTTATAAATCAGACCGATGAGAAAGCCATAAAAGACTCCGATAAAAGCCATAACAAACGGCAAACCCCCTTGACGTGAGGCACGGGGAAAATGTCGCAAGAATGTTGCTATGGTTACAAACACCACCAAATATGGTGCTATAAGCATTTGGCGGGTAGCATCCCAGCCTACCCGATAGTCAACTAAGCGGGTAGCTAAGGGTGTGAGAAACCATATCCACCAGGTAAAGCTGATGTAGAGAATGGGATGCCGCAAGTATAAAAACACGGCTACAGCTAAAGCCGTCACCGGATAAATTAGGCGCAGTGCAGCAGTAGCACCAGCAAAATAGCAAACTACAGTTAGTAGTATAAAGCCTGCGATCGCCATCCACCCCTGTTGCGATCGCTCTTCTGGAGAATAATTTTCTTCTAAAAAACTATTGAAAAGTATCTGTCTAGAATTCATTCAATTTTAGATTTTAGATTTACCAATGCTAACTAGTACAATGTCTAAGCTAATTTTTAAGGTTTGTAGTAAGCACTTTAGTGCTTAAACAAGGACTAAAGTCCTTACTACGAACTTTTTATCCATAACTTTTAGCTTTACAGACTACTAGAGCTAAAAAGAAGTTAATTAATTACGAATTACGAATTACGAATTACGAATTGTTTATATCCTTGCCAACGCCCCCGCCAGGATGCTAGTAACTTTTTACCCGCCAATTGCCCTTGGCTAGGTAAAAATCTCAGCCATTGTACGAAACCCAAACTATCGCACGTACCTACAAATACTGCCCAGAATAAAAATACAATCCGGCGGATAAATGGCAAATGCTCTAGTAAAACTAGGGTTTCATTATGGACTAAATTAATAAAGGCAATCTCGTTAAAATTATTTCGCTGATCTTCATCAAAACGTTGTGCAGGATAGTGATCTACAGCAACATTAGGATCGTAAATTATCTTCCAACCAGCCCGCTTTAATGCCAGAGTAAATGCCATTTCAAAATGTACTTGCGCTCCAGTACCACGCATCCGCTCATCAAAGCGCAATTGTCCGATGGCCTCTTTACGAAAACTCATGTTTACGCCTTTGAGAATATCGACTTCGCGGGGTTCTCCCACTCCCAGATGATGGTTGCCAATCACTCGCCCAAACCACTGCAACTGTCCCACTACTGGGCGAGATTCGTCTTCTAATTTGCTGCCGTGGTATACCCAATCACGCCCTCCCAGACCGCCGAGGCGACTATCTGAGGTAAAGTAAGCGGCGATGCGCTCTAACCAATCTGGGTGAGGTGCGGCATCATCATCAGTAATAGAGACAATATCGCCCTCCACTGCTGCTAATCCGGCATTGAGGGCTGCGACTACGCCTGGTTGTGTCACTTTCACAGTATGCAGTGGCAGATTGAGAGCGTTTAATTGCGCCAAGAATTGCCAAGTTTCTGCATCCGTATCGCGTACAACCACTATCACCTGATCGACGGGTTTAATTTGCTTCTGTAGCGCTAAAAGGCAGCGTGATAGGTCTTGTGGACGGCGATAAGTCGGTATCAGAACGGTGTTCCGCATTGCTTAACTCCTCGAATAAATCCACATAAGTTTGTGCCATAGTAGTCCAGCTATGTTGTTCTGCCACAGAACGAGCAGCTTTGCCCATTTGCTGTATGAGGGTGGGACTACTCACCAAAGTCAGCAATGCCAGAGCCAAAGCATCAATATCATCTGAGTCGGATAAGACAATGCCACATTCTGGTGTCACCAATTCTCCTCCCCCGGTGGCTGTGGCAGTAATTACTGGTAGTCCTGAAGAAAGTGCTTCTAACAATACGAGGCTGCAAGCTTCGTATCGGGAAGGAAAAACAAATAAATCTACTGCTTGCATAATTTGGGGGATATCACGGCGAAATCCTACAAAATGCACACGTTCATTTAACCCCAAAGAGGCTGCTAACTGCGGGAAAGGACTATTTTGGGTATGTCCCACTACCACCAAATGTAAATCAGGAACTTTCACCAAGGCGTGCAGTACTGTATCTAAGTTCTTTCTGGGTGTGCGGATATCTCCGGCGAACAATGCCAGCGTGACATTCTCCGGTAAACCCAACTTTTGGCGTAGGCGTAGCCCGCCGCAGGCATCGCTTTTGTTTTCACCAGGGGCAAACTCGTCTAAATCAACGCCATTGATAATTACGCGAATGCGAGAACGAGGTACACCAATGTTGACTAATTCGTGAGCTACCTTTTCTGATACAGCCACAACAACCTGCGCCTTTTGGAAAGCCTGTTTTTCCCAACGCGCATTAAAAGCCGTAAACAGCCACTGGTATAAACCATATAAATCGCGGCGGTTGCGAGAAATATGAACAGGCGATCGCAACCATGAACTGTGGACAAAATGTACAGCATTCACATCAGCCGCAGCTAGATTAATTGCGCCATTGACTTTAACTAAATCAATCTCAGAGCGATGTTTCCGCAACCAATCTGTACTTTTTTGGGCAAATATGAAATTACGTACAAATTCTGTTGGATAGTCTTTGACTGGAATTGGAATCCAATTAACTTGACTATTAGCTTCTAGTTCTGGTGCGACTTCACTAGCTAATAATGTCAGTTGATGACCACGACGAATTGCTTCATTAGCAACTTCATAGTTTACTCGTCCCTGTCCATCGCCTTTCTTAATTTTATGAGTAACAATACAAAGTTTCATCCAATACCTTCTTTCGTAATTTAAGCTTATGTAGAACTGCAAATAAAAAGTTGAAAATAATCCAATACAATTCAGTTAAGCATTTCTTTATTCTCTCAGTGTCCTCTGCGTCTCTGTGGTTCGTAAAAAATGACTTTGACAAAGAGTTTTAGCCTTAACTTAACCGTATTGTCAAATAATTTTCTTTTCTTACTTCGTGTTCTTTGCGCCTTTGCGGTTCGTTAAAAAATAGCATTTACACAAACAAAAATTTTCAGATAAGGGCAATTCATGAATTGCCCCTACAAAACCCTACTATTTCGACAACTCTATTAATTTATTTGCCAAAAATTGCGGAGTAAAGCTAAGACTTAGCGCTACTAAAGTTCGCGCATTAAATTTTTGTTTAGTCAGCGCCTGCCAAAAATAAGGACGTGCTACTGCTATCTGTTTACTTCGCAGCAAACCAATACCCAAAGTTGTATTAGCCTCTAACCATTTCTGTTGAAAGTGCGTTCTAAATTTCTGTAACCGAGCATCTTCCATAAAGACTTGATAACAGAACATTTCGCTTTTAGCTTTGCGGATTTTTGCCTGCACATCTCGACTACCACTGAGCATAGTATCAGTTTGCTCATGAGCGCGATATCGCGTCAGTCTTTCTGGATAGTAGTAAGCGCCATAACCCGATATACAACACAGGTAAGTTAAATATAAATCCCACATTCCGCCAACTTCTGGAGGAATACTATCCCAATCAACCAGATTATTGCGAATCAAACAAGATGCAGCAGTAGGGATACTTTTATCTACCAATCCAACTTTATAGAAAGGTTGATAAATTCCTTCTTTGAGTTGATCTCGCTGATAACCGCGTGTATTTTTTTCAGTCCCAGCATTATCAATTATGCCATTTGCATCTATGATATATTGGTCACAAAAAGCGAGAATTAACTCAGGATTTGCTTCGAGAACTGGTACAAGCTTTGCTAGAAAGTCTTCATTCCATATATCATCATCATGAAGACTAGCAACATATTTACCTCGTGCCATCTTGAACCCATGCTGCTGATTAGCAAGCATACCTACATTTTGTTGATGTCGCCAAAATCTGATGCGTGAGTCACCAAAAGATGCCACAAGTGCTTGAGGATTTTCTGGACTGCAATTATCTGAAACAATAATTTCGATATTTTGATAAGTCTGTTTAATAGCACTAGCGATCGCTTGCTTGAGATAGTCTGGTCGGTTATAGGTAGGGATAATAACGCTGACTAAAGGCTGTTGGCATTCTTGAGATAATGACATATTTTTTTCCTTTATATTTAATAGATAGATAAAAGATGCACCTTTGGAGCAAACTAAGCTTATTTCACTTGAGAAATACTATATAATTTTTTCGTTCTCGAAGGGAAGTCAGCTATTGTTTTTTCATAAATTGTTCGCAGATTATTTACATGAGCAGCCATTGTAAATTCTTTCATCAACAAAGCATGACCTTGTTCGCCCATCTGCCGACTTTTTTGATAATCTTCATCCAAATAATGAATAGCATCAACTAGCTTTTTGATATCATTACCTGGAACAAGAATACCTGTTTCTCCATCTCGTAAATGTTCTGGAATCCCTCCCACTGCACTACCAATTACAGGTCGATAATTAGAGTATGCTTCTAGTGTTACAAGACCGGCAGGTTCAGGCCAGACACTAGGAAAGATGACTGCAAAACACTGTTGATAAAGTTGATTGATCTTGTCAGCATCGCACCAACCATGCCAAGTGATCCGATTACTTAATCCGAGTGTGTTTGCTAACTTTTCTAACCGGGGCCGTTCCCAACCTTCTCCTGCAATATCAAGTTGAATTTGCGGATTTGTATGTATTAAGGTTTTAAGCAGCCATTCCAGACCTTTATCAGAAACAATGCGGCCAACAAATAAAATTCTATGATTTTGATGAACTTCTAAGCTCAGGGGAGCGGTCTTTATTTGCGGTACAGAGATACCACAGTGTAGCGTTACAGTTTGCTCAGAAGGTACACCGTTTTTAATCAACTCTTGACGCACGTATTCGCTATTAGCGACAAAAGTAATTTTTACCTTTTTTAAGGTATCTAATAACTGATGAGTAATTTGAAGTTCTTTAAGAGTTCTTAACGGTCTACGGCTACCACATTTATCTACTAACTTACCCCAAGTACAACCTAAGTAAGAAAAGTTGCGATCGCAGATTGTCCGTTGCCCTGCTAAATACTTTGTGCCACTAGGACAGTACAATGAGTGATTATGAACACTAAAGACAGTGGGACATTCGCCTGTAAGCTGCAATAGTAAATCTGGGCTGTGGATGTGCAGCAGCTTGAATTGGCTTTGGTCAACTCCCTTGAGCGATTTTATCACGCGATCGCTAACTTCAGGTGGTCGATGTTCAAACAGAGAAGCTAAATAAGTTTCAACACCTCCGCCCTCACCTACATCAAAATTGGAGCATTGATAAATCAGGTCTTCTTCAAAAAGCCCTCTATGCAAGTGTTTATTATCTTGTTTGGCTTCATTGATTGAGTTAAGCATTAATCACCATCTGTCTTTACGTTACTATTAATTACATTCCTCATATCAATAGAGGCTTATCTTCATCAACTTATATGCCAACATTAAACCAAAGCTTGTGTCTAACATCACTCACATAATGTCTGAGAGCAATGTTTTTACTTGCAGATTTATCTGGATAAATAAACTGATCTTCTACATTGAGAACATATTTATTTGAGCATAGAGGTTTACCATGATTGTGGTGCATGGTCAAATGTACAATTGTTTGCTCAGTAAAATAACTAGGAATTTCTTGAAGATTTGCTAAACGTTCGATAGCAAAACTCCAGTCAAATTCATGCCTAAATAATATAAATCCACCATTTACAGGATTCAATTTTTCAGACTCATCATAAATAATTCGCTCGTCAAGCGACATCGAACAATCAGGTAGATAAAGAGAGTATTTTTCGTCCGACTTACTCAAATCAATTAAGTCAATCCCGCCAGGAAAAAATAAAATATCCGAATCAGTGTAAATCGTAGTACCATTAACAGGAATCGACATCAATGCCGACAACTTTCTGCCCATTGGATGCAGTTGGGCATAATCAAGAACACATTGAGGTAAATCTGTTCTCAGGAAGTTTTGTAAAAGTATTACCTGAACGCAGGGATGGATACGGCGGAGTAAATTACAACTAGAATTAGTATAACTACCATCGGAAACTACAGTAAATGTCTCTGGAATGCCGACATGACGAATGAATGAGCGAATACTTGCCACTTGTTCTGGTAGATCGCGTTCGCATGATAAGGCATAGATACTTACCGGAACTTGCCGAGTTTGCTTTATCGGGATGTTTACAATCTGAGAAATGGCTGCTTTATATAGAGAACGATTAAATTTACCCTGAATTTTAGCAGTGTGGTAGCCTATATTTACCATTTATTTTTCCTTGTTAAAATTATCAATAACTGAGTAGAGAAATGAATTCGTAATTTACTAAATATAAATTACGAATTATGAACTACGAATTACGAATTATAGTATTGCATCTGGTGATATTCCCACAGCTTGCCTTGGCGTGCGAGTAATTCTTGATACTTACCTTGTTCTACTATCCGCCCTGCTTCTAGTACTACGACTTTATCTGCTTTCGCAATAGTAGAAAGACGGTGAGCGATCGCAATTACTGTTCTACCCACAGATAGCTTTTCTAATGAATCTTGAATTAAGCGCTCTGATACAGAATCTAAGGCGCTAGTTGCTTCATCCAAAATCAAAATTTCTGGGTTCCGTAATAGTGCCCGTGCGATCGCAATTCGCTGTCTTTGTCCTCCAGATAATCTAACACCCCGATCTCCCAATTGGGTATTAAAACCTTCGGGCATTTCTAAAATAAATTCCAGCGCATTTGCTAATTTAGCAGCTTCTTGAATTTGCTCATTAGTGGCTTGTGGAGTCCCATAAGCAATATTTTGCCAAACATCAGTATTGAAAATAAATGTATCTTGACTGACGACAGCTATTTGACGACGTAGAGAGTTAATTTCAAACAGTCTTATATCAACTTCATCGAGATAAACATTTCCCTCTGTAGCATTATAAAAGCGAGGGATTAAATCAGCTAGAGTTGTTTTACCAGCACCAGAGGCTCCAACTAGTGCAGTCATTTTACCCTTCTCAATGGTTAGGGTAATGTTATGTAGCACTATGTTTTGGTCATCGTAACCGAAATCTACAGATACTAAATTTATTGCCCTTTCTAAAGCTTTAAATTCAAGCTTTCCATTCTTAAAATAATATTTATCCTCACTTTTTAACAGATTTTTAATATTGTCTGCTGAACCGTGTAAGGTACTGAGAAATGCCCGCGTGCCATTAATATCTTGAACAAACGGGACAAAGCGAAATAGTACAAAGAAAAATGTTAACAAAGAAGCGACTTGTAGCGTTCCATTACTAACCAGGCTAGTGAATGCCAAAACAATCATTCCCACCAACACCGTAGTAGCTGCTCCTTCGGCAATTGGTTTGACAAGTGTCCAAGTGAATACAACTTTAGTTGTAGAACTCACCACCTTATCGCTAGCTTTATAGTAACGCTGGCGTTCAAATTCTTGAGTACCACAAGAATGGACAGTGCGAATACCATTAATAAATTCTATGGCTGTTGATGTAAAGTTAGCATTAGCAGTTGTCATGCCAAAACTGGATTCTCTAACTCTGGCATTCAGATTAGATAACCCTACACCTAACAGTGTAAATAGTAATGCTGAAATTACAGTTAGTTGCCATGATATCAAAAACATTGAGATTAAGTAGACAAGAGTTGTTATGCCTCTAGTTACTAAAAAGGCTGCACCACTGAAACCCTGTCTAATTCTTTCTATTTCTGTGGTTATTGTGTTAATTAGTTCACCAGAACGAGTTTTGGCAAAGTAACTTAACGATAAGGATTGTAATTGTTCAAAAATTTGCTTGCGTAAGCGATCGCCAAAATGCAGTTGGGATAGTTCAGTATAAACTAGTCCAAAATAATTGAAGGCAACACGTAACCAAGTACTTAATAATATCAGTGAAGATATGCGGTATAGGCGGTTAATTGATGATGACTTAGATCCTAAAATTAAAGTATCAAACCATTCTATTCCTGTTTGGACAGGTTGAGCATTTGGGCTAGTTAAGCTTTGCAAGAAGGAGAGTAAAAAACCAATACTTACTCCTTCAAAAGTTGCTGCTAAAATCGAGAATGTTAGAGCTAAAATTACTATTTTGCGAAAGTGTTTAAATTCTCGCAAGATTAAATAATTGTCTTGCCAAAACCTGGAAGCTTTGAGCAGACTACGGAATTTTTGAGGAAGTTGAGAATTCATCGATTTTATAATAATAGTTTGGCAAGGTAGAGAGACCGCTATAGATGCAATGTAAGTAATTTTTGTGTTAGCCTCAGTGCGGTAGATGAAATCATCAATTACCGCACAGATGAATTACAGTGTTTGGCTATCTAGATGTAACAGGTGAGATGCCTCTACTTCCCAGGAAGCTTTAATGTCTGGTAGTTTATTTAGCTGTACTGCATCTTCCAAAGTCCAGCAATGAGATCCACCACCAGTCAAACTCATGTCACCCCGCAGCACGTTAAATAACTGTGGGAGATTGTTGAGATTGTATTTACCTATCCAACGCCCTAGCGGTGTGATGTTGGGCGTGCAAAACTTCATTGCTTGAAAGAGTTTACCCCGTTCTCCAACACGCCATTCACGACAAAAAAGCGATCCTGGTGAGTAAACCTGCATTAATGCCATCAATCCCAGCATGACTGGACTTACTAATACCAGCAATACTAAAGCAGCAATCCAATCAATTAATCGCTGCAATTGTCTCCAGGGTTGATTAGAAGGTTTATTGCCAGCAGGTATGCTTAGGAATATTGGTTTTTGAGCTTCTTGACACGCATCTGCCCAAAACTTCAGCAAAGTCTCACCCAGCTTTGGATCTATGCTTACCAAACTTACTGGAGAATGTTGTAAGCATTCTACTAGCGATCGCTTACTATCTAATGCAGGCAGATATGGTTGTTTCACTTGTCCAGGCTGCTTCACCAACAACTGACCCCGCCGCCACAGGAGTGTGCAGTACCCACGATTATCTTGGTGTTCCTGGGTTACATCATATAAATTCTCTAGAGATGGAATTATTGAAGCTGTCATAATGTCTTTGGGTTTATACAGGAGTGAATTACTGAGGCGTTATCAAAGGCTATCAATGCCAAAGACCCAAATCCGAATCTTGTTGTAAGTCCAAAAAGTTGGAGATAATTGAGGGCAAAAATATGTTATTGCTATTTGCCACTCAGTCAAGCACATATTGTCCAGGATTATGCTGGTGTAGAGGTTTACAAATCAACGTTACTATCAATATTCATGGGCAATCGGTATTTTCCGGTAACTACTGAAAGTAGAAATATGTAGAGGGAAATTACCCATAAATCCATATCTACGTTTAATTGTACTGAGGTGTTTATTGTGTCGATATATTTAACAAAACCAGTCCACTCTTGTCTTCTAGCCTTTCTGAAGGTGCTTTAATCTCTAGAATATAAGACTATCTAGAAATAGCGATCGCTCAAATAAATTCTTTATTTACTCTTTAAAGAGCCAGTAATTTCTCTGAAAACCCATAAAGATCGCATAAATATACGAAAATTTTCCTGATAGCAATAAAATTAAATTTTGTTCATTAAAAAGTAGGGCATCACAGATGTGCTACCCTACCATGTGTTGTAATTAAACTAATTAGATCCCCGACTTCTCTAAGAAGTCGGGGATCTAACATCTCGCGGTACTAGCTACTTTTCCACAGCTTGGCGTAGAGCCAATTGCTGTTGTTTGATATAAGGTACGTAATTACTGCTAGAGTTTGATACTCCGTTAGCTACAACCCCAATCAGGTTTAACTTACTTAGCATTGCTGTAGCCTGAGTCAACTGGCTTCGTGTCACAATACCAATGCTTGCCACCATGACCACGCTACGACAAGATGATGCAGTAAGCATGGCATCCACCAAACCAAGAACTGGGGGAGCATCTATGAGTACCAAATCATAGTTTTCCTCAAAAGCTGCCATCAATTGCATCATGCGAGGAGAACTCAACAGATTAGCTGGGTCAGCAGGTTTAGGCCCAGCAGTCAAAATATCGATGTAGGCGGAACCTGCGTATTGAAGACTAATCTGGCTGGGTAGACTTGCATCACTCGCCAATAGAGTTGAAAGCCCCTGTTCATTAGGAAGATTCAGTTGGTGGTGCAGGCTGGGATCGCGTAAGTTGGCATCAATTAGTAATACCCTTTTGTGTAAACGGGCAGCACTCATCGCTAAACCTAACGCCAAAGCTGACTTACCCTCATCTGGTAAAGCTGAGGTAATCATCAAAGATTTTAAGTTAGCAACAGTATTTAAAAGTTCAATGTTTTTGTAAATTAGATCCAGCGATTCCCAACGTGGTGGAGATTGCAGTACCTGAATTGTCCAAGGGGCAAGAACTTCTGGCTTACCAAAGGGCAATTTAATCATTGATTCTCTGGGTTTAGCTGGCGGTAACTTGGGGGTTGTTCCCAACAAAGGTAGAGCCATTTGCTTCTCTAACTCAGCAGTGGTATGAACTGCATCATCAGCCGAATCTCGAATAAAGGCAGCAATACCTCCTAACATCAACCCAACCACAGCACCTAACAGCAAGTTCTGTTGAAGATTGGGGCCTAATTGTGCGCCTTTTTGAGGATCTTCTACCACTTCCCAATTAAAACCACCCTTGGAAAGTTCTTGCCGCAATTGCTGTTCTGCTCTTAAAAGCTGCTCTAACCTTTCACGACTAAATTGCAACTGCGGTAGCATCCGATTGTAATAAGCCAAAAGAGGCGGGAAACGTTTGATTTCCAAACGTAGCTCGTTTTCTTTCTGAGCTAAACTTTGATCGCGGGCAGTTAAAGCAACTATAGTTGTCTGCGTTTCTACTAACTGACCAGCAAGGCTAAGATCAATTTGCCCAAGTTGTCCTTTTTCAAGAAGAGAGTCTCCAGATGTGAATGCACTAGCAGACTTTTCGCCTAAAGTTCTTCCTACTTCTTGTTGCAATAATTCTTTTTGACCTTGAAGCTGTTCTTTGAGCTTTTGCACACTCGGAGTCTGATCTGTAAAGCGTAAGCGTTCTTGTGCTAGTGCCAATTCGCTTTTTTGGATTTCGTTCAGTAAGCCTTGATAGCGAGTAGACTGACTCAGGCGAGAAGCAACTAGAGCATTTTGAGGAGAACGGTTAAGTTGTTCTTCCAAAGATTTTTGGCGTGCTAAGGCTTCGCCATACTGAGCGCGAGTTGTCTGTCTTTCTTGAGCGATATTATTTAAAGCTGTCTCAATCGCTTTGGCCTGTGACTCTGGATCAATTAAGTTCTGATTTCTGCGAAACCTTTGTAAATTAGTTTCAGATGCGTTTACTTCTTCACTAGCTTTACTTAACTGTTCCCTAATAATTTGCAGACCTTTTTGTAACCGCGAAGTCTGCTGTTGTTTGTTATATTCCAGATAAACTTGTCGAATTGCGCCCAGAACTTTTTGTGTCTTTTCTGGATCTCCAGCAGTGTATTCGACTTGAAAGATTTTTGTAGCGACATTATCCTCTTTACTTCTCAATTGAGTTAAGACTAAAGAAGCTTTAATTTCACCTGTACTGATATCTGGATAATCAGACTGAAGTTTATCAACTGCTTTTTGGATAAGTCCAGAACTCTGCATCAAGTTAAGCTGAGTTGCTGTATCTATGACAATATTAGAGTCAGTAAACTGGCTATCTACCCCTGCTCCTTCTTTCTTACCTTGATAGTTAGATTCTACTAGCAGTTGCATTGAACTTTTATAAGTTGGTTTAGTTTTTAAAGTTACGATGCCTGCTATAGCAATAGAACTAATTAATACTGCTAAAAACCAAGGAAATCTTCGCACAAATACGGCAAATAATTGTCCGTAACTTGGTTCAGTTTCAGAGGCTGGATTTATTTGAGGATTTAGGCTAGTTTGAACCACTTTTATTATCCTTGTCTTCAAGACTTACGCTAAGAGATACCCCGAAGACTACCTATTTTTCACAACCCGCCGAGAAGGAGAGAGAAATTAAATAGGTAATCTTATAGTGTCAAGAAATTCCGAAATCAAATGAATATTTGATGTCCGCCACAAGCTTGGTTAATAATTTGCTCAACTTTCCCAAAGAAGGCATTTTCTGAGAAGTTTGCTACTGCATGATTACGGATGCGATCGTAATCCCAAGAGATGCCATTGGCTTCTTGTAATGCAATTTGTAGAGATTCGGGTGTTTGTCTTTTGAAAAAGACTCCTGTTTCACCTGGTATTTGAGTATCTAGTACTCCACCAGCACCATAAGCGATAACTGGTGTGCCGCTAGCATTTGCCTCTACTGGAACTAACCCGTAATCTTCTAAGGCTGCGACAATAATAGACTTGGCTTTGGAAAACAAGTCTTTGCGGGTTCTATCACTTACGTGTCCCAAGAACACAATATTTTTTAATGCTTTAGATTTTAACCGTTCTAGTTCTGGCCCGTCACCTGATATTAATAAGTGCCATCCTAGCCAGTTAAAAGCTTCGACTATTATATCAAGGCGTTTATAGCTAATCATCCGGGCTGAAGCCAGATAATATTCATCTTTTATATCTGAAAAAACAAATTTACTAGTATCAATTGGATAGTTTACCATCATTGCCTTTTTGCCATAAATATTTTCAATACGGCGGGCAACAACACTAGAATTAGCAATGTAAAGGTCAGGTTCCTGTGCATATTTCAGGTCTACCTTTCTCATTACTTGAAATACTTGTTCAATTAAAGGTGCAAAATATCTATAGTCTCCGTATTCTCTTAAATAGGTTGCTGTATCCCATAAGAAACGGGTGACGTTATGGCAAAAGCAAATGTGGTGGGCGTTGGGGTTTTTTCGTACTGCTTTGGCAAAACTGGTGCTACTGCTAATAATTAGATCGTAGTCTTGCAGATCCAAGGAGCGAAAGGCAGGAAAATATAGAGGAGCCATTGACCTGAAATACTTTGCTGCACCAGGGATTTTTTGTAAGAAGGTTGTGTTGACGATGCGATCGCCTAGATCAATAGTTTTTTGAGGATCGTACAGAGATGTGAAAATGTCTGCTTCAGGATAACGCTTACAAAGCAGTTCAAATACACGCTCTGCCCCACCTCGCTGGGTTAAATAATCATGGACTAGAGCAATTTTCATGAATTTGACCTAAAGTTTCGATCGGGTTTGTTTCAAGGCTCCCCAGCAAGTTATTATCAACAACTTTAGTGTCCCGCAGTATAGCTTCTTATCCTCTTTACGAAATTCTGGCGACAAATATGTTGGTAGGGGCTTCGGAGATCCCCCCAACCCCCCTTAAAAAGGGGGGCTTTTTCTGATTCTTTCACCCCCTTTTTAAGGGGGTCGCCGCAGGCGGGGGGATCTTATCCGTTATAAGGGGCGTACAGCTGTACACCCCTACAGCCAATTTATTTGTCGCAAATATTTTTGGAATCGATATTACCCAACTGCTACCAAGATTTTTTCTGGGGCGAAATAATTGTTTTGCTCAGTTCTTAGTTGGTCGCAGAGTCTGCCTTCAGGTAATTCTACATCCTCATAAGTGAGAACTTGATCCTTATTAATATCCCGTTTCAGGCGACATCCTTCAGCTAAACCAATTGGTAGGAGATTTTGCTGTTGGACGATATTGGAATTCTCACATTGTCCGTAGGTCATGTAGTAACCGATGCCATCTAGGGTTTCTCCAGCTTTCAGGTCGATTTTGGCGGTGGTGACAACATCTACTAACGGGCCTGCTAGCGGAGACATAACGGCATCACCGAAGAGGACAGCACGCGCTACAGACAAGGGAACTTCAAAATGACAGAGGTGATAAGGAGTATAGAAGCTGTAAAGTGGGCCTTCGCCTAATTTGTATAAGTTGAGATAGTGGCGTTGCTTGGGGTCGTCGTGAGTGGCAAATACATATACGCCTGGGCCTGGTTTTGCTCCAACTACATAATCGACAATACCACCCAGTTCTTTGAGTTGTTCAACATCATATAAATGGGTCATTTCCTCGACATAACCGTTGAAGTCATATCCCAACATTCCCCGTTTGGCGACTTTCATCCCTGTGGCATTGGCAACGATCGCTTGCTCAAAGGAAATTTTGGTTCCGTCAGCGAAGCTAGCCACCATGTGGGGCTTTTGACCCCAACGTTTAGCAAATCCTTCCTGGGTGGTGGGATTGCGATAGGGGTCTTGGAGTCCTTTAATGTTACCGCACAATAAGGGAGTTAAACCAATGCTTTTTACAAAGCGGTAGAGGTTCATTTGCACCCCTGGCTGATCGCCATCACAGGCGCTGAGAATCACACCTGCTTTGTCAGCATAGACTTTGAGGATTGGGCCAATGGTGCCGTCGAGTTCGGCATTCATCATGATCACATGCTTGCAATGAGCGATCGCTTCCATTACGATGTGAGCGCCAAATTCCACTGCACCTGTGACTTCGATTATGGCCTCGATGCCCTCAGCCCGACACAGTAACTTAGCGTCTTCTGTGACTGCATACTTACCGTTTGCGATCGCATCTTCTAATTCGCTGACAGTTGCAACAACTTGAATATCTTCAATTCCTGCTTCCGAATAAGCTTGTTTAGCTGCATCAATCTTGCGATTGGAGATAGCAACTAACTCCATTCCTGGCACTGAATTGACAATTTGGTTGGCAATTCCTCGACCCATAAAACCAGCACCGATCATTCCCACTTTGATAGGATTTCCTGCTGCTGCACGGGCTTGTAAGGCGCGATCGATAATAATCATGAACTAAACTCCTTTTTGGAACTGTTGGTTGTGATACAAATTCTCTATAAACTTGCACTTAATGATTTTTTACAGATAAATATTAAGTACATTTTCATCGGAATTAAAATTAGCGATTGCTAGTAACTGGTTGTTTGCTAGATGATGTGGAAGCAGTATGTTTTTTCTGGCTGTGATTTTCGATAATTTGCTCCACAACATTTCTGTAAACTTGGGCAAACTTTTCTTTGGTATGATTTGCTCTTGCATATTCCCAAGCCTTCAGAGACATCATCTGTAAGTTTTCAACAGGCAAATTGGAAATACTTCTAACTTTGTCTTTAATTTCTTCAAGGGAAAGGTTATCAAAAATCACACCAAAATCATGAACATCAACACCAGATTCGTAGCTTAAAATGGGAATTAGCCCAGCTTGTAAGCAACTAATTACCGCTCCTGACTGTCCTTCAGAAACAGAAGGATAAACCAGCCCTAAACAGTTATTTGTAACCTCTATAAAGTCAGGGCTACTAACATCAATCCACCCATAAGTGTGAATATTAGGTGTTTCGTACAGTTCTTTATAGAAAGCTTGCTCAAATTCTTTGTCATTACTTACCGGCCCACAAACTGTTAAATGGTATTCCGGCATTTGGGCAAAGGCATCTAAAACTAAATCTAATCCTTTAAGGACTAAAGCACTACCACCAAACCACAAAAAACGCTTTCTTACTGCTTCAAAATCTTTCTTGTCAGGATAGGGATAAACGACAGGTGAAGAAATTGGGATACGATACATCGGTTTGTTGGCATACTTGAATGTATCAGTTGTGAAATCGTTACCCAACACAATAGCACAATCGGCATACTCAATTCCCAAGTTAGGAACCTCAAATCTCTGTGGTTTTAAGGTTACACCTTTGCGCTGTTGTACTTCTAAAAGCCTGTTGCATTCGGCTGCATTGCGAAACACCATATTTGCAATGTCAACATGGAAAATTTTGATGCAATCTTTATTGAGTTTTGGTGCAAGTGCTTCCATCCGATGACGGATATCAATGAAAAATGCGTAGTGCTTTTGCGGAACGAATTTATCATTGTGGAACTGGATAACATCAACGTTATAGCCCAAGTCTAAAAAAGTTTGGGCTATTTGCCAAACTTCCCAGTACCAAGTATGGTCATTAGGCATTGGCTGACCAGGTTTTAAGAGGAATGGCTCAATCCGATAAGAAAGAAGTACATTCCCCTTAGAAGGTTGTTTTGGCTTTAGAGAAACAACCTGTAATGTTTTCGCGTAATTAATTCGAGCTTGAACTTTTTTGGAAACAAAAGATATAGTATTAGCGATACGAGATAGAATCTTATTTGACATTTATTTCTACCTAATTTCATTAACTTAATATCTTAAACTTTAATTAGTAATTGATAGTTGTATTTACACCAATTCTAATTTCTTTCTTTCTTTACTTTGCGCTCTTTGCGTCCTTCTCTAACGAGACGCTGCGCGAATGCGGTTCGTTAAAAATAATTTCACGAACCATTTAATACCCCTAATTTTATCTAGAAGTACCACCAACAGTCATCATTCTCAACAAAGGCCAACTCAAATCTTTCTCAGAGATTTCAGTCACATCTAGAGGCCAATCAATGGCAAAGAATGGGTCATCATAGCGTAAACCTCTCTCATACCCTGGCGTGTAAAATTCACCAACTTGATATACCACTTCAGTTTCATCAGTCAGTGCTTGATAGCCGTGAGCAAACATTTCTGGAACATACAAAGCGCGGCGGTTTTCTGGTGTTAGTTCAACCCCAATGTGTGATAAAAAGCTAGGAGATTCAGGACGCATATCAATAATTACGTCATAAATAGCGCCTTTAGTACAGCGAATTAATTTTGTTTCTGCTGCTGGCAGAATTTGATAGTGCATTCCCCGGATAGTGCCTTTTTTGTAGTTAAAAGACAGGTTGCATTGGGCAACTGTTGGCTTTAATCCGTGGGCTTCAAATTCTTGAGCGCAGAAAGACCGAGCAAAAAAACCACGGTGGTCTGGCTTTTCTTCTAAGTCAATAATGAATGCGTCTTTGAGTTCGGTTGCGGTGAAAATCATTATGTTTCCTTTGAGATGAATGTTGTTGCTAACTGCTTAACGAACCACAGAGACGCAGAGGGCACGGAGATATGAGAGTTTGAGAGATATTTTGTATCAATTTTAAACCTACAAATTTGATTTTTATAGCATTTTTGAACTGACACATAAACTCTTATTTCTAGCTTTACGTGAAACTCATTCTCTTTCTCTGTGTTCTCTGCGCCTCTGCGGTTAATTAAATTTACGTTTTTAATTCGAAACTTTAACTGCATCTGATGCAGACTGTAACTCTACTCTGGGATAAGTATCATCCCAGTATTGGGTGCAGAGGTCTGGCCGTTCAGGAGGATTAGCGGTGTAACAAAAGAATAGTGTTGAGCGGTCTTCTGTACGAACTGTGCCGTGATGTAAGGCATTTTTCGTATCTACAATAATGACTGTACCTGCTGGCCCTGGGCAGGATTTCCAAGCTGATTTGGGGATGACTGGCTTTACTTGTTCATCATCGATACCCATATAGCCTGACTTCCAAAGTTTGTAGTAAAGTCGAAAATAATTCCAACTAAATAAGGAAGTTAGAGAGCGGGGGATGTATTGAAAAGGCCCAGTTTTTTCTTCTACATCATTCAAGTAAATAATGATTTTGATAATCCGTCGGTCTTCTGCATCACTATGCCATAGTAGTGTCCCAAACTGATATTTGCTCTTGAAATCTTTGCGTAAATGTACACCATGAAAAGCAATAGGAAGACCGATATAATTTTCGATGATGTTGAGTAGCCTTTTCTCTACCCCCCAGGCATAAAATTCTGGTAAACCTGTAACTGTATAAATTTGTGGCAACCTTTCATCTAGATGCTCATTGGTGGGATTTTCCATCTGAAGCAATTGATGGTGAGCAGCTTTGAGCAGTTCGGAGCTAGAGTCGAACCCTAAATCTGCCAAATTGGTGACGCAAACACCATCTTTTTTGAGAGTCTTAAGGATGTTGCGATCGCTTCCTGCTAATGCTGGCAGATTTTTGCTATGCTTCCAACGAGCTAGGTAATATTCAAAGTCAGATGAGAGTGTAGCTATTTTGCGTTTAATCGCGTCGAACATGGCGCAAATCCTTCTCTTATTGATATATAGTTGTTAGTAATTAGGTAGTTTATGGCTTATAGGTACGTACTTCTTCAGTAGATATTTCGCTTGATTCTGCTAAACCAAATTCTTTAGAAACCATCATATCAAAAGCACATAAGCTGACTAAAGCCAAAAATGGAACTACTGTTTTGATGGCGGACATCGGCCATCTTCTTAAAGCACCCAAGAAAACTTTTAAGTTGACTTCTTTACCATTCTGCAAAAGCATCCGCCTACAAAATTGTTTAGAATATCCACTTTGCTCTAATTTCAAAATCACTTCGGGGATGTGTTTGTATTGCATTAACAGTGCTGATTGTGGTTCTTTCTGCCAATAACTGACACCAACAATACATTCTAAAAAAGTCTCTTTAGTGACAATTACACTCCCATTAGCAGCACAATATCCGGCTAAATATGCTAAAGATATCCAGTTATTCTCAGCATCTTGCCAATCTTGTAGAGCGCGTTTTACTAAGTCAGTGCGATAGACTGTAGCAGTCAGAAAAATGACTGCACCGACACTTTTTGAAAAACAATGTTCAAATATGGCTTTACCATCACCCTTACCATCTTCACTATCAACATCAAACCAGCGATTTCCAACTATTTTTGGTGGATGAACTGGTTCACCAGTAATTTGGTTACGACCGGAAAAGTTGAGGAACAATAATGATAAATCTTCGTGTTGTCTGAGTTTGCTAATTACATAAGCAATTGCTCTATCTTGAATTGGGTCATCATCGCCAATTGTCCAAACATATTTTGTTGTTGTAGACTTTAGGCAATACATAATATTTTTAACTACGCCTAAATTCTTTAAATTCTTATTTGATTTAAATGTAATATTGTTAAGTATCGCTTGCCATTTTTGGATTACCTCTTGAGTATTATCTGTTGAACAATTATCAGATACTAAAATCTCACATTCATCTTCAAAACCTTTGATAGCTTGAGCTAACCATGTTAGCTGTTTATCAAGTAATCTGGCACGATTATAAGTGGGTATGGCAATAGTCAGGAGTTTATTCATATTAAGCTTAAATCTATAGTTAAGAGGCTACTAGCAACAGCTTGTTTATTAACAAGCTGCTTTTAAGTTGATTTTTTGATATTTAACAACAAAAGCTTTATAAAACTACGCCTTTTAATTACTTTTTACCTATTCTCTATGCTCATATTGAAAACAATAAAATAGTAATAAAAGGCGCTTTTTGGGTTATATTTAGTAATTACGACGCTATTAAAAGCCTATCCGGAATAGGAGACGGATAGATTTTTACTTCAGGAATTGGTACAACGAACTGTCCACCCCACTCGCCAATAAATGCCATTTGCTCCATAATTTCCTCTTTGAGATTCCAAGGTAAAATTAGGACATAATCTGGTTTAGTTTCGCGGATTTTGTCTGGTTCAAAGATGGGAATATGAGTCCCAGGCAAAAATAAGTCTTGTTTGTAAGGGTTGCAATCGACTGTGTAATCGATAAAATCTTTCCCAATCCCACAGTAATTAAGCAATGTATTGCCTTTGGCTGGTGCGCCATAACCAACAATTGATTTCCCCTCTGCTTTTGCACCCAAAAGGAAATTTAATAGCTTATGCTTTGTTTGTTTGACTTTTTCACCAAATGTAATATAAGTCTCTATCCGATGCAGTCCAGCAGCAATT
Source organism: Nostoc sp. ATCC 53789 (assembly GCF_009873495.1). Lineage (GTDB taxonomy): Bacteria > Cyanobacteriota > Cyanobacteriia > Cyanobacteriales > Nostocaceae > Nostoc > Nostoc muscorum_A. The sequence goes on along the minus strand of NZ_CP046703.1, from coordinate 6,648,238 downwards.
TCTTTTGCTTTTAGATGGCTAACTCGGTCACTGATGTTAGGACTATCAGCATCGTCATGTTTGGCATAAATTCTTAGTGAACCGCCATGAGTTGATAATTCTTCCACATCAAAAAGTTGCAAATTGTGTGCTGCAAAAATCTTTTCGATAGTCAGAAATGAGAAGTAAGAAAAATGCTCGTGATAAATAGTATCAAATTGATTTTGTTGAATCAATTGCAAAATGTGAGGAAACTCCATCGTCAAAATACCATTCGGTTTGAGGATGAGTTTCATTCCAGCGATGAAATCATTTAAATCTGGTACATGAGCTAAAACATTATTGCCTATCAAAAGATCGGCTAGTTTTCCTTGTATCACAAGTTCTTTGGCAGTCTCAACCCCAAAAAACTTGTTGATACTAGGAATACCTCTATCTTGAGCTATCTTAGCTATATTTGCGGCTGGTTCTATTCCTAAAACTGGGATTCCCTTTTCTACAAAATATTGCAGTAGGTAGCCATCGTTGCTGGCAATCTCAATAACTTGATTATGATGATTAAAGCCAAATTTCTCTATCATCATATCGGTGTAAGCTTTGACGTGTTTTAGCCAACTTACTGAGTAAGAAGAAAAGTAAGCGTAATCGCTAAAAATATGATCGGGAGTTTCAAATTGTTCTAATTGAACTAAAAGAGTGTCTTCAGAGACATAAGCATGGAGTGGATAAAATTTTTCGGCATGATTTAGCTGTTCTGCTGTCAGATAAGCATTGGCTAAAGGTGACATTCCTAAATCAATAAAGGTTTGGTGCAGAGGTTGACCACTGAAACGACATTTTGCATTCGTCATATTTTTCAACTCACTGATTGCAAATAATTTGATGGATGAAATAAGTCCGAACCAAATATTGTTGATTCGGAAACTTGGATTATTTCTTCTTTGCTGATAGGCAACTCTATCTACTTTTTATTCCAGAAGAAATCTTTGTCAATTTGCTCGGTACGGATTAGATACTCTAGCTGTTTTAAGCGAGTAAATCCTCTAAATAAGAAAGTGTCTTCTGCCATATCTATTTGACTAAATAAATCAAATAGCTGCTGGGCACCAAGTCGGGCATTCCAATCACATTTAAATCCGGGGAGAATTGTGTTGATTTTCTCGAAGGATACCCGATAGCTGCGGTTATCTGAGCCATTGTCACCAAAGGACAATTTACAATCTGGGAAAATATCAGCAATAATTTCCGCGATTTCTTTGACACGATAGTTGTTTGCTGTGTCTCCCACGTTGAAGATTTGGTTATGTACAATATCTCGTGGTGCTTCTAAAGCACAGACTATTGCTTTGCAAATATCCAGTGCGTGGACTAATGGCCGCCAAGGCGTACCATCACTGGTCATTTTGATTTGTTTGCTAGTCCATGCCAACCCAGCTAAGTTGTTTAAAACAATATCAAAGCGCATTCTGGGAGAAGCACCAAAGGCTGTGGCATTCCGCATAAAGGTGGGAGAGAAATCATCGTCAGCTAGTGGTGTGACATCCCGTTCTACTAGAGTTTTGCACTCTGCGTAGGCTGTTTGGGGATTAATTGGGGATTCTTCTGTAACATCACCTGCGGTAGCAACACCGTAGACACTGCACGAAGACATATATACAAACCGACGCACACCCATAGCCTTAGCTAGGCTAGCGAGACGAACTGAACCTATATGATTAATTTCGTAGGTAATATTGGGTGCTAATTGTCCGGCTGGGTCGTTAGAAAGTTCCGCCATGTGAACTATTGCTTCAACACCTTCCAAATCATCAGGGGTGATGTTGCGGATATCTTTGTTAAGAGTTTTAGGTGTTACGCCATTAGCGTTGTATAGCCAACCAACTTTATAGAAGCCGGTATCTAGACCGATAACTTCATGTCCACGTTCAATTAACAGAGGCGGTAATAATGAACCTAGATAGCCTTCTGTTCCAGTTACTAATATTTTCATTGTGGTTAACACCTTTGTATTGATGAGTTAAATTTTTCGTTTAGTAGGGATGCACAGATATGCGTCCTAAAGGGTGTTGCATCCAAGAGAGAACCGCTATATTTTTCGTTTGTATGCAATATTTGACCTCTCTCCAAACCTCTCTCCTCTTAGGAGAGAGGCTTTGAATCTTGCTCCCATTCCCTTGTAGGGAAGGGGTTGGGGGTTAAGTCATTGGACTCAACCCAGAAACGCTATATATAACTCGGCTAACAGTCATTACATAGTTTGCCGACTTACCTATTGGGTAACAGCACTCTATAGCGGTTCTTAATTGATGCACTACACTTTTTTCTTGTGAGATAGGTATCTTACCCGTCTCTTATATTTCCAGGCTGGAAAAGATGCCCACTATACAAGATTCATCCTTTTATTCAGCAGCCCGGAAGTAATAACAATGTTATCTATGCAGTTACTGCAATATCTAGATGCGAGGGTTGGGGAATTTCTGCTACAAGCGCTTTGCCGATTTCTAGAGAAGATGTGGCAGCTGGAGAAGGAGCATTGCAAACATGGATGGAGTTTTGACCGGAAACAATCAAAAAGTCGTCTACAAGTTTGCCGTCGTTCATTAAGGCTTGAGCGCGAACTCCTGCGTGGGTGGGAACTAAGTCTTCTGCTTGGACTTCGGGAATTAGTTTTTGCAAACTTCTGGTGAAGGCTGCTTTACTAAAGGAACGAATGATTTCTTGGATGCCTTCATCAGCGTGTTTGGCTGCCAATTTCCAGAAACCTGGATAGGTGACGACTTCAAGAAAATCTCGTAAATCAAAGTCGGTTTTTTTGTAACCTTCGCGTTTGAGGGATAGAACCGCGTTTGGCCCTGCGTGAACGCTACCATCAATCATCCGGGTAAAGTGGACACCCAGGAAGGGAAAATCGGGATTGGGAACTGGATAAATTAGTGTCTTGACGAGATAGCGTTTTTCTGGGGTGAGTTCGTAGTATTCTCCCCGAAATGGGACGATTTTGGCTTGAGGTTCAACTTTACCTAATTTGGCGGTGCGATCGCTATGCAATCCCGTACAATTAATTACAAAGCGGGTTGCAAAGTTGCCTTTGTTTGTTTCTAGTACCTGATTTTTACCACTTGGCGAGATTTTCAGAACTTTTGTATTGAGATGCAAATCTCCACCCTGTTGTTGAATTAGCTGGGCATATTTCAAACAAACTTGCTTGTAATTAACAATCCCAGTTGAGAATACCCGAAGCCCACCTACGCATTTTACGTGAGGTTCAATTTCCCTGACTTCTTCGGGGCTGATTCTCTTAACTTCTATACCATTGTCTAAGCCGCGTTGGTAGAGATTTTCTAGACGTGGTAGTTCTTGTTCTTCTGTCGCAACAATGACTTTACCACAAACTTCATGTTCTATTCCATGCTCTTGGCAAAACTCTACCATAGAGCGAGAACCATCACGACAAAATTTAGCTTTGAAACTCCCTGGTTTGTAGTAAATACCAGAATGAATTACCCCGCTATTATTGCCGGTTTGGTGAAATGCCCATTGGCTCTCTTTTTCTAGTACTAAAATACGCGCATTGGGATAGCGTTTTCCTAAAGCCAATGCTGTAGAGAGTCCAACTATTCCCCCACCTATAATCGCAAAATCATACATTAGTATTATCGCACTTAAAATTACAGTAAATTTATTTGTCATTAGTCATTTGTCATTAGTCATTAGTCATTAGTCATTTAACTTCTGACTCCTGACTTTTGACTCCTGAATTCTGAATTCTGACTCCTGACTCCTGACTCCTGACTTTCTTTCTACCATGCCTTCCAAGGAGCCTGATTGTTTTTCCATAGCCCCTCTAGATAGTTTTTATCGCGTAAAGTATCCATCGGTTGCCAAAAACCATCATGTTTAAAAGCAGATAGTTGTTCCATATCAGCTAGCTTTTCTAATGGCTCTTGCTCCCATACTGTAGAGTCATCAGCAATCAAATTGATTACTTCTGGTTCTAACACAAAATAACCGCCATTAATCCAAGCTCCATCACCTTCAGGTTTTTCCCGAAAGCTGGTAATTTTAGTTTGCTCATATCCCAAAGAAATGGCTCCAAAACGTCCAGCTGGTTGAACCGCAGTGAGGGTTCCTAATGTATTTTGCTCTTTGTGAAACTTCACTAGCTCGGTGATATTAATATTACTTACACCATCACCATAAGTAAAGCAAAAGGTATCATTCCCAAGATGTTCTCTGATTCGCTTTAAGCGTCCACCTGTCATGGTATTATCACCCGTATTGACTAAGGTAACACGCCAGGGTTCTGCATAACCAGAATGCACGTTCATCTGGTTAAATCGCATATCAAAGGTAACATCTGACATGTGTAAGAAGTAGTTAGCAAAATACTCCTTAATTATGTAACCTTTGTAACCGCAACAAATTATGAAGTCATTAATGCCGTGGGCGGAGTAAGTCTTCATTATGTGCCAGAGAATTGGCTTACCACCAATCTCAACCATCGGCTTGGGTCTGATACTAGTTTCTTCACTGAGGCGTGTACCAAGACCACCAGCCAAAATCACCGCTTTCATGCAATTACCTCGGAGATTTGTAGGGATATTATTTTATTTGACTTTTCGACATGAAGAGGATGCACTTAGATAGAGAAAAATTGATTTCTGATTTGTTTTTCTCCGTCAATAATCTAACTGTAATTTCCCCCGAAATTATAAAGGAAAGATAAATTAACATCTTTTCTATATAAAAGCTCTATGAATATCTATAAACATGAGATTGAAGAAAAATTCTGTTCGATAAATTACTTAATTAAATAAAAATATTACCAAATAAATAACTAGGGTTAGCTTGTACTAACCCTAGTTAGGCTTGATTTCTCCAATCAAAACCGATAGTATGCGAGTAAAAAAACTTACTTGTTTTTAGTTAGTTTTTTCCAAATTACTTGAGCTTTGAAATAAAGGATCGCATTTGTTTTCTACGACTACACATAAGTTACTGAGTGCTTGCTGATAATTATCCATATCATCTTGCTCAAGAAACATTTTGGCAGATGCCTGTACATCTTCGATCGCTTTCGCCTGATTTTTGTTAGATTCACTACCACCATATTGTGCTAGTTCATAACGAACCATACCTCGTTTGAGATATACTTTTGCTAATTTAGGGCTTAGGGTTAATGCTTGGTCAAAGTCAGCGATCGCTTGATTGTATTCTTGTTCATAATTGCTGCTATATTGAGCAATTTGATAATAGACAACACCTCGCTGAAAATAAGCTTCTGCTTTCGATACATTACGTTTTATGACTTGAGTAAAATCTGCGATCGCTCTTTTGTAAGCTTGTTGAGATTCACCGCTATATTTAGCCATTTGGGTGCGGACAATTCCCCGTCTGATATAAGCTTCAATTTCGTTCTTATCCAGACCAATGGCTCGATTATAGTCTGCGACCGCTAGGTTATACTCTGCATCAGGATCGTTGCTATATTCGGCGAGCATATAGCGGGCATTACCCCGATTCACCAGGGCTTTGGTTTGATTGGGATTGATTTTAAGAGCTTGACTATAATCTGTAACTGCTCCTTCGTAGTCTTTGAGGTTATAGCGGGCATTGCCCCGATTTACAATTGCTGTGGTATGTGTTGGTTGTTGTTCAATTGCTTCGGTTAAGCTGGCAATTGCTTTTTCGTAATCTCGGTCTTTGTAAGCAGTTTGACTCTGCTGATAGTAATCAGCGAAGCTGAGTTTATTAATTGTCTGGCGAGACTTCAATGTTTGTTGAGTGTAAGAATTTTGGGAAACCAACGGCTGAGTAAATTTAATCATTACGTCGGCATATCCCAATAAACCGAAACCCAGTAAACAACAAATAACCGGGTACAATTTTGACTTCTTGGAACGTTTATAAGATGAACCACTTGGGGTAATTACTGGCTGCCAATAATTACCTAAGTGCGGTGACATACTGCGCTGGGGAAAATGCGGTGTCTGGGTGTAGCGCTTTTTGGCTTTGATTCGCGGTTGGAGATGTTCTCTCGCTTCTATGGCCCGATGTGATGGGAAGGGGTCGCGTCCGCCTAATCGCACGGTACGTTCACACCACGGACAGCTACGCATGTGGTTGTTGTAGCGATGCTGGGGATTTGTGGTGCAGGTAATTAAGGAATCTTCGGCTTCAGCGATGGCTGAGAGCCAAGTCTGGGCATTGGGACGCAACTGTGGGTTGTTGTGACCGTCTTCAAAACAACGGACAAATAGTTCTTGTAGGCTGGGATGAAGAATTTCCCAAGGGGGCGCAATGGGGGTAGGTAGGTAGGGTACGTACCGCTTTTGGCTATAAGTGAAATGCCCCGATGCAATGCGGGCTTCGTAGGGCGGTGGCTCAATAGAGCCTTGAAAAATCCCCGAAAATGGGTGAGTGCCTTCCATTAAGAGTTGGAATACCAGCACTGCTAACCCAAATAAATCGTGAGAAATTTCGCGATCGTGTTGGGCAAAAGTTTTATTCTGTAGTTCTGGTGGCGTAAACTCTGGTTTCCCGACTGGGCAGCGATAAACAACATTGCTGTTGGGGTCGAGTACTTGGAAAGAGTCTGTGTCTATCAAAGTCACTAGTGCGGTGTCACTGACGAGGATATTTGACTCGTTCACATCACCTATACAATATCCACTAGCGTGCAAAGCGGCAAAAGCTGCCGCCAAGTTACGAGCCGTGCGGAGCAGGTACTGATAGTTGAATAGGGGACAGTGTTGACGACGGGTTCTGGGGTTGTAAAAGTCGATGATTGGACGCATCCCCTGAATCCGTGGCATCAAAAAGCCCAAGATGCTATTTTTGCCATCTGGTGTCCGCAATAAATCCTCTGGCCAAGCGATAGAGATATGACCCAAACTAGCTGTCGGGTTTTCTGGCGGGTTGGCAAGCATCGCCTGTAATTTATCGGCATGGGCTGTAGTTGGCTTGTGGTAAATCTTCGCCACCAAGTCATTATCAGATGGCACTGCATAAACACAAGCTTCACCGCCACGCCCCAAACTGACATTGAGGCTGAGGATTTCTTTTCTAGGGGAACAACGTAGTACCTGCATAATGAAATTACCGCTAACGGAAGTTATTTAAGATGTGAAACCTGTAAATTGATTGCTCATGAGTCGTTGAATGCAGCTATAATGAGTGTCAAATCATCATCAGTGCGTTGTGTAATTCGGTCTGAGCGTAAAAACTTTACTAACTGCTCCTTCGCTTCTGTCTTATCTTCGGTATTAGCTACAAATTCAAACAGTGGAAAAAAGAATGGTTTGTGAGGCTCTCCAACAACCATATTCAAAGCCAGCATTTGTAGTCCGTCGGTGATGATACCAACATTAACTATGTCGGTGCGCCATAATCTCATCTGCGCTGTATCTAAGGCCGTAGGAGAAGTTAAAAAAGTGGTTTCGTTGATGTACTCGCCGCTATCAGGTATAGTTAGAGCGAGGAGATTGCCAGTGCTATCTTTTGCCACTGCCAAACCATCACCTATTTGCACTACAGCTACAACTTCTGGTGTGGCAACCATCATAATTAAGGTAGTTGCTAGGTCTTGAGGTTGTTTGTCACAAGTAGCCGCTTCAGCCTCCACAGCTTTTTTGGCAGCTAGTATGGCATCATTTAAGAGCGATCGCACAAACGCATCATCACTCAAAACTTTTTGGGTGATTCCTCTGCTAGAAATGCTTTCTATTGCTGTCTCCACAGCAATCATCGCTCCCACTTTCCCAAGGCTAGCAGAACCCGCGCCATCTGCTGCGGCTGCCACCAAAACATTATCAGACAATATTTGCCAGTGATGAGCATCCTGACATAACTGCTTGTTTTTTAAGTGACTTGTACCACATACCGACGCAGCCACAATCCGCCATTGAGCAATCTGTTTTGATATTTTCATAGATTTTTTTTCAACAGCTCGCTGTCTCAACATCAAGCTGCGATTTTTAATTAAACAGTCCCCCAACCAATCGGCGGTAGTGCTACCTGTTCGTCTACCTGCGAATGAGAAACAGCTGACATACTAGTTGATAGCCAGACAAACATCTCGATGAAGTTTAGTCCTTTGAGTTTCAAAGGTGTACGTACAGTTATTTGATTTAAACGTGTCATATTCGCATTTTCTACACCAACTGTAAAGAATGCTACACGCTTGTTCGCTTCATCTCCCTGTAAGCGCACAGATGCTTGCTCCACTACATTCTCTAACTCACCTTGGGGTTCTCCATCGGTAATCATGAATACCCAAGGACGATAGTAAGCAATCCCATTGGTACGATACTGAGATTTCCGCTCTTGAATTATATCCAAAGCTTTATGAATGCCTGCACCCATTGTAGTCAAGCCCTGTGCCGTTAAAATGGGCGGATTAAATTGATCGGCAGTCACAAAGTCTTGTACTACATTGACATTACTATCAAAAGTAACGATCGCCACTTCTACACGTCTTGCGGCTAAGGAATTTTTGACTAATTCATCCTTTAAACTGAGCAAACCTTGATTTAAAGCCTCAATCGGATCTCCTTGCATTGAGCCAGATGTATCTAGTAAAAGTACACAAGGACAACGTGGTTCTGGGTTCTCAGCAAATTCTACTACTTCATCAAGTCTTAATGTATCATGCATAACTTTTTGTGTTATGTTAAAGTTCAAAGCTTTATTTCCTTTTTGTCCGAGTATATAATTTCAGCCGTCGAGGTCACTACAGAATATAGTATCTAGTGGTAGATGCTCTAATCTTTATTAAACAAATTATTTTCATGAAGTTCTCAATATATTTTTTAAGAAAAACTTGAGTACAGCTTAGTTTAGCAAAAAAGAGTTTATCAAAACCCAGTGTTACCTGTTGTAATGTATCTACCAAAAATTTATATCCATTAAACCTACAGTACAATAAATACGTAAACTTTCCCAGATAAGTTTTTAAAGATTTTATGTAGAAGAATTTTTCCTTTACAGAAAAATTATTAACCATAATTAATATCTTTAGCTCCAGAAGTATACCAGCGTAACTGCTTTAACGTGGAATCAAATTTACCTGATTTTTGTGAGTAGGCATAAATAAACGTCATTACTAAGGTCTTAAGGTAAGAGTTGTCAGGAGTTGGTAAAATCCAGAATTAACCAATATTTACTGATAGGCTAGCTATGATAAATGTTTCTCTTTATTCATACCTACTTGTGGTTTGAGACAAATTAGGTAAAAAGTACCAAATGTAACAAATAAGTTATAAAACTTATAATTTTTAAAATATATACATATTTTAAAAGGAATAACTTGTCCGTAGATAAATATTACAAAGAAGAGAAGACTTTATCGTTGATATTTTCAATCTACAAATGTTCAGTTGTTGATTCCGCAAGAAACTTAAAAAATATGAATAACTCAGGTGCATTCACCAAACTACGTCCTCTAAGTTTGTTAAGACAGTTATCCAATTGCTTTGATAGTACTTGTTTACAAGCATTAAGTAACTCAGTTCGTTGGTCAATTTACTTAGAACAGGGCAAAATAACTTACGCGACTCATTCAGTAGAACCTTTTGATCGACTAGAACGCCATTTGCGCCGCCTCAGCCACCAAATTCCCTTGCTTACTAGCGAGGTGCGGGTTCAAGTCCGTCTGATGTTTGAACCTGACTCACACAATCAGTTACTCGAATATGACAGCAATTCCAGAAGCCACCCTCCTGAATATCAGGCGATATCCTGGCTTGTTAGTCAACAACATCTACATTCTACACAAGCAGTAGTGCTGATTCAAGAATTAGTTAAAGAGGTGATTGAATCATTTTTGCTCATTAAAGAAGGTACTTATGAATTAACAGAACCGCTTGAGAGAATGCCAAGAATTTGTAGGCTAGATGTAGAAAAAATTCTAGAACGTTGTCAAGGAAGATTACAGAATTGGCAAGCTTTTGTTCCGCAAATCTCTTCTCCATATCAACGTCCATATCTGTTGATTAACAGCAAAATCGAGGAAAAAGATTTACCAAAACTTCAGCCAGATTTGATTAATTGGATGAAGGGTTTCAGCTTGTGTCATCTGGCAACAATTTTGAATCAAGATGAAATTCAATTAGCCCGCAATTTATACCCTTACATACTTAATGGTGCGATTATCTTGCATGAACCCGATCCACCATTTGATAAGTTACCAAAGCTATTTGAAGAGCAATCGCTTTTCTCAAAATTAATTCCAGAGATAGAGAACACCACAAAAGAGCTAAATAGCAGCATCAACTCTTACCCTGATATTGCTGAAGAGAATATATCTCCTGTTCCACGATTACCACAGATTTCTCTTCCTCCCCAAGAAAAATTTCAGGAACCAACACTATCAAATAACATAAATCCTGCTTCCCAAAAAGTAACAGCTGCTACTGTAACGGCACAAAAAGTCCACAAAATCGTTTCTGTAGATGATAGCCCCACAATTCTCAAAGAAATTAGCCGTTTCTTAGAAAATGAAAATTTTTCTGTAGTGACTATTAACGATCCAGTAAAAGCCGTTTTATCAATTATAAGGCACAAACCAGACTTAATTTTGTTGGATTTAAATATGCTAGGAATAGATGGTTATGAGTTGTGCCGGATTATACGAAATAATTCGATATTTCAAAAAACTCCCATTATTTTTGTGACTGGGAATAAAGGAATTGTAGATAAAGTAAAAGCCAAATTGGTTGGAGCATCTGGATATCTAACTAAACCATTTACTCGCGCAGAATTACTTAAAATAGTCTTCATGCATTTGACTTAAATTAACCACAAAATCTAATAATGATGAGCTAGTAAGGATAAATATGGCTACAGTTTTGGTTGTTGAAGAGGCATTACGAGAGTATGTGCAACGTCGAAAGCAACTGAAAATTCTAGAGCTATTTGGCATGATTGAATATGACGATGATTATGACTACAAGTAACATTATCGGAGTGGATGAAAGTTAACGAACCGCAGAGGCGCAGAGAACGCGGAGAGAATAAAGAGGGATTTTTATATCACAAAACTTGTCAGCATGTTTTTAATGATGTGCAATGGCTTACTAGGGGCGATCGCATAAAATGTAAAGATAAAGCAAAAAAGCGATATTGTTCTGCGAGTCTAACGTAGTAGGATTGTTCAAGTGAAAGGGTACGCCTAGCGGGATGAGTAGCCATCGATCGTTAGTAAGCACCCTAAAATAAGAACAAAAGACGATTCCTAAAACAAGCACACTCCATGCGTATTTCTCTAAATTGGCTGCGCGAACTAGTAGAGATAAAACTTAGTCCAGAAGAATTAGCCGAAACCCTGACAATGGCGGGGTTTGAGGTTGAAGATATTGAAGATCGCCGCACTTGGGCAAATGGCGTGGTTGTAGGGAAAGTGCTTGAGCGTCAACCCCACCCGAACGCCGATAAATTAAGTGTTTGCCAAGTCGATATCGGTGCAGGTGAAACTTTAAATATTGTCTGTGGCGCTGCCAATGTGAAGGCAGATATCTATGTACCTGTGGCAACTACGGGTACTTACTTACCCAACATCGATTTAAAAATTAAACCTGCAAAACTCCGTGGTGTCCCTTCTCAGGGCATGATTTGTTCTTTAAAGGAACTCGGTTTGCCCACCGATGTAGACGGAATTCATATTTTTACCCAGGAAAATTTACCATTAGGTAGTGATGTGCGTCCTTTGTTGGGTCTAGATGATGTAATTTTAGACCTGACTGCAACTGCCAATCGCGCTGATGCTCTCAGTATGGTAGGCGTAGCCAGAGAAGTAGCAGCTTTAACTGGTGGAAAGTTGAGCATCCCTGAACCTGGTGAAGTTTCTATTAGCAAAAATACTGGAAATTTAACTTTAAAAATTGCTGATACACAAGCTTGTCCTGCATACATCGGTACGGTAATCGAACAGGTAAAAATTGCTCCATCTCCCGAATGGTTGCAACAGCGTTTGCGGGCGGCTGGGGTACGTCCTATAAGTAATGTGGTGGATATTACTAACTACGTTTTGTTGGAATGGGGACAACCATTGCACGCTTTTGACCGCGATCGCTTAAAATCTGTTGCAAGTAGCGAAAATTTAAGCATCGGCGTTCGTTTCGCTAATAATGGCGAATCCCTCAAAACTCTGGATGGACAAACTCGCACCCTCTCAACCCAAAATTTGTTAATCACCGCTAACGACAAGCCCGTTGCATTGGCGGGAGTCATGGGTGGAGAAGAAACAGAAGTCCATGAAGGCACTCAAAGCCTAGTTTTAGAAGCAGCTTTATTTGATTCCGTGGCAATTCGCCGTTCTTCGCGCAGTGTTGGCTTAAGAAGCGAGGCTTCTGGCAGATATGAACGGGGAGTTAACCGTGCTGAGTTAGAAATAGCTAATCGCCGCGCCTTATCCTTAATTAGCGAATTAGCGAGTGGAATTATAGTCCAGCAGGAAATTGCCGACACTCGCCCCGATCCCTCTACCTGGAGTCGTTCGATCGCACTGCGTTTAGACCGAGTTAATCAGATACTAGGGCCAATCGATTTGGGAGAGGATACAGGTGAACTCCAAGGACAAGATGTTGAGCGCATCCTGACTGCGCTAGGATGTCAGTTGACTCCTTCACGTGAAGATAGCAACCATCAACCTACATGGTCAGTTTCCGTCCCACCCTATCGTTACCGCGACTTAGAGCGAGAAATTGATTTAATTGAAGAAATCGCCCGTCTCTATGGTTACAACAGATTCTGCGATACTTTACCAGAAAAATCGGAAGGTGGTTATCTGCCTTTAGATGAGGAACTGATTCGCAAGTTACGGGCTTTCCTCCGGGCTGAAGGATTGACAGAATTAATCCACTATTCTTTAGTTAAACCAGGAGAAGACAGACAGATAGTACTGTCAAATCCTTTATTTGCCGAATATTCAGCGCTACGAAACGATTTGCTATCTGGGTTGATTGATGCCTTTCAATACAATTTAGAGCAGGGTAATGGTTCCCTGAATGGCTTTGAAATCGGGCAAATTTTCTGGCGAGAAGAAGACGGTTTGCAAGAAACAGAAGCCTTAGCTGGGATTATAGGAGGCGATCGCAGCATTGGCAAATGGTCAAAAAGTGGACGTGAAGAACCCATCACCTGGTTTGAAGCTAAAGGCACTTTAGAAAGCATATTTCGACAACTTGCGTTGCAGGTAGAATTCCAACCCGATTGCCGAGATCATCGCTTACATCCAGGACGCACCGCTTCTTTATGGATTCGGGGTAACAGACTGGGTATTTTTGGCCAACTCCATCCCCAACTGCGACGAGAAAAAGGTTTACCAGATTCCGTTTATGTTTTCCAGTTGGATCTAGATGTGCTTTTAGATTCTCTGGGAGAAGATGAAGTTCTGGTGCCAACATTCCAGCCATATTCTACTTATCCAGCTAGCGATCGCGACATCGCCTTTTTCGCACCTGTGAAAATCTCAGTTTCCGAAATTCAAAAAGTAATTACCAAAGCGGGTAAAGATTTGCTCGAATCAGTGGAATTATTTGATGAATATCGCGGCGAAAATGTCCCCGAAGGGCAGAGGAGTTTAGCATTCCGTCTAGTTTATCGAGCTAGCGATCGTACTTTGACTGAGGCTGAAGTCGAACCAGTACACAATAAAGTTCGCGAAGCCTTGGTGGAAAAATTCGGTGTCAACCTCAGAAGTTAGTCATTTGTCCTTTGTCATTGGTCATTTGTTAAGAGTTAGGAGTTAATAATTCCTCACTCTTAAACCTACTGGCTCCAAAATCTAAAATCTAAAATCCAAAATTGGTAAAGTTATGCCTAAATATGTACTCTGGGGAACCTATTGCGAAGATGTTCTCGAAAAACGCGCCCCCCACCGTGAAGCTCATTTAGACGGATTAGCAAAACAGAAAGAATCCGGTGTGCTGATTACTATTGGCCCAACCAAAGATGTTACAAAAGTTTTTGGAATTTACGAAGCCGAAGACGAAGCCACTGTGCGCCAGTTGATTGAAAACGATCCCTACTGGAAAAATGGCATCTGGACTGAATATTCTGTCAAAGAATGGATTCAGGCTTTATAAATTGGGCATGGGGCATGGGGCATAATTCTCCTCCCCCATTCCCAATTCCCCATTCCCAATTCCCCATTCCCAATTTATGAAAATTTGGCAAGTTGATTTTTATCGTCGTCCCTCACAAGATGCGTCTGGACAAGTTCTATGGGAGTTGTTGATTTGTAATGCAACTCGCAGCTTTGAGTATGAAGCTACCTGTCTTCAGTCAGCAGCAAATTCTAATTGGGTAGCTGCTCAACTTGAGCTAGCCGCAGGTGAAAAATTGCCAGATGTGATTCAGGTGTTTCGTCCTCAGTCTCTAAGCTTAATTGAGGCGGCGGGACGCAATTTAAGTATAAATGTCGAACCTACACGCCACACTTTGGCGTTGAAGCAGTGGTTACAAGAAAAGCAATATCCCTCAGCGCTAGATAAACCATCTCCAGCACCATTACCAGAGAACCTCTGGGGAGAACAATGGCGGTTTGCGACTTTACCTGCTAGTGATGTAGAAACGATATTTAGCGATCGCCCCATTCCCATTTTGCACATCCCAGAACATCTTAAACCCATCAATTTGGGTTTAGCGTCAACAGTGCCCGTCCCTGGTGTAATAATTTATGGTGGACGGCAATCGATGCGCCTAGCCCGGTGGTTACAGCAAGCCCGTCCTGTAGCGTTAAACTACATTTCTGGCGCACCAGATGGCTTAGTATTAGAAGCTGGCTTAGTAGATAGGTGGATTGTTGCCACTTTTGAAGATCCAGAAGTTACAACAGCAGCCCAAACATATCAACAGCGAAAAAAGCATTGCCGAGGATTGCATTTTTTGTTAGTACAACCAGATGATTCCGGTATGACTTATAGCGGCTTTTGGTTATTGCAGGCAGAAGATTGATATTAATTGCCAAAAATATTTGTCTGCTTAATTTCTATAGCTAAAAAAATCAACTAAAGCGAAGTCTGGCTGCAAACCGATTGTCTACACTTTATTGTAATTTGCCTATATTAGGTAAGGTACATAGGCTTGGCAAATTATAGTATGATAATTAAATCATACTAAATAGTAATACTAAAAAATCATATAGATGCTCAAAGTTACAATTACCTTAGAAGAAGACATTCTGCAATTTGTAGATCAGTATGCACAGGGAAATCGTAGTGCATACATCAATACACTGCTAGCAGAACACCGCCGTCAAATTTTGGCAGCAGAAATGATTGCAGCTCTCAAGCAGGATGCTGAAGATCCAGAATATCAAGCTGAAATTGCTACTTGGGATAGTGTTGTTGGGGATGGCATAAATGCCAGGGAGTAATTTAACTTATCAGCGAGGAGAAATACGTTGGGTTAATCTCGATCCAACAGTGGGGGCTGAAGCGAAAAAAATCCGTGCTTGCTTGATTGTGCAAAATGACATCATGAATCAGTATGGGTTGCTGACAATTGTGATTCCATTTCGACCCGGAAGTAAACAAGCCCCCTACGTTGTAAATGTGAAAGCAACACCAAATAATGGATTAGACCAAGACCGTTTTATAGATATTGGCCAAATTCGTGCTGTTGATCATAGTCGTATTTTAGGTTTGGTGGGCGTGCTGGAGTCAGAATACTGGGAACTTATTCATACAGCTTTAAATGTAGTTCTGGGATTTGTAGTTTAGGGGTATTAGGGAATAAAGAAAGATAGAGATTAAATTGAGGCGAGCGCTTTTCTGTAATAAGCCTTGTAATCAGAATATTGCTTATGTATTTGCGTGTATTAATTATTTATAGTATATTTGTTTACTAATTACAATTTACTAGCAAGCAAGCTGAGGAAGTGATGTCTGAAGACGCACTCAACTAGTTGTATGTGCTGTGAAGAGGCGATCGCATCTTTGTCTGATGTCAGCTAATTTTTCTTTCTAAATAGTACAAGAATTATACCTGTGATATTAGTTACTTAACTAGTCTTACTAATCTGATTACCGGAGATCATCAACATGAGTAAAACACAAGCAACCTGGAATGCAGATGGAAGTAAACTTCCTTCAATAGATATTCATACTAAAGCCAAGCATTTAATTATTGATAAATACATTGAAAATCTGGTTATTACACTTTATAAAAAAGCTGCTTATGGAGTAACTACGTTTACTTTTATAGATGGTTTTTGTGGTGGTGGAATGTATAAGGATAATAATAACGAATGGGAAGGATCTCCTATTAGGATCATAAAAGCTGTGAGAGAAGCACATAAAAAGTCACGCCGAATTTATCCAGAACCATTAAATGTCAGATTTATTTTTATAGACAATAAGAAATCTCATTTGAGTTGCTTAAAAACATACTCAATGCCAAAATCAGGTTTAGCAGATTTAGTGGACGAACAACCGCATAAATTTACCTATGATTATGGAGATAGGATAGAACAATGTGAATTTATTAATGGTGAATTTGAAAACTTAGCTAATGCCTGTATATTTACAGTAGAAAATCGTAAAGGTCATTCTTTCTTCTTACTTGATCCATTTGGATGGACAGATGTATCAATGAAAACAATTAGGAATATAAATAACCTTAAAGGATCTGAAATACTTTACACTTATATGATTGCCTTTATTACAAGATTTATTAGCGAAAGATACACAACTCAGATGCGAGGTTTTCAAAATATACTTGAAGCAGATGGATACTATGATGCAGCTAATTTAGAAGATACAAGTAAAGGAGAACAGTGTTATTTGAGAGATCAAACCGTGAAGCTTTTCATGGAAAAAGGTAAATCAAGGTATGTATTTACGTTTGCACTGATTCCTAGAGGTGAGAATATCGTATTGTACTATCTGCTACATTTATCACAAAATTTAACAGCGCTAGAAGTCATAAAAGAATGTTTTGAATTAGAAAATAATTTAAATTATCAATATCATTATGAAATTTATGGCTATGGATTTAGAAGTGCTAATTATTATAATCAAAATCAGCTTTCACTTGAACTTAATATTACTAAAAACACCTATGAGATTTGCCTAGACAAACTAGATCAAGATGTAGGAAAACTAATAACAGAGAATCCTGATGGTATTTCTTATAAAGAAATCAAACAGAAAACTATGCATCTTAATCCAGCTAACAGAAGACTATATAATGAATATTTAAATAGGAATTTAAAAGAAAAAGAAATAGAAGTTTGGAGAGATGGCAAAATCTTGACAAGAAGTCAGACAGATTATAAAAAGTCAGATATAATAAAGGTACCGAGTAAATATCAATTTTCATTATTTTCTAAACCCAAGTTTTTTCTATCTGATTTCTAAAACATAACTAGATAATATTTTCTGATACATTAACTGGCGGTACACAATGTCCATCGTCAAAGGCACTGAAAAAATTATTAATCCCCTTCAAGAAAGTGCCCTTAATAAAAAAGGGCTATGTGACTATGTAGTTAACGTAGCATCAGGGTGCCTGCATGGTTGTACCTTCTGTTATGTACCTTCGACTCCTGCAATTCGTACAAAGCAAGCCCAGTTAAGAGAACAAGGA
Source organism: Nostoc sp. ATCC 53789 (assembly GCF_009873495.1). Classification (GTDB taxonomy): domain Bacteria; phylum Cyanobacteriota; class Cyanobacteriia; order Cyanobacteriales; family Nostocaceae; genus Nostoc; species Nostoc muscorum_A. Next base: position 6,630,670 of record NZ_CP046703.1, on the reverse strand, counting down.
GTTAGCGATCCTCAGATGGATTGGGGAAAATATCTCTTCGTTCGTGAAGAAATACCTGAGCAATTAGAAAAGACCCTAAGCCGCAAGAAGTCATGGCGCGTAACACCAGAAGGTAAAGGTGTTGTTCTTCTTTGTTCTGGAACAGATCCTTACCAGAACAAGCAAACTGCTAATGTTACCCGTGGTGCCGTTCAGGCTTTATTGCACTATAAAAAACGAATAAGAATTCTGACTCGTAGCCCCTTGTGGGTGAATGATATCAATATTTTCAAAGACCCCAACGTTATAGTCGGTATGAGTTTACCATATTTGGATGATGAACTTAGTCGGCAAATTGAACCTCAAGCCCCTTTACCTTCAGAACGCTATAAAGCCTTAATCAAAGGTCATAAAGCTGGGTGTAGGTTGTATGTTGCAATTGCTCCTACCCCTCCTAATATGAATTTAGATGATTTCAAAAGACATTTGTATAAAATTATGCAATTCGATCCAGAAGTAATCTTTTGGGAACCTATAAATGCTCGCGGAACTAATGGCAAGCGGATGATAGCAGCAGGCTTGGAATTTGCCAGTTCTATTATGACAAAAAGCTCATGGGGAGAATGCTTCAAAAGACAATGGGATGATATTGAAGCAGCAGCAAGAGAAGTGGGATGTGAGGATCGCCTTCATATTTGGCCTGATCCTGAACTAAGAGGGTATGTTGATGAAGCTAAGATAGCGTATTGGTTATATAAACCAACAGTAGAAAAGTGGAACAGCATGACGGTATCAGAATCCAAAGTCAAACCTCTTCAGCCTGTTCGTAATAAATCTCAAACAGCTATTACTAATAGTTAAAAGACTTCCATATTTAAAGAGTAAACTGCCTCTTAAAAAGCTAATCTAATTCCCATTATTACTGAAAATAAATCAACAAACCGAATCTTCTGGATAGATACTTGACTCACATTCCACAGGTTAGTTAAGGAAGAAGATGATGAGATTGATGTTGTCCGTGTGGGAATTAGATATCGCAAGATGGAGCCTTTATTCTTAAAATCGTAGACTTGTATTAAGTTGTAACTAATGCCAGGGTGCGATCGCCTGATCTTGTGGGATGGGCATTACCAAAAAATGTCGCCCACCTTAATACTGCTATCACTTCTACCACTGCCCTGAATTATCTTCCTGTTGCAAGCCTATCAACTGTCGCCGCTTCCAAGCATAATGAAGAATATTAATTCCTAATTCCTGGGCTGTACGAATAGTCAATCTGGGTAAACTCAAATCTCTATCCAGTCCCCAAGCAGTTGCTAAATCTCCAATCGCTAAAATAATTCCGCCACCGATTAACAATTTAATCTGCTGTTGATTAACCATTGGCAAGGCAGCAAATAAGAAAGGTTTTGTCCTTAAAGGATGACTTCGTTGCAATTCTTCTAAAGGTCTTAAAGGACTTTCTAACTGTTGTGCTAATGCCTGAGTACTCTCAATTAGAGCGTTAGCATTTGTTGGTGCATCAACGAAAAGCACACCACCTAAATTTAAGTAATTTTTGAGGGATTCAAATTCAAGACTATTTAAAGAAATAGCCTGTCCACCTGTCAAATAAAGTAGGTCATAATCTTGAATATTTTCACTTAGAGAAACCTGACCTGGTTCATCAGCCCCTCTTAAACTGGGATACAGGGGTTCTACTGCTTGTAACAAATACGAAAGGCTGAAAAAATTACGCGCACATTCCGGATCGCTATGAGTTGCTTGCGCCATACACACAAGTGCTTGAGGACGCATTTGTGCCTGACGGCGGTAACGTAAATCAATATTGTTATATCCAGGAAAGAAAGCATCCGCAGGTTGGGTAATATCAGTATGTCCTGGTTGCAGAAGTATCCGACATATTTCTATTTCTGAACTGGCTGGTATAGAATTTCTTTGGTCAATTCGATAAGTTTCTTGAACAACATCTCTTTGCTGTCCACGCCGCAATTCATCAGGGTCTACATAGCTAACTACTAAGTAGATCATGAGTGGTTCAGAACTGACTACTTCTATATCAATAGGAAAGTCATAAGAAGTCGGTACAACAATTAGATTACCTGCTAAATCAATTGCAATACCAGGTTGAATTTGCACCCAACGTCCATCTCGATATCTAGCTTCTACTTGACTTGGGGCTGTCACATCTCGAACGCCTAAACCACAGACAATTCCTGGTTGGTTTAAACTTTGATATTGAGCATTTTGCCGATTTCGGTGATAATCATGGGCTGTGCGCCAGCGTTCTGCATTTATTAGTAACCCATCTGCGGCTTGCAGGCGTTCCAAAGATTTGATTGGTGGGGGTGGGAAAGGATGGGACATAGCGATTTTGGATTTTAGATTTTAGATTAAAAGTCAATACAGTTCAGTTAAGCATTTTTTCCCTATTTCTTCCTTCTCTTCCTTTGCGTCCTTCGCGTCCTTCGCGGTTCGTTAAAAAAAAATTACTTTGATAAACGCTAAAGCTATAACACACTCTACAATTTAATTATAAATTATTTAATGAGTGGGATTTTCAATAGATAGTTCGTATGTACAGAAAGCAGGCTTTTCCTGTTCTATAATTCTTTGGATAAGTTGCTCGTTGATGATGCCACTAGAAATATTTGAACGCAAACGTACTATAAAATGATATGGTTGCCCACCGGCTAAAACTGCATTTCCTAATTGGGCATCTCCGATGATGAAACTTGGGCCAAAAGGTTCTGTGATACTGATATGTTTATCAGCTTCATTTGGTAAATGTTCGTCTAGAGGTAAACCAGTATAAAGATGTAAATAGAGACGCAATCCTTTGCGAGTTCCGCGCCAGCGATAAAGTTCTACAGCGCGACGAATTAAACGCCGTTGTTGCTGGAGATCCCACACAGAATCTACTTGCCAAGCAACCCAATGAGCCATAAAAGGTAGTAATGCTTGTGGCGCTGTCAAAGGATCGAGGTTTGCCCACATGACATTGTAACTATCAACTATTGGTTGAAAAGCTTGCTCAAATATCTTCATGAAGCGACCAATAAAGTCTACTTCTCGATACAAAATTGGCAAGAATTCCATGTAGGCGGTGTAGGGACGGATATATAAATCGAAATATTCGCTTCTCTCGATTTGTTCGTTGTCGGTACCTGGGTCTATATGTAGAGTAACTAGACTACGAAAATTGAGAGTTAATTTATCTTTTGTTCCAGGAGAAATTGCTTCTTGGTCTTCAAAAAATGTGTCGGGAATTGAGAAGTAGAGAACAGCATCCATTTGTCCACGAGGCGGTATTTCACTACCCTCTGTGCCAATTTGACACCATTGAGATGGAAAGTTTCCCTCAACACTTAAGCTTACCCGCAAAGGACGTTGTTCTAAGTTTTGTACTTGCACAATCATCTCGCTGGGATGCCCAGGATGCAAGAGTAAAGTACGTCCAGCTACATCCATATCCGCGTTTGCAAATCCTAAACCTGCCACAGGTAAAGCCTCGGGTATTTGCATTGGTGTTAATTGAATGCTTACAGCTGGACTAGAGCGACTTTGAACCATAGGATTTGGGAATGGGGAATGGGGAATTGGGAATAACTACTGACGAATGACAAATGACGAATGACAAATGACAAACTACGAATTACGAATTATTTGAATGTCGTGATTTGAGCGGAGATTGGTATCAGCCCAAGAACATATCAAACCTTCCGAGCCTGGGTCAATTAATTGTTCTGGTGATGGTTGTCGTCGCCAATTTTCTCCTTGCTTGCGGATGGGAAACAGCAGGACAGGGCCTAAATGACGCACACCTGGGGTTTGTTGCAGTAATGCGACAATATCTGATGTATAAACTGGTCGCCCAAATGGCCAACCTTTGCCGTCCATTCCTCCCGTTAATGGATTTAAATATTTATACAGTGATACCCTTAAATTCCGGCGAATTTCTTCTCTGGCAAAAGGATTATCATAAGCAGGTTCTAAAGCAATTTCTGTCTGTACAGAAACACCTACATAATTCGGTTCTTGTAATTCTATTTGTACCCCTAATAATCGTCTTTCATCTAAGTAACTCATAATTTGCTCTTGCAGGGCATTACTAAGAGCAAAATTTTCTGGTGTCATGCCATTACCTTGCGCGATCGCATCTGTATTTGCATAAGGTACTACCAGTAAACTAACTATACCAGCTTGTCTACGAGAATTCGCTGCCAAACACCGGACGCGCGCGATCGCACCAGCACCCGCCTGTTGAGTCAAAACTTCAAAATCTTCAGCAGTGACGGCGCGATCGCGTGTGCGAAGGATGCGGGGAGCCTTCATTACAGCCTGTTCTAGCGATTCGGCATCTGCACCATTGATTGCAGGTACACGATTGACCACACTAGCAATGTATGGATATGCAGACTTCAAAAACTGGATTGCCCCAGTTTGCACATTGCCTTCTCTACCGCCACCTGTGCGATAAGCAACCATTTTAATCTCTGCACCACGGGGAGGAATCGCCCCATATTGGTGTTCCGACTGGTTATTTTCTAGAACTTGTACAGATGTGTTATCTAGCGATGGTTCTTGGATTCGCGATCGCATTTGGGTATGCTGTTTAAGTTGGCTAGGTTCCCGAATCAGCGGCCCAAACTGGATTGTCCCAGTGATCGAATCGATGGTGTAATGAAAGTTATGCGGCCCAGAATCAGCAAAATCTCTCACCTCAATCCACTTTTGAGGCAAACCACCACTAGGAGTAACTAAAATATACTCATTTTCCCGACGTTCTAAAATTGGTGCTGTTTGTAACTGGAAACTCTGACCGGGTGTACCATCACTAATTCCCAATCGCTCATCTATAATCAGCGTACTGTGACTAGCCCTAACAGTACCGCCAATTGACCGCGCTGCTAAACCAATAATTCTTGGCGGACGATTGTAACCAGTTTCATTGGCTTCTGCGGAAACAAAGCTACAGCGCAACCAACGACCTCGGTAAGAGGTAAAATTAGCCACAGGCCAAATTTGAGGTAGATGTAAACGTACCTCTGCACCTTGAGATGGGTTTCCACCCTGTTGGGCCATTTCATAAAAACTGAACCCACGAGTTTTATCATCTGACTCTTGCAATAAAACTGCTTGCCAATTTTCCCCATCCCAGGCTTCCCATTTGCGCGGTGGTTGATTGGGGTTAATACCAGCAGGGGTAGCCGCAGCCCCTTGGAAAATAATTTCTAAAACATTAGCATCTAAAGGATCATCAGAATTAATGGCTAAATAAAAGCAGTTACCAGGCTGGGGTTCCTCTTCAAAAATCGGTTGTTCATTACCTGTCCAGAAACCGTTAGATTGACGAGTCCATGAAGTTGTGACTCTTTCGCGCAGAGATTGGGGAATATCTTCGGTAGTTTGGGCAGTTAAGAAATGTTGGATGCGGGGATTGCCGATAATTAGAGGATAATCTGTGCTGAAGGTAATAGCTTCTGTAGTTTCAGTGCGGATAGTTGAGGCTTCCAATCCGGCTGGAATTGTGTAGGCTTCGGGTAATGCAGCGCTTAAATAAAAAGTTAATTCCGTGCGGGCTGGGGCGGGAGGCTGGAGACGAATACCCAGTAATTCTAGGAAAGCGACATAATTTTTTCGGGGTACTTGGTTAAATCTGAGCAACATTTGGTCAGTTAACCAAGCAAA